>DAIQOT010000027.1:0-25882 GCA_036787695.1 Solirubrobacterales bacterium | reverse complement strand
GGGATGGATTCCGGCTGCTACTGCGCTTCGCACGGCGCGATCATGTATTTCAATTCGATCACCGAAGCGACGGCCGAACTCGGAGTGAATATCGCGGGGCCTGGTGCGCCTCACGCCATCACCGGATCGGCGGAAAGTCCCGTCGCATCCGAGGAGAGAATCTACGGGCAGGTGAACGCCAATCAGATCCCTACGACCTATCGCGTCGAATACGGTGAAGGGGGCCTCTTCGAACAGAGCCCGGTCAAGAGCGGTCTGACGGGTCAGGGGTATACGCCGATCAACTTCCTCATCCCCGTTCAACCAGGGGCCAGCTACGAATATCGGATCAGCGCCACCAACTCGTATGGTACGGACTATGGTGAAGTCCATACGTTCCAAGCTGAGGGCCTTGGGCCGGTCGCCGGTGGTGTCGGGGTCACCCCCGGCAAAGGAAGCATGACGTTTTTTGCTTCCGTGAACGGCACCGGTTCAGATTTGCACGCTCACTTCAAGTGGGGCATGGCACCCAATCAGTTGACTCATCAGACGCCGGATGTCGACGCTGGAACCGGCCTCTACGAATTCAAACAGCAAGTGCCTGAAGTAGAAGGGACGATCTACTGGAATTTCGTCGCCACGAACGCCTTCGGAACCCTTGAATTCGAACCAGGGCTACATGCGTTTATTCCGGGAAAGCCGGCGATCACCGCAGAAGGCGCGACGCAAGTCGAAGAAAACACGGCCGAACTGCGCGCCTGGATAAACCCGGAAACCAGCGAAACGAAAGCCTTCTTCGAATACGGACCGACCGCTGCATATGGAAACAAAACGCCTGAAGTGAATGTGGGTGCGGGCGGAGCGCTCATCGAGGCGAGTAGGGGGATCACCAAACTCCAGCCCCAGACGGTCTACCACTTCCGCGTCGTCGCAACGAACGCTGTCGGTACGCGCCTTGGCCCGGATCTCACTTTTGAAACCGGTGGGAGAGTTGCTGCCGAGCTTACGGATCTGGCGATCACGGATCCTTTCAACGCGACCAGTGATGCGATCTCTAACTTCACCTCGGATTGGACCGCGGTTCCTTGGGCAGGCGGCACCCATCCGAAGGGGGGAGACTCCTCGAACGGCTGGGGTCCTTCCGACAGCTTCCCGCTCGTCGCCGGCGCCTCCTACGGTCCCTCGGTCGCCGATCTAGGGACCGGCTTGGCCGTGGAGGCAACCATGGCAGCTAACCCGGGCGGGATCGAACACTATTTCTCGGTATGGCTCGACCTGCCGAATGCGTCGACGTCCAAAGCCGGCTATCAGCTCAAGTTCTACGAGAGCGGGACGAACACGTACACGGTGAGCCTGTTGAGGTGGATCGGCGGAACGTCGAGGCTGCTGAAGGAAGCGAAAAACGTTGCGCTCTCCAACGGCAACTTGTTCGCCCTCGTCGACGAAGGCAGCGTCGTCTCGGTCTTGATAAACACCGGATCCGCATTTAAACCCCTGATCGCAGCCTCTGACGGCACCTATTCCAGCGGCACCGTCGCCGTCGAAGGTTCCGGGAGTGCGACGAGGATCACGAACCTCAAGTTCGGGTTACTGGCGCACAAAGTCACGAACATGAGCACCGCGCTCGGCGAAGTGAGGCTCGACGATGCGTTCGCGACGGCCGAATCGCCGCTATCGGAGGCAGGCATCTGGGCGCCGCTCGCCTGGGACTACCAGTCGGTACATAAGACCGGCTCGGTCTCCAGCCCTGATGAAGAAGAAGAAGAAGCTGGAGGGTGGGGGGCGGTCGACGCATTCGCCAGTGGTATTGACGGCGCCTACTGGACCAAGGCCAGCTTCGCCGACACGGGCTCGGGCGACGCAGTGGCGGCGACCATCTCGACGCCCCAGGGAAATACCGGGCGCTATTTCGACCTCCTTCTCGACATGCAAAATCCCGCCACCGCCCGGAGCGGCTACGAACTCAGCCTCGTCGAAACCAAAACAAACAACATCGAGAACATCGCGCTCGAAAAACGCGTCGCCGGCGTCGCGACCGTCCTTGCGACGAAAACTGCGCTCTCGGTTCCGGTGGGTAGTCGATTCGCGCTCGCCGACAAAGGGGGAACCCTCTCGGTCTGGATGGCGGCGCCGACCGGAGGATTCACACAGTTGCTCTCCGCGGCCGACTCGACCTACACCAATGGGTACGTCGGCGTTGCCGCCGGTGGCAACCTCGGGACCCTGACGAACTTCAGGGGCGGGCCGTTGGCGCCTTTCTAAGGGAGCATCGAGCACACCAGCCCGCCTGCGGAAGTCGAATAGTCCCTGATCTTTAGGAGTCAGCTGCTGCATCAGCTCGGTAGCGGTATAGCGACGTAGCACTCGGAGGTCACCCCCCGCCTACCGAAGCGCTGGCCGGCTGGCGGCACGGCGCGGAACTCGGCGACGGCGTGCTCGCGCTGCCGGCGGGATGAAGGCGGGGGCGCATCGAGCGTCGAACGGCGAGCCGCTGAGGCTCGTCCTGTGGCTGGAGACGGCGGACCTCGACGACGCTGTCGTCATTTGCGGTCTTAAAGTCGGAGGCCCGCGCCCTTGACATCAGAGATAGAGCAGACGATTTCGCTATGCCGCGACTAGGTCGGGCTCGAGCGCCTGGTCGTGAGTGGTCTCCTTGGGCTTCCGCCTAGCCCGATTCCGCCGTTGGAGCTCGCGCTGAGGTCCGATTCGGTCTGGGACCGTGAAGCGGTCGCGTTCAACTTGCAGGGGAGGCTAGCGCGGCATCGAGCGACTTGTGCGTGCGAGCCGAGAACGATTTGCCTGGCCGACGTTTGATGCCGTCGTCGTCGACCTCGTACCAACAGAGACGAAATCCCACCATTTCCCCGTTGTCCTTACCAATCTGGGCTGCGATGTCCTGTGGGAGCAAGTCGCCCCGATGGTCGAACTTCCCTTGCCTCAACTCCGCCGCCATTCTTTCCTCCTCTTGGACCAACCTCTAGACCGCCCCGGCCGGCGACCGGGCGATTTGCATCGGTAGGCGCGGCGCGAATTTGGCTTGCCGCCTGGTTGGAAGGACCCGCCTCGTCGCGCTACGCAAGCCGTAGGGATGGTCCCTTAGGAGGGGATCGCTCTATCCAGCTGAGCTATCGGGGCCCGGGCGGCATTTTGTCCTAGTTGGCACCGATGTGACGAAGAATTTGCTTTGTGCGCACCACACGTGCGTATTTCGACGCCACGATCGGTTGCATGAACGCTACTCAACTACGCGACGTGTCTTCTACCTCGTTTAATGTGGAGAACATGTCCAAGATGATCCAGGTCAGAAACGTGCCGGACGACATGCACCGGATGCTGAAGATGCAGGCCGCAGCGGAGGGGATGTCTCTCTCGGACTTCATCAAGCGCGAACTCGGTGTGATGTCGGGCCTGCTTCCGTTCGAGGAGATCGACGCCAGGGTGCGGGCGCGCGGGCCGTCGAAAGTGAAAACCGAGAACACCGTCCGCTACATCCGCGAATCGCGGGGCGACTTTTGAACGTCGTCGACGCCTCGGTTCTGGTCGAGTACCTGGCCGCAGGCGAGCGGGTGGAGGCGGCCCGAGAGGCGATCAGGCGGGAGCGCTGGGTCTGGGCTCCCGCCCTGGTCGACGCCGAGGTGGGCCAGGCCCTGCGCCGTCAGGTCCGTGGCGGGGAAATCAGCGCCCGCAAGGCGGGGGCGGCGCTCGATGACCTGCTGGAGATGCGCCTGCAGAAGGTGCCCCACCGGCATCTGATCGATCGCGCCTGGGAGTTGCGCGACAACGTCAGCTTCTACGACGGGCTCTACGTCGCGCTCGCCGAGGCGCTTGACTCGCCGCTGTTGACGCTCGACGGGAAGCTGGCGCGGGCGTCTGGCCTGCGGACCGAGGTCGAGTTGATCGGGGAGGGCTAGGCGGCGGGGTCGGACTCGGCCGGGTCGTCGGCGTCGTCCTCGCTGGCGTAGAGGCTCTCGCTCGCCAGCTCCAGGGCCCGGCGGGTCCAGAGCTTGACCTGCATGAAGACGTCGTCGCCGTAGGCCTCGAGGGCGTCGAGGGCGACCAGGCTGAAGCGGTCGCGGACGATCTCTTCCTGGTCGACGGTCTCGCCGTCGAGTTCGGCGGTGGCGGCGACGGCGCCGCGGACGAGGGGCCGTCCCCATACCAACGTGACCGCGCCCGCGCGCCCGTTCTCGCCGCGCCAGCGGCCGATCACGTCGTCGTTCAGGTCGATTTTCCAGTCCGGGTTGTCCTCGGCCAGAACGTCGGTGAAGTCGGCGGTGGCGCGGAAGTCGGTGGCGTCGCCCTCACCGATCGGCAGCGCGTAGGAGACGTGGCCGAAGAGCTCGAGCGTGCCTTCCTCGCTCTCGGTCCGAACCGAGCAGGGGATCCAGACGCGGCCGCCCCAGGCGCGCTCGGGGAACCAGTCGATCTCCTCCGGCACGCTCACGCCCTCGGGCAGGTCCTCGATCGCGTCGACGGCCTCGACGAAGGCCTCGCGCAGCCGCGCCGCGAAGCGCCCGGCGGCGATGCCCTCCTGGCTCGTGTCGGCGATGAAGCGCGGGATCGGTCGAGGGTTCGGGGCCACGGCCGCTGACACTACAGCGGGGCCGGCCCGCCCGGGGCCTAGGCGCCCTGCTGGGCGGGGCGGGGGACGCCCTCGGGGCGGCTGCGCAGCAGGGTGAAGGCGGCGACCGCGCCCGTCAGGGCGAGTCCGGCGCCGACCAGGAAGGCGATCCGGTAGCCGCTCGTCAGCGCGTCGAGAGGGGCCGTGCCACCGGAGAGCAGGTGATTGGTGTGGGAGGTCGCGACCGTCGTAAGCACCGCCAGGCCGAGCGTGCCGCCGACCAGGCGCGAGGTGTTGACGACGCCGGAGGCGAGGCCGTTCTGCGCGGGCGGCACGCCTTTCACGGCGACGATCGTCGCGGGCACCAGCGACCAGCCGGTGCCGAGCGCCGCCAGCATCCCGCCGGGCAGGATCGCCACCCAATAGGAGCTCGAGGCTTCCACCGTCGCCAACACGAGGAAGCCGATCGTCGCCAGCACCATGCCGAAGGTCAGCGTCGGGCGGATGCCGAAGCGCGCCACCAGTTTCGGCGCGGTCGCCGAGCCGCCGAAGACCAGGAGCGTCATCGGCAGGAAGGAGACGCCGGCGAGCAGCGCGTCGTCGCCTTTCACTTCCTGCAGGTAGAGGGAGACGAAGTACCACATGCCGAACATGCCGGCGAAGAGCAGCGCGACGATCAGGTTGGCGGCCCGCAGCGCCGGCATCTTGAAGACGTCGAGCGGGATCAGCGGGTCGGCGGCGAGCTTCCCCTCGACCAGCGCGAAGAGGCCGAGCAGGACGATGCCGAGCGCCAGCGGGACCAGCACGCCGAGCGAGGTCCAGCCGAGCGAGTCGGTGCGGACGATGCCGTAGACGATCGCGGTCAGCCCGCCGCTGATCAGCACCGCGCCGGGGACGTCGAGCTTGCGGTCGATACCGGTGGCGGGCTGCTTCGGGATCACGCGGCGACCGGCGAGCACGACGGCGATCCCGACCGGGATGTTGATGATGAAGACGGCGGGCCAGCTGAAGGCCTGGGTGAGGGCGCCGCCGAGCAGGACGCCGGCCGATCCGCCGACGCCGCCCATCGCCGCCCAGAGGCCGAGGGCGCGGTTGCGCTCGACGCCCTCTTTGAAGGAGCCGGTGACGATCGCGAGGCTGGCGGCGGAGATGACCGCGGCGCCGAAGCCCTGGATCGCGCGGGCGCCGTCGAGGACGGCCTGGCTGTCGGCGAGCGCGCAGCCGAGCGAGGCGACCGAGAACAGCGAGACGCCGACCAGGAAGACCTGGCGGCGGGGGAGGAGGTCGGTGGCGCGGCCGGCCAGCATCAGGAAGCCGGCGAAGGTGAGCGTGTAGGCGTTGACGACCCACTGCAGGCCGGTGTCGGAGAAGCCGAGCGAGGAGTGGATGTCCGGCAGCGCGACGTTGACGATCGAGATGTCGAGGATCACCATGAACTGCGCGAGGCAGACGGTGAGTAGCAGGGCGTCTTTCTGGATCCGCTTCATAGTTCGATGATCACCGTACCACAAAGTTCGACGATCGTCGTATGATGCCTGTGTGAGCTTTGAACACCCCGATCGGAACTCCCTCGACATCTCCGCCGTCCTGCACGCGTTGAGCGATCCTCAGCGGCTCGGGATGGTCGCCGAACTGGCGATGAGCGATGAGCCGCGTCCGTGCGGCAGCTTCGCTCCGGGGATCTCCAAATCCACGCGTACCCACCATTTCCGGGTGCTACGCGAGGCCGGCCTGATCGAGCAATGGAAGGAGGGGACCTGCAAGATGAGTCGCCTCCGCCGCGAAGACGTCGACGCCCGCTTCCCCGGGCTGCTCGACTCCGTGCTCAGCTCACAGGCAGTCGCGCAGGTCTGACGCCGCTAGCTCCGGCGGGTAGACGTTGATGTCGACGCCGGTGCCGAGCTCGAAGCCGGCCTTGATCGTCAGCCGCGGCGCGATGTCGACGTGCCAGTGGAAGAACTCGGTGCCGTGGGGGGCGGTCCGCACCCAGAGGTTCAGCTCCGGCGGCGCGCCGAAGCGCTTCGCCAACAGGCGCATCGCGGTCGCGATCATCGCCGCGCCGCCGGCCCCGTCCTCGAAGCGCACCTCCTCGCGGCGCGGGATCACCCGCAGCTCGAACGGCCCGCGCGAGGCCCAGGGGCAGATCAGCACCGCCTCGTCGTCGATCGCCACCAGCCGCGATTTCCGCCGCACCTCCTCGTTCAGCACGTCGGCGAGCAGCCCCGACCCGGCCGTCCGTTCGGCGTAGGAGCCCGCCCGCTCCCTCTCGCGCGCCACCGAGGGCGGGACGAACGGCAGCGCGTAGAGCTGCGCGTGGGTGTGCTCGAGCGAGGCCCCGGCGCCGCCGCCCTCGTTGACGATCAGCTGCAGATAGGAGGCGTCGGCGTGGGCCCGCATGCGCTCGCGCCAGGTCGCGACAGCGTCGGCGAACTCGGCGTCGTCGAGCTCGGCCATCGCGGTCACGTGGCGGGGCGAGTTGATCAGCACCTCGTGGGCGCCGGTCGCCGGGCGCGAGCTGAAGAGGTCCGGTTCGCCCGAGCGCCGCGAGGTCAGCAGCGGATCGCCGCTCGCGGCGAAGGAGCCCGCTTCGGCCTCCGGGCTGCCGCCCGATCCCGCTCCCTCGGGCGCCCCCAGGGCCGGGTAGAGGTTCGGCACCACCCGCGTGCGCCAGCCGGGAGAGTCCGGGGCACTCCCGTCAGGCCGCAGCGCGTAGATCTCCGGCGGCGTCGCCCCCTCGTTGCCCTCGCAGAAGGGGCAGCCCTCCGGCCCTTTCGGATCGGAGCGACGCGCGGTGAAGTTGTCCGGCCGCGCGGAACGGCCCGGGGCGAGGATCGTCCTCAGCCCGCTGAGCTGATCGATCCGGATCTCGGGTGAGGGCGCGCCCGTGCTCAGGAGCGGGAGGGAGGCAGATCGGGATCGGGCGGCGGCGGGTCGTCCTCCGGCGGGATGACGCCGGGCGTCGGCCGCGAGCTGCCGCCGGGGGTCGCCGGAGAGTCGTCCTCCGGCGGCACGATCGGTTCGGGACCGACGTCGCCCTCGGCCGGCAGGCCGGACCCTTCGACTCCCGGCACCGGCTCGCCACCGTGGGGCGGCGGTTTCGGCGCGTCGGGTTTCGCTTTGCTGCCGCCGCGGTTGTGGTCGGAGCGGCCGAGGAACGGCTCGATCACGTCCATCGGCAGCGGGAAGACCACGGTGGTGTTCTGGTTCGACCCGATTTCGAGCAGCGTCTGCAGGTAGCGCAGCTGCAGCGAGGCCGGGTTGGTGCTGATGATGTCGGCCGCGTCGGTGAGCTTCTGCGCCGCCTGGAACTCGCCCTCGGAGTTGATGATCTTGGCGCGGCGCTCGCGCTCGGCCTCGGCCTGGCGCGCCATCGCCCGCTGCATCTGCTCGGGGATCTCGACGTCCTTGATCTCCACCGCGGTGACCTTCACGCCCCACGGCTCGGTCGACTCGTCGATGATCTTCTGCAGCTCTTCGTTGAGGCGCTCGCGGTCGGAGAGCAGCTGGTCGAGCTCCGCCTTGCCGAGCACCGAGCGCAGCGCCGTCTGCGAGATCTGCGAGGTCGCGACAAGGTAGTTCTCGACCTCGACCACGGCGCGGTTCTGGTCGACGACGCGGAAGTAGGCGACCGCGTTGACGCGGCAGGGGACGTTGTCGCGGGTGATCACCTCTTGCGGCGGAATGCTGAGGGTGACCGTCCGCAGCTCGACCTTGACCATCCGGTCGATCACCGGGATCAGCAGGATCAGGCCCGGGCCCTTGGTCGCGATCAGCCGGCCGAGCCGGAAGATCACGCCGCGCTCGTACTCGCGCAGGACCCGCACCGACATGCCGAGCGCGATCAGCCCAAAGAGGATGATCACGATGATTACCGCGCCGACGACCGCCATTCAGCTAGCTCCCTTGATGTGAGTTGACCTGGGGTACCTGGGCCGTAGTGGCCACCGGTCGCACCACGAGCGTCAGCCCGTCGACCGCCTCCACCTGCACCTTATCCCCGAATCCGACCGGCCCAACCCCGTCGGCCAGGCGCGCCGACCACAGCGTGCCGCGCATGAAGACCTTGCCGGTCGGGTCGATCGACGAGCGCGCCTCGGCTTCGCCGCCGACCATTTCCTCGGTCCCGCCCCGTTTGGGCAGGAAGCGGGTGGTGCGGACGACCCGCCGGGTGATGAGGAAGAAGGAGATCCCGGAGAGCACCGCGATCGTGATCAGCGCGCCGCCGATCCAGTCCGCGGCGCCGTCGCTGGAGCCGAGCGCGAGGATCCCGCCGGCGACCAGCCCGGCGATCCCGAACAGCGCCAGGATCCCGCCGGTCGGCAGCAACAGCTCCGCCGCCAGTAACCCGAACCCGATCAGCGCGATGACGACGAACGCTTCCATGCGTTGATTATGCGCCTCTAGGACTTGGAAAGGGCGTATTTCTTGATGTCGGCTTCGAGTTCGGAGGCGTGCGTGTACGGGCCTTGTTTCAGGTAGACCAGTTCCCCGTTCGAGCCGTAGAAGGCCGTGTCGGGCCTGCCCACGAGCTTCAGCGACGCGGCGATCTCGCTCCCGTTTTCGAAGTAGGTCGGATACGGCACCGGCCGTTCCTTCAGCCACTGTTCGGCTGCCGCTTCTTCGTCTTCGGCGTCGATCCCGAGGAAGGCGACCTTCTTCCCCCACTTCGCCGAGACCTGTTGGAAGACCGAGAACTCGAGCCGGCACGGCCCGCACCAGGACGCCCAGACGTTGGCGACGACCGGATAGCCGAGTTCGCCGACCCGCTTTTCGAAGGCGTCCTTCCCACCGGGGAGGAGCTCGTTCGCTTCGGAATAGAGGTTCGCCAGCGGCGCGGGCGCGCCCTTCAGCGCCTTCTTGTAGTTCGGCGGAGGGGTCTTCTCGCTCCCCGATGAGGAGCCGCAAGCCGCCACCGTCAGGGTGAGTAGGAGGCCCGCCACCAGGGCGAGCGCGAGTGTCAGCCGCCTTCGCATCCGCTGCGTGATTACAATACGGAGACGTTCGGTTCGCGGTTCGCGGACCTCAGTGAGTACTCGGGGGACGGAGACACACCCGACGCCCGATGCCTCGTTCCATCCTCGCTTCCGGCTGCCTTCCCTTGTTTGCGGCCGGGGCAGAAACCAAAGCCTTCTATGGCCAACACCACCGTTGCCGCCGACGCGGCAGTCCCATCTAGCGACGACATCGATCGCGCATCGGCATTCGCCCGGGAGCCCTTCCTGCTCGACGGCGAGGGGCCGGCCGCGCTCGCTCCCGGCACCGCCCGGCGCCAGGCGCTCGACGCCGCGCTGAAGGAGCTCGCGGCGGGTGCCGAGCATCCCTCGATCGAGTGGCGCCGCAATTACTCGATGCTGCTCGGCCTCGAGCGCTTCCTCGCGGTCGAGCCGCCGACCCTGCGCGACGGCGCCGAGCTCTCGCCGCACCAGGTCGACGCGCTCTCCGGCACGCTCGCCGAGCTGATGGCCCAGCAGCAGGTCGGCTCCGCCGAGGCGGGGGTCGAGCTCGGCGCGGGCGAAGTCGGCGCCGACGAGCCGCCGACCGGCGAAATCTCGATCGCCGACGACGCCGACGTCGAAGGCGACGAGGAAGACGAGACGCACGAGGACGAGGAGCCGCAGGACTGGTCGGAACCGGGCCCCGAGGACGAAGACGAGGTCGTCGAGGAGGCCCCCGACGATCCCGGCGCGGCCCGCCGCTTCTGGTTCGAGCACGCGACCGGCGCCGGCAAGACCGTCGCCGCGGTCGGCTTCATCGAGGCGACCCGCACCGGCGGCGTCCTGATCCTCACCCACCGCCGCAACCTGGTCGACCAGTTCATCGGCGAGATCTCCGACCGCGGTTACAAGGAGCGCCTGCGCCCGCCGCTGATGGGCAACCGCGACGACGCCGAAGGCCCGGTCACGGTCGAGACCTACCAGTGGTTCGTCCGCAACCACAAGAAAGTCTCCGACGCCTACTCGGTCGTGATCTGCGACGAGGCGCACACCGCGCTGGGCGAGAAAACCAGCGCCTGCATCCGCGCCTGGCCCGGCCCCGTCTTCATCGGCATGACCGCGACCGGCGCGCTGATCGCCCGCCACGTAGCCGACCTCTTCCCGACCCAGACCTCGCGCTTCGACCTCGCCCAGGCGGCCCGCCGCGGCGTCATCTCACCGCTGCGCTGCCTGCGGATCCCGCCCGGCCCGGGGGTGCGGACGATCGCCAAGGTGCCGCTGCGAAAAGGCGAGGTCGACCAGGACTTCGACCAGGAGGAGCTGGCCGCGCTGCTCGACCAGGGTCCGTTCAACTTCGCGATCGCCGACCTCTACAAGTCACGCTTCCGCAAAACGCCGGGCGTCGTCTACACCGCCGGCGTCGCCCACGCCGAAAACGTCGCCGCGGCGTTCCGCGCGGTCGGCATCAACGCGCAGGCGGTCTCCGGCCAGACGCCGAAGCGCGAACTCGCCGAAATCCTCGCCGCCTTCGAACGCGGCGACGTCGACGTCCTCACCAACGCCCAGCTGCTGGCCGAGGGTTGGAACAGCCCGCGCGCGACGATCTGCATGCACCTCGCGCCGACCGCCTCGAAACGGATCTACCAGCAGCGGGTCGGCCGCGTGACCCGGCGCGCGCCGGGTAAGGAGGCGGGGCTCGTCATCGACTTCGTCCACCCGGCTACGACCCACGACGAGACGATCGTCACCCTGCACAGCCTGCTCGACCGCGACGTCTACCGCGGCGGCGCGATCGTCGTCGGGCCGGTGCGCCGCGGCCGCGGCCGCAAGGTGCGGGTGGAGCGGCGGATCGTCCCGGTCTCCGACGTCGAGGAGAAACGGATGGAGGTGCTCGAGCGGGAGATCTGGCGGATCGCGGTCGAGAACCTCGACTACCCCGAGCAGCACGCCTGGGCGGCGCTCGCCGGGTCGCGGGTCAACACGCAGGGCTGGCGGCGCGCCCGCGCGATGCTCCAGAACGACCAGACCAAAGAGCTCCGCCGCCGCTTCCTGCTGACCTGCGTGCAGCGCAACCGCAACGCTCAGCTGCGGCTGAAAGCGCTGGGGGAGATCGCCGACCTCGGCGACGGCGACGCCTTCGACGACGCGATCGACATCGTCGGCACCTGGAGCCGCGAGGACAAACGGGCGGGGACGAAATCCTTGCTGCAGGCGCTGATCGACAAACGGATCGGGCGCCGCGACCAGGCCCAGGCGTGGGTCTGGCGGCTGGCCGAATACACGCGCGAACTGCACGAGGAGTACGCGGTCCAGCGCTGGCCGGAGACGAAGCGACTGCTCGGCCTGCTGGTGAACTCGAGCGGGCGCGCCCATGGGCGCAACGCGCGCCGACTGGTCCACGCGGCGCGCAAACAGGACCGCCGGCTGGCGGTGGCGCTGCTCGCCGCGGCGGTCTCGCACACGCCGGAGGGCGAGGAGGTCCTGCGCGGGGCGAAAATGCGGATGGCACGGAAACCGGGCGCGGTGGCGCGCGAGCTGCTGCGGAACTTCCCCAAAGGCGGCAAGCGCCGGCGCAAGCGCAAACGCGGTGGCGGCGAGGACGGCGGGGACGATGTCGGGCAGAACGGCGCGGGCTCGGACGAGTTCCTCGAGGACGGCGAGCGGTCGAACTCGGAGCGCCGGCCGAAATCGAAACGGAGCAGGCGCCGGCGCGGCAGAGGGGCGAAAGCCGATGACGCGGTGACCGAGGCCGGGCCCGAGAGCAACGGCGGCGCGCCCGAGGAGAGCGTCAACGACACGGCACCTGAGGTTGTAAGTGCGCCCGCGGTCGGCGACGACGGGGACGGCGAGGACGGCAAACCAACCAAAGCCAAAGCGAAACGCAAAGCCGCGAAACCGAAAACGGCGAAAGCCAAAGAGGCCAAACCGGCAAGCGAGAAATCGGCGACGGAGAAGCCGGCGAAAACCAAAGCTTCGAAAGCGGCAAAAGAGAAACCGGCCAAAGCGGCGAAAGCCAAAGCCGAGAAACCGGCGAAAGCCAAAGCCGCCAAAGCCGAGAAAACGCCCCGACCCAAAGTCGACAAAGCTGCCTCGAAAGCGAAAGCGAAAGCCGCCGCTCGCCGCAAAGCGAAGGCGAAAGCGTCCGCTAACGGCGGCTCGGCCGGGTCAGAAGCTGGTCAGATGCACATCGCCGGCACCGAGGGCGACCCGCTCCCCGTCGGCGACTCGGACGAGTAGGTAGCCGCGCTCGTCGATCCCCTCGGCGACGCCGCTTCCCCGCTCCCAGCTCACCTCACGACCGAGCAGCGTGTCGCGCCCGCGCCAGGCGGCGAGGATCGTCCCTGTGTCGGCCTCGACCCAGCGTTCGAGCGCCTCGCACAGTGCCACCCGCGCCTGATCGGCGACGCCGCCGCTCGCGCTGTGGCTTATGTAGGTATCGCGCGCATTTCCAACACCGCGAGCGTCGGCGAAGAGGGAGGTGGCGCGATCCCGAAGCTCCTCGGGGAACTCGTCCTCGGCGATCGTGAGGTTGAGGCCGATGCCGAGCACCGCCCACTCTTCCTGGGGGCGCGCTTCGATCAGGATCCCGGCGAGCTTGCGGCCGTCGAGGTGGACGTCGTTCGGCCACTTGACCTTGCACTCGATCTCCGGGCGGAGGCGCTCGGCGGTCTCGCAGACGGCAAGCGGGACGGCGAGCGGCAGCAGTGGGTGGCGCTTGCCCAGCGGTCGGACGATCGCCGAGAACAGGAGCGCCGAGCCCGACGGCGCGGTCCAGGTGCGTCCCTGACGCCCTCGCCCCGCCGTCTGCTCGTCGGCGGTGACCACCGTCCCGTTCGGCGCCCCCGCTTCGGCCATCTCACGGGCGACGGTGTTCGTCGACCCGACCTGGCGAAAGTGACGATGCGGACTGCCGAAGCTCAATGCGTCGCGGCGTCGGCGAGCAGGGCGCTGAGCAGGCCGTCGACGTCGTGTCGGTCGGCTTCGACCGCGACCTCGAGGCCGGCCTCGCGCACCGTGTCGCTGGTCACCGGGCCGATCGAGACGATCCGCGCCGCCGCCGGGAAGCGCTCGCCGAGCGCGTCGGTCAGGTTCTTCACGGTCGAGGAAGAGGTGAAGGTGACGTAGTCGGCGCCCTGGGCCGCGGCGATCGCTTTCTCGTCGGGCGCCTCGCGCACCGTCTCGTAGAGGGCGACGACGTCGACATCGGCGCCGCGTTCGCGCAGCGCGTCGGGGAGGACGTCGCGGGCCTCGGCGGCGCGGGCGATCAGCACCCGCTTTCCCTCGACCTCGACGTCTTCGAGTACTTCGACCAGCGCCTCGGCGACGAAGCGCTCGGGGATGACGTCGGCGGCGATCCCCTCGGCGGCCAGCGCCCGCGCGGTTCCCGGGCCGATCGCCGCGACCGTCGCGCCGGCCAGCGCCCGCGCGTCGAGCCCGGCCTCGGAGATCGCCTCGAAGAGCAGTTTGACCCCGTTCGGGCTGGTCAGGCAGATCAGGTCGTAGTCGCCGATCGCCTTCGCCGCGGCGCGCGCCTCGTCAGTGCCGGTCAGCGACTCGACCCGGATCGCGGGAAGCTCGACCACCTGGGCGCCGAGGCCTTGCAAAGTCTTGGCCACGCCGCTCGCCTGGGCGCGCGCCCGGGTGACGACGACGGTGCGCCTGTGCAGCGGCCGGCGCTCGAGCCAGTGGAGCTCCTCGCGGCGCGCCGCGACGTCGCCGATCACGATCAGCGCCGGTGCCTTGATCGCCTCGCGCTCGACCGACGCCGCGATCGTCCCCAGGGTCGCGGTCACGGTCCGCTGTCCCGGCCAGGTGCCGCGTTCGATCGCCGCCGCGGGCTGCTCGGGGTCGCGTCCGCCCTCGATCAGCGACGCCGCGTTCTCGCTCAGCCGTTTGACGCCCATGTAGAAGACGAGAGTGCCGGGGAAGGCGGCGAGCGCCGGCCAGTCGAGCGCCGTCTCGGCCTTCTCGGGATCCTCGTGGCCGGTGACGAAGGCGACCGCGGAGGCGTCGTCGCGGTGGGTGACCGGGATCCCCGCGTAGGCGGTCGCGGCGACCCCGGCGGTGACGCCGGGCACGACCTCGAACTCGACCCCGGCGGCGCGCAGCGCTTCGCCCTCCTCGCCGCCGCGACCGAAGACGAACGGGTCGCCGCCCTTCAGCCGGACGACGCTCTTGCCGGCCTTGGCCGCCTCGATCAGCCGCTCGCCGATCTCCTCCTGCGGCACCGACGGCACGCCCGGCTGCTTGCCGACGTAGATCAGCTCCGCGTCCTCACGCGCCCCGTCGAGCGCCCCGGTCGGGATCAGCCGGTCGTAGTAGATGGAGTCGGCGTCGGCGATCAGCTCGAGCGAGCGCCGGGTCATCAGCCCCGGATCTCCCGGCCCCGCCCCGACCAGGTACACGACTCCGGCGCGGGCGCTCACGAGGCCAGCTCCGCGGCGCGGGCGAGGAGCTCGGCGGCTCCGGCGCCGAGGAGGCGCTTCGCCAGGTCGGCGCCGGCGGCCTCGGGGTCGGAGGCGTCGGCGGTGAGCTCGTCGCGGATCCACTCGCCGCCATCGGGCAGGCCGATGAAGGCGCCGATCCGCAGTCGCTCGCCGTCGACCTTGGCGTGGACGCCGATCGGGGTCGAGCAATCGGCGTCGAGGCGGGTGAAGCAGGCGCGCTCGGCGCGCAGCTCGGCGAAACTCGTCGCGTCGCCGATCGCCCGCACCGCCGCCGCGGTCTCCTCGTCGCCCGAGCGCACCTGCACCGCGAGCGCGCCCTGGCCCGCCGCCGGGACCATCCGGTCCTCGGGGACGCGGAAGCCGATCTCGCCCTCGCGACCGAGCCGGCGCAGCCCCGCCGCCGCGAGCACGATCGCGTCGTAGTCCCCCTCGGCCAGCTTTCGCAGCCGGGTGTCGACGTTGCCGTTCAGGTCGAGCAGCTCGAGGTCCGGCCGCGCCGCCAGCAACTGCGCCCGCCGGCGCAGGCTGACCGTGCCGACCTTCGCGCCCTCAGGGATGTCCTCCAATGAAGTCCCGGCGCCAATCCAGGCGTCGGCCGGGTCCTCGCGCGGCGGCACCGCGGCGATCTCCAGGCCCTCGACCTCCTCGCCCGGCAGGTCCTTGGCCGAGTGCACGCCGATGTCGGCTCGCCCGTCGAGCACCGCCTGCTCGACCGCCCGCACGAAGCGCGACTTGTCGCCCGGCAGCCCGTCGGAGGAGACCTCGACCAGCTCGGCGCCGCCGAGCATCTCGGCGACCATCCCGGACTGGGTCAGGGCCAGCTGACTGCCCCTGGTGGCGATGCGCAGGGCCAACTCAGCCCTGGGTGGGGCGACGCAGCGCGGTCACCTTGGCGGTGGTGTCGGCCTCCGCTTCGACCTCGGTCTCGACGTCGAGGCCGAACAGCTCGCGCATCGCGCTGACGTACTGGTAGGCCTCGTCCGAGCCCGCCGCGCGGCGGATCCGCCGGGTCGGTTCGTGGAGGATCCGCGAGGCGATCGCTTTCGCCATCAGTTCCATCCGCGCCCGGTCGGCGTCGGTGAGGTTCTCCCAGCGGTTCTCGTTCTCGGCGAGGACGCGGCGCACGACCTCATCGCCGCGCTCCCTCATCGCCGCGATCGTCGGCACCACTTCGAGCGACGCCAGCCATTTCTGGAAGCGGTCGAGCTCGTCCTCGATGATCCGTTCCGCTCGCGTCGCCTCGGCTTCGCGCACGCCGGCGTTCCGTTCGACGATCTGCTGGATGTCGTCGATGTCGTAGACGCTGACCGCCGCCAGCTCGCGGCAGCCGGGCTCGATGTCGCGCGGCACGGCGATGTCGATCAGGACCAGCGGGCGCGCTTCGCGCTCGGCCATCACCTGTTCGAGGCCGTCGCGCTCGATGATGTGGTGCGGTGAGTTGGTGGTGGAGACGACGACGTCGACCTCGACCAGCTGCTCGGGCAGGGTCTCGAAGCGGATCGCCTCGCCGTCGAAGCGCTCGGCCAGGCCGAGCGCGCGGTCGTGGTGGCGGTTGGCGACGAAGACGGTGTCGACGCCGCGGGCGACCAGCGCCCGGGCGACCAGTTCGGCGGTGGCGCCGGCGCCGATCATCAGCACCTTGCGCTCGGAGAGGTCGCCGAGCGCCCGCTGCGCGACCTCGACCGCGACGGAGGGGATCGAGACGCCGCGCTCGCCGATCGCGGTCTCGTTGCGGGCGCGGCCACCGGCGGCCAGCGCGCCGCGGAAGAGGCGGTTGAGGATCGGCCCGGTGGCGCCCTCGACCAGCGCCAGCTCGTAGGCGCGTTTGACCTGGCCCTGGATCTCGGCCTCGCCGACGATCATCGAGTCGAGGCCGGCGGTGACCCGCAGCAGGTGGCGGGAGGCGTCCTCGCCGCGCAGGCTGTAGAGGTGGCCGAGCAGCTCGGTCGGCGGGATGTCGGCCTTGCGGGTGAGCACGCCGAGCGCCTCGGACTCGGCCTGGACCGGGTCGGAGACGACAAGGTAGAGCTCGGTCCGGTTGCAGGTCGAGATCGCCGCGGCCTCGCCGATCGTCTCGGTCTCGGTCAGCTCGCGCAGCGCCGCGACCGAGCGGCCCTCGGTCAGCGAGAGTCGCTCGCGAAGCTCCAGCGGCGCCGTCTTGTGCGAGACGCCGAGGGCGAGCAGCTCGCTCAAGGCCGGGTCTCCTGGGCGGTCGCGCTGGACGCGGCCGGGCCCGGGGTGACGGTGTGCGTGGTGCTCGGCGTCGGGGCGGTGGCCTGCGCCGCCTCGGCGGGGGTCGCGCCTTCGCCGCGGCGCGCCTCGGCGATCTCGGCGACTTCGCCGAGGCCTTTCTCGATCCGCGCCAGTTTCATCGCCATGATCGCGACGTAGACCAGCAGCAGCACGATGAAGACGACGTATGCACCGGCGACGTACTTGCCGCCGATGTCGTTGGGGACCGAGGGGTCCGCCGCGAGAAGCAGGTGGAACATCTATTGCACCTCCGGTGCGATCCTCGAGCTGGGCGGGCCGACCGGCGCGTCGAGGGCGCGCCGCAGTCGCTTCAGCTGGCCTTGGGCGCTCTTCGCCGAGAGCTCGAACTTGACCAGCGTCGCCCACAGCAGCCCCATCGAGACCAGGGCGCAGAGGAAGGTCACCAGCATCGAGGTGGGCAGGCCACCTTCGGCGGTGGCGAAGACGCGCGGGTGGACCAGCGACGCCGACGCCCGCACGGCGAGGAAGTTGAGCGGCACGAAGGCGCCGGCGGTGATCGCGAAGACCGAGGCGTAGCGCGCCTGGCGCTGGCGGTCCTCGATCGCGTAGCGGAAGGGGTAGTAGGTCGCGTAGAGCAGGAAGACGATCAGGAAGCTGACCAGCGTCGGTTCGTTCCAGACCCACCAGTGGCCCCAGGAGCCCTTCGCCCAGATCGCGCCGGTGAGCAGGCCGCCGACGGTGAAGATCACCGAGATGTGGATCGAGACGTAGGAGTAGGCGTCCCAGCGCGGGTCGTCTTTACGCAGGTGCAGGATCGCGAAGATCCCGCCGATGACGTAGCCGCAGAGGGCGATGATCGCCAGCGGCACGTGCAGGTAGAAGATCTTCTGCAGGAAGCCCTGGTCAGCTTCGATCGGCGCGTAGAAGAAGACCAGCGAGAGGGTGATCGCCCACATCACGACGGTGGCGATCGATAGGGGTCTTAGTCCTTTGCCGTACATACAGGGAAACACCCGCCATAGCACCGGTCACGGCGGATCAATCCTCAAGCAGGAAATCGAATACCGCGTAGCCCAGTAGGGCGAAGATCAGATCGTATAGACCCAGGACCATGAGCCACGTTCCGAAGCGGTGGTAAGAGACGCCGCCCAGCAGCATCAGGGGTTCGGTCGCGGCCGTGGCGGCGATCATCAGCGGGATCACGAGGGGCAGCAGAACTAGCGGAACGAGCAGGTCGCGGGCCCTCGAATTGACCGCCATCGAGGAGATCAGCGTGCCGGTCGCGGCGAGGCCGATGTCGGCGAGGACGAGGACGATGATCAACGGCGGCAGCGACGCGGCGCTGTTGAGGAAGAAGAGGGCGAAGATCGGCACCGCGATCAGCTCGAGCAGGGCCAGGTAGATGATCAGCGCCGCGACCTTGGCGGTGAAGA
The DNA here is from genome assembly GCA_036787695.1 of Solirubrobacterales bacterium. Taxonomy (GTDB): domain Bacteria; phylum Actinomycetota; class Thermoleophilia; order Solirubrobacterales; family 70-9; genus VAYN01. Next base: position 7,314 of record DAIQOT010000027.1, on the reverse strand, counting down.
GGACGCTGCGGTCGATCGGGGCGAGGCGGATCGCGTCGAAGCCACCCTCCTCGCGCTCGGCGACGAAGAGGCGGTTGATGCCGAGGACGGCGGCGAAGAGCAGGGTCACCCAGAGGACGCCGGAGGCGAGGGCGCCGGAGAGGTGGCTGTGGTTGAGGCCGAAGCGGAAGATGACGTAGGAGCTGACCGCGAAGAGCGCCATCGCCGGGAGCGACTGGAGCGTGCGGAGCTCGGCCCGCAGGTCCTTGGCGAGGATCGCGGCGAAGGCGGTGCGGGAGGGGGTCACGCGCTCACCGTCCCCTCGTCGATGCCGAGCGTCAGCACCTTGTCGGCCTCGGGCAGGTGGCGGTCGGGGTCGTGGGTGACGACGACGCGGGTGTGGCCGCCGCCGCGCCCGATCAGCGTTTTGGCGATCTCGCGGCCCGGGATGTCGAGGTTCGAGTCGGGCTCGTCGAGCAGCAGCAGCTCCGGTTCGTGGAGGACGCAGCGGCAGATCGCGAGGCGCTGGCGCATCCCCGCCGAGTACTCGTAGGTGCGCTCGTCGCCGCGGTGGGACATCTTCACCGCCTCGAGCAGCTCCTCGATCCGGGCCTCGGCGCGCTCGCCCTTGATCCCGTGCAGCTTGGCGTGGAAGCGCAGGTTCTCGCGGCCGCTGAGGTCGCGGTAGAGGAGCGGCTCGTGGCCGAGGTAGCCGATCTTGCCGCGCAGCTTCCAGGCCTCGCCGGGGAGCTTGCAGCCGAGCAGTTCGACCTCGCCGCCGGTCGGGCGCAGCAGCGTCGCGAGGATCCGCAGCAGCGTCGTCTTGCCGGCGCCGTTGGGGCCGAGGACGACGAGCGACTCGCCGCGCGCGACCTCGAGGTCGATCCCGGCGAGCGCGGCGCGGTCGCCGTAGACGCGGCGCAGGCCGACCAGCCGGATCGCCGGTTCTTGATCCGGGGACATTCCCGCGATTCTGTCGAGTCAGCAGCCGCGGCGCTCTACGTCACGTAGAACGTGGGCGCCGAAGGGCGAAGTCTCACCCGCGCCGCACGGTCCGGCGGCCGACCTTGAGGAGTGGCCGGGCGCCCTCGCGCAGGGCCCGCGCCCGCACCTCGCCGCGCCCGTAGAGCAGCCGCGCCGAGTTGCGCACCGCCTCGCCGAGCGTGCGGTCGTAGGGGTGCCACCAGAAGTCACGGGTCAGCCCTGGCTCCCAGGCGTTCATCTTGATGTTCACGCACTCGTAGAAGCCGAATTTGGAGTGCGAGCGGCCGAGCCCGGAGCTCTTCACGCCGCCCCACGAGCACTGGCAGGCGCCGTGGCTGAACGAGTGGTCGTTGATCCAGACCATGCCCGACTCGAGCACCCGGCCGATCCGTTCTCCGCGCGCCCGGTCGCGGGTCCAGACCGAGGCGCCGAGCCCGAACTCGGAGTCGTTGGCGAGGTCGATCGCCTCCTGCTCGGAGTCGACGACGACGATCGGCAGCACCGGGCCGAAGATCTCCTCGCGCATGATCCGCATCTCGTGGGTGACGCCGGTGAGGACGGTCGGCGCGATGAACTTGCCGGGGAGCCTGGGGACCTCGGTCGGCCCGCCGCAAAGCTTCGTCGCGCCGCTCGCGACCGCGTCGTCGATCAGCTCGATCACCGTCTCGTACTGCGAGTCGGAGGTCATCGGCCCGATCGCGGTCTCCCACTCGAGCGGGTCACCGAGCGGCAGCCGCTCGGCTTCGCGGACGACGCCCGCGAGGAAGCGGTCGGCGACGTCGCGCATCACGTAGACGCGCTCGATCCCCGAGCAGGTCTGCCCCGCGTTCGCGAAGCTGCCCCAGACCGCCCCGCTCACCGCGTTGCCGAGGTCGGCGTCGGCGCAGACGATCATCGGGTCCTTGCCGCCGAGCTCGAGCACGCTCCCCTTGAGTTGGGACGCGCAGACCTCACCGACCTGGCGCCCGACCTCGACCGAGCCGGTGAAGAAGACCTTGGCGACCGAGGACCGGGCGAGTGCCTCGCCGACCGCTCCACCACCGTGGACGACGCGCACGAGGCCCTCGGGGACGCCGCCGCGCTCGAAGATCGCGCGGATCTTCTCGCCCAGGAGCGGCGTCAGCGAGGCGGGCTTGAGCACGACGCCGTTGCCCGCCATCAGCGCGATCGCGACCTCGCCGAAGGGGATCGACCAGGGGTAGTTCCAGGGCGCGATCACGCCGACGACGCCGATCGGCTCGTAGGAGAAGTGCCCGCTCTTGGAGAGCGTGAAGGCCTGGCGCATCGGCACCTTCTCGTCGGCGAGCACCTTCGGCCCCGCCTTCGCCACCCAATGCAGAGCGTCGACGGTCGGCAGCAGCTCCATCGTGTACGCCTCGACCCGCGGCTTGCCCTGCTCGCGGACCAGCAGCTCGGCCACCTCATCGAGCTCGTCGAGCAGCGCGTCGGCGGCCCGCAGCATGTACCTGGCCCGGTCCTTCGGCCGCAGCTGCGCCCAGGCGGGTTGGATCCGCGCGACCTCGTCGACGACCCCCTGCACCTCGGCGGCCGTGATCGTCTGCACCGAGCCGATGATCTCCCCCGTGGTCGGGCTCCGCGACTCGAGCAGATTCACGGAAATACCACCCTGCATGGCGCTCTCCATCCATCGAGCGTACCGCGAGGGGGGAGAACCTCAGCCCGCCCGGCCCTTAACCCCACATGTCCATCGCACCGGCCCCAAATGTGACAAAAGACCGAATTTCAGAACCCGCTGGCTACCTTCGATCCGATATGGAACCGGGACGCGACGCGTGGGAGCTGCTGAAGCAGGTCTGGCTGAAAAGGCCGACCACGATCACGTTGCCGGTCGACCCCGTGGCGATCGGCGAGGATCTCGAAATCGAAGTCCTCTGGGATGACGAGCTCGCCCCCGAGGTCTCGTCCGTTCTGCGCAAGGCGCCCGGTTCCGGGCCTCCACGGATCCTGCTCAATCCGATCGACGGCTTGGATCGGCGGCGATTCCCCTGCGCGCTCGCACTCGGGCATTACAGCCGCAGCGTCGAGCTGGGTCTCGACGGACCCTGGGACTTCGTCGAGGGGCGCGATTTCCTGTCGCGTGGAGGTCTCGATGACGATCAGGCTTATTCCCTCAAGTTCGCCGAGGAACTCCTGATGCCCCGGGTGGCTCTCAGGGAAGTCTTGGACACGAGGAGCGTCGTTGCTCTCGCGACGTTCTTCGGTGTCCCCGGTGATGTGATGAGCTACCGCCTCGGTCGCGTCGGAATGGGGGCGCGATGACGGGACGAGTAGGGCGAGGGGACGAGCACGAGCAACGACGCGCCGATCTCGACATTCGCGACGAGGAAGCCCGCGTCGCCATGCTCGAGGCCGAGGCGGACATGCTCGGCGAGGTCGTGATCACCGAACAGGCCAATCGGCAGCTACGCAACGCCGTCGCGATCGCGGCGCTCATCCTCATGGCGCTCCAAGTCCTTGCCGCCAACGGGATCTTCGCCTGGTACGGCTTGACCGCTGGGTGGGACGTGCCCACGTCGGCGGTCACGGCGTGGATGGGGACGACTGTGATCGAGGTCGTGAGCGTCGTGCTGGTGATCGTCAACTACCTCTTCCCGGTCGAACGCAGGAAGTACGCCTAGGGCGGCGCTCATACTGGTGCGATGAGCGACCAGCTCTTCGACACTGGGGACGCGGCGGGCGGCGACGCGGCGGAAGAGATTCCGCCGAACGCGCCGTTGGCGGTGCGGATGCGGCCGCGGACGCTCGACGAGGTGGTCGGGCAGGAGCACATCGTCGGCGCCGGGTCGGCGCTGCGGGCGGCGATCGAATCGGGGCGGCCACACTCGGCGATCCTCTATGGGCCGCCCGGGGCGGGGAAGACGACGCTGGCGCGGATCGCGGCGCGGATGTCCGACGGGGCCTTCGAGGAGGAGTCCGCGGTGAACGCGGGCAAAGCGGAGATCCGCGGGGTGATCGAGCGGGCGCGCGAGCGCCGTCGCTCCGGCCGCTCCACCGTCCTGTTCCTCGACGAGATCCACCGCTTCAACAAGGCCCAGCAGGACGCGCTCCTGCCCGCGGTCGAGGAAGGGCTCCTGACCCTGATCGGCGCGACCACCGAGAACCCCTACTTCGAGGTCAACTCGGCGCTGATCTCCCGCAGCCAGGTCTACGAGCTCGAGCCGCTCTCGGCCGCCGAGGTCGAAGAGCTCCTGCGCCGCGCCCTCGCCGACCCCGAGCGCGGCATCGCCGAGCCGCCGCCGGTGGCCGACGAGGCGCTGGCGATGCTCGCCGAGCGCAGCGGCGGCGACGCCCGCACCGCCCTCTCGGGGCTGGAGCGCGCGGCCGAGCGCGCCGCCGGCAAGGAAGTCGACGTCGCCGCGATCGAGGACGCCCTGCAGCGCCGGGCGATCGACTACGACCGCCAGGGCGACCGCCACTACGACTTCATCTCCGCCTGGATCAAGTCGACCCGCGGCTCCGACGTCGACGCCTCGCTCTACTACCTCGCGGTGATGCTCGAGGGCGGCGAGGACCCACGCTTCCTCGCCCGCCGCATGGTCATCCTCGCCTCCGAGGACATCGGCAACGCCGACCCGATGGCGCTGCTCGTCGCCGCCGCCGCCGCCCGCGCGGTCGACCGCGTCGGCCTCCCCGAGTGCGCCCTGAACCTCAGCCAGGCGGCGATCTACCTCGCCCTCGCGCCGAAGTCGAACGCGGCGACGACGGCGATCGGCGCCGCCCGGGAGGAGGTCCGCCGGCACGGCGCCCAGACCCCGCCCGACTACCTCCGCGACGCCCATTACCCGGGCGCCCAGGCGCTCGGCCGCGGCCAGGGCTACCAGTACGCCCACGATCACCCGGGCAACGTCGCCCCCCAGCAGTACCTCCCCGACGTCCTCGCCGGCCGCGAGTTTTACGAGCCGACCGGCAACGGCCGCGAGAAGGCTTTCGGCGAGCGCCTGGCCGAGCTGCGCAAGCGCCTCGGCAAGCCCTGAACGCAGCGCAACTTCTCGCCCGCACCGGGTTTTCTATGTGCGGCTTTCCAGTTTTGCCAGGGAGAGCCGCAACACCGGCCGGAAGCTCGGACTGGGGGCTTCCGGCCGGGAAAAGAACAGGGGGGAGAGGGCGCCTGAGTTCCTTGACTCGGCGCCCTCTTCGTATTTCGGGCCGGTTCCACCCGGCCGCCGCACCGCATCTCGTATCGTCTGGCTATGGCGGAGGGCGAGGCAGGCGAGACGAAACCGAAGGCGAAGAAGCTGCGGCTCGGCGGCATGGCCCTGCGCAACGGCCTGCTCGTCCACGGCCCGACCCACTGGGCCGCCGCGGTCCGCCGCCCCGACGGCTCGATCGAAGTCGCCTCCGAACGCAAACCGGAGCTCGTCCCCGGCCTCGTCGCCAAAGCCCCCGGCCTGCGCGGCCCGATCAAACTCGCCGAGTCGATGCTGGTGCTGCCGCTGGTGCGCAAGCGGATGCGCTCCGCCCGGATGCCGTTCGAGGACAAGCGCGTCCTCGGCGCGACCGCCGCGACCCTGGCGCTCTCCAGCCTCATGCGCCGCAACCGCCCCGCCACCGCGGCCCGCGAGGGCGTGATCCAGGCGATCGGCGTGATCCCCGCCGTCATCGCGCTCACCGACCGCGACCTCGCCGCCTACCACGGCGCCGAGCATAAGGCGATCGCCGCCTACGAGCAGGGCGTCGAGGACGTCGCCTCGGTCCCCAAAGAGCACGACCGCTGCGGCTCCAACCTGATCGTGCCGATGATGCTGCTCTCCGCCGTCGGGACGATCCTGCTCGAGCACTTCGTCGACCGCCCCTCCAACGCGACCCGCACGCTGGTCGGCCTGGCCGGTGCCTCGCTCGCGGTCGAGGCCTTCGCCTGGTCTGACCGCCACCACGGCGAGCCGCTCGCCGAGGCCTTCCACACCCCCGGCCGCGAGATCCAGCGCCTGCTGGCGACCAAAGAGCCCAGCCCCGAGCAGCTCGAGGTCAGCCTCGCCGCGATGGCCGAGATCCTGCGGGCCGAGCCCGCCCCATAGACTCCGCGGCGTGTTCGGACGGATCGACCACATGGGCGTGGCAGTCGAGGATCTCGACGCCGCGATCGCCCTCTACGAGAAGAGCTTCGAGATGGAGCTCGTGCACCGCGAGACGGTCGATTCGCAGGGCGTCGAGGCGGTGCTGCTCGATGTCGGCGACGGGCACGTCGAGCTGCTCGCGCCGCTCGGCCCCGACACCGCGGTCGGCAAATTCCTCGCCCGCAATGGGCAGGGGCTGCACCACGTCGCCTACGCGGTCGACGACATCGACGCCGAGCTGCCGCGCCTCGCGGCCGCCGGGATCGAGCTGATCGACAGCGCCCCGCGGGTCGGCATCCGCGAGAGCCGCGTCGCCTTCCTTCACCCCCGCTCGACCGGCGGGGTCCTCACCGAGATCGTCGAACCAGCGAAAGGGCACTGATGGCAGAGGCACAACGAGTCGAGATCGGCTTCGAAGGTGGCCAGGTGATCCAGGCCCGCCTGGGAGACGACGACCTCAAGGACCTGCGCAAGCAGCTCGAGAAGGGCGGCTGGCACGACCTCCACACCGAGGACGGCGTGATCTCGCTCTACCTCGGCAAGGTCGCCTTCCTGCGCGTCGCCTCCAACGACCACCGCGTCGGCTTCGGCAGCGTCGATTGAGCGTGCGGGTCGAAGGCGCCGACTTCCTGGCCGTCTTCGTCACCGATTTCCCCCGCGCGGCCGAGTTCTACGGCGGCACCCTGGGTCTCGAGCAGTCGAAGAACTACGAGCGGATCCCGGGCGGCGAGTTCGAGACCGGCAACCTCACGCTGCAGATTCTTGACGCCGCGGCGATCGGCCGCGAGTTCACGCCGGGCGCCAGCCCCGTCGCGCTCCGGGTCGACGACGTCGAAGCCGCCCGCGCCGAGCTCACGGCGGCCGGGGTCGAGTTCCTCGGCGAGACGATGGACTCCGGCGTCTGCCTGCAGGCGCCCTTCAAGGACCCGGACGGCAACGTCCTGATCCTGCACCGCCGCTACGCCCCGCAGGACTAGGGGAAGGGACGGGGCCGCGTCGAGCTGGCGCCCGGGGAAGGGACGCGGCCCTCTCGGTGACGGCCCGGGCAGGCTGAGGCCGCCACCGAGAGGGCCGGGCTGTGGAGGGTGCATGAGGGCGCGGTCTCGCCTCGCTGGCGGTGCGGATCGCCCGGGAGGTCATTGGTCCGACACGAAGACCCATGGAACGTCACAGGTCTCGGTGCCTTACTCAGACGTTGCAATCACGTGACCAGGGTTTGACCCCCCCTATAGGAGGCCAAATCCGTGCAGCGCGTTTCGGGCCCTCCGTCCGGGGC
>DAIQOT010000155.1:0-9231 GCA_036787695.1 Solirubrobacterales bacterium | reverse complement strand
AGGCGCTGGCCGGGCACGTCGTCACCGACGGGCTGGCGCGCCCGCTCGATCCCGAGCCCGCCGCCGCGACCGCCTGGGCGCTGGAGCGTCTGCGCGCCGCCGGGGCGATCGTCCACGCCCGTACCACCACCTCCGAGCTCACCTGCATGCCGATGTCGCACGCGGCGCGCTGGGGTGAGACGCGCAATCCCTGGGACCTCTCGAAGGCGGTCGGCGGCTCCTCGGGCGGCTCGGCGGCGGCGCTCGCCGCGGGCACCGCGACGCTCGCCACCGGCACCGACATCGGCGGCTCGATTCGCGCCCCCGCCGCCCTGGCCGGGGTCGTCGGCTACAAGCCGCCGCACGGCCGGGTGCCGCTGGAGCCGCCGCGGAACACCGACACCTGGCTGCACGCCGGGGCGCTGGCGCGCTCGGTCGCCGACGTCGCGCTGATGGCGAACGCGATGGCCGGGCCGCACCCGGGCGACCGCGCCTCGCTGCCCGCGGTCGCGCCGCTGCCGCTCGATCCCGCGCCCGCCGCCGGGATGCGCGTCGCCTTCTGCTCCCGGCCCGGTGACCTGCCGGTCGAGGCCGCCGTCGCCGCCAACGCCGAGCGCGTCGCCGCGGCGCTCGCCGGCGCCGGCGTCGAGGTGACGGAGATCGAGCTCGACTGGCGGCTCGAAGAGATCAACCAGGCGATGTGGGGTCGCGGCGATCTCGCCGGCGCGCGGGCGGCGCTGGCGCTCGAGGCCGAGCGTCCCGGCTCGCTCTCGCCCTACGCGGTCGAGTGCTTCGAGCGCTCGCTCGCCGCCGCCGAGGAGATCCCGCTGGAGCGCCGGGTCGCGGTCGAAGGGCGGCTGCGGGAGTCGGTGCACGCGCTCTTCGAGACCTACGACGCGGTGATCGTGCCGACGATGGGCGTCGCCGCGATGGACGCCGGCGAGGACTACGCCGACCGCCCGCTGATGGTTGACGGTCGGCCGCTCGACCACTTCTGCGACGCGGCGCTGACGCCGATCTTCAACGTCGCCTCCTGCTGTCCCGTCCTCACCGTGCCCTCCGGCCTTGCCTCGGTGCCGGAGCCCGGCGCGACCGCCGACGGCTCACCCTCCCCGGGTGTCCCGACCGCGGTCCAGGTCGCCGGCCCGCCGACCGCCGACGCCACTGCCTTCCGCCTCGCCGCCGAGATCGAACGAGTCGCCCCCTGGGAAAGGAAGCCCTGATGCCGCGTGTAGCCGCAGTGCAGTTGGAGGCCAGCCACATGGACCCGAAGGCGGGGATGGAACGGATCGAGGAGTTCGCCCGCCGAGCCGCCGATGACGGCGCCGAGATCATCGTCTTCCCCGAGCTCCTCGTCCCCGGCTACCCCCGTTACGTCCCCGACCCGTTCCCGCCCGACGACCAGGGCAACGAGGCGTGGGAGAAGGCGGTCGGCTACAACCGCAAGTACACCGAGCTCTCCCAGCTCGTCCCCGGCCCGTGGACCGACCAGCTCGGTGAGATCGCGAAGGCGGTGAAGGCGACCCTCGTGGTCGGCGTCTCCGAGCGCGACGAGAAGGTGCGCGGCCGGCTCTACAACACCGGCGTCGTGATCGGCCCGGACGGTGAGTACCTCGGCCGCCACCGCAAGCTGGTCGCGGTGATGCACGAGCGGATGATCTTCGAGCGCGGCGGGGTCGAGGACATCCTCACCTTCGACACCCCGCAGGCGAACCTCGGCGTCTGCATCTGCTTCGAGAACCACCAGCCGCTGTTTCGTCGGGCGCTGGGCCGGCTCGGCGAGGAGATCCACTGCGCCCTCTGGACCGGCCCGGCGACCCGCGCCCGCGCCGCCGAAGGCGCGCCGCTGGAGCAGCACGAGGCGCTCGGGATCGCCCACGCCCTCGACACCGGCACCTTCGTCGTCATCTCCAGCCAGGTCACCGAGAGGGAGCCGGAGGCGACCGATGAGGGCCCGGCCTGGAGCCACAGCGGCGGGAGCTACATCATCGATCCGCTAGGCAGCACGCTGGCAAAGGTGCCCGACTGGGAGGAGGGGATCGCGATCGCCGACCTCGACCTCGAGGCGATCACCGACGCCCGCCTGATCTGGAACCACCTCGGCGACGACATGCGCGACGACCTCTTCGTCGACTTCGCCGCGAGGAGCGCGTCGTGAGCGGCGGCCACGAGGGCGCGCCCGCGGGCGAGACGTTCCGCACCGCCTCGGTGCAGGCCTCCTCGGTGTGGCTCGACAAGGCGGCGACGACCGAGAAGGTCTGCGCGCTGATCGCGGAGGCGGGACGCGGTGGCGCGCAGATCGTCGCCCTGCCGGAGAGCTTCGTCCCCGGCTTCCCCTACTGGCTGTTCACGATGAAGCTGCGCGAGGCGACCGGCTTCCACCGCAAGCTGCACGACGAAGCGGTCGAGGTCCCCGGGCCGGAGACCCGGGCGATGGAGGCGGCGGCGATCGACGCCGGCGTCACCGCGGTCGTCGGCATCACCGAGCGCGACCCCGGCCACGTCGGCACGCTCTTCAACACCAACGTCGTCTTCGGCCCCGAGGGCTACCTCGGCAAGCACCGCAAGCTCGTCCCGACCTGGGCCGAGCGGGTCGTCTGGACCGGCGGCGACGGCTCGACGCTCGACGTCTTCGACACCCCGCAGGGCCCGCTCGGGACGCTCTGCTGCGGTGAGAACGTCAACACGCTGGCGCGCTACGCGCTGCTCGCGGCGGGGGAGCGGGTACACGTCGCGAACTTCCCGTCCTGCGCGCCGCTCGGCCTCCACGACGACACCAACGAGGTCTACCTGCCCGCCGCGGCGCACGCCTACGAGGGGCGGATGTACAACGTCGTCGCCCAGGAGTTCGGCACGCCCGAGGTCTGCGAGGCGGTCGGCGTCGAGTTCAACCCCGACGTCTGGAACTGCATCTCCGGGACGATCGGGCCGGACGGCAACTGGATCGATTCGCTGCGTGACGCGGAGGGGATCGTCTACGCCGACTGCGACCCGGGCGCGACGGTCGATGGGCGACTGTTCCACGACATCGTCGGCCACTACAACCGCTTCGACGTCCTCCAACTGCAGGTCGATCGCACGAGCCGCGGGCCGGTGGCGTCGTGAGCGGCTGGACGGACGCGGGGGCGATCGGCGCCGAAGGGGTCGAGGAGCTGCGCGCTCTGGTCGCCGGCGAGGTCGTCGCTCCCGGCGACGGTGACTACGACGCCGCGCGCCGGGTCTGGAACTGGATGGTCGACCGACGCCCCGGCGCGGTCGTGCGGGTCGCCGACGAGCGCGACGTCGCCACCGCGGTGCGCTTCGCCGCCGACAACGGGATCCTGCTCGCGGTCCGCGGCGGCGGCCATTCGGTCGCCGGTCAGGGCACCTGCGACGCCGGGATGGTGATCGACCTCGGCCGGATCGACGGGGTCGAGGTCGACGACGGGAGCGGCCTCGTCCGCGCCGGCGGCGGCTGCCTGCTCCGCGACGTCGACCGCGTCTGCGCGTCGCACGGCCGCGTCGTCCCCGCCGGGGTCGTCTCCCACACCGGCGCCGGGGGCCTCACTCTGGGCGGCGGGGTCGGCTGGCTCTCCCGCAAGTTCGGGCTCACCTGCGACAACGTCGCCTCCTTCCGCGTCGTCCTGCCGAGCGGCGAGATCGTCACCGCCGACGAATCCCAGAACACCGACCTCTACTGGGGCCTGCGCGGTGGCGGCGGCAACTTCGGCATCGTCACCGAGTTCGCCTACCGCAGCCACCCGTTCCCGACCGAGATCCCGGTCGGCCTCGGCTTCTGGCCGATCGCCGACGCCGAGGCGGTCCTCCGCGCCCAGGCCTCGCGCATGCACGAGCAGCCCGACGAGTGGAAGGCGACGACCTTCGTGATCCGCCCGAGCGCCGACTCGCCGGCGCCGCGCGAGCTGGTCGGCAAGCCCACCCTGATGGTGCTGCAGGTATGGGCCGACGACGACCTCGCCGCCGCCGAGCGCAGCTTCGACCTCTACCGCGACGCGGCCACCCCGGCGCTGGCGACGGTCGAGCCGATGGCGTTCACGACCCTGCAGTCGCTCTCCGACGATGCCGCCGGCCCCGGCCGCTGCAACTACACCAAGGGCGGCTACCTCGACGACGATTTCGGCGACGGCGCGATCGCGGCGATGATCGAGTCGGCGGAGGAGATGCTGAACGACAACTCGCTGATCGAGGTGATCCCGCACGGCGGCGCGCAGCTCAACGTCGGCGACGATGACACGGCGTTCCCGGATCGCCAGGCGGCGTACTCGTTCAACGTCTTCGCCCGCTGGCCGCTCGACGAGGACGACGACGCGCACATAGCCTGGGCGCGGACCGCGTTCGACCGCCTCGATCGCCACGCCGGCGACGGGGTCTACGTCAACTTCTTCAACCCCCACGAGGGCGGCGACCAGACCCGCGTGCTGGCCGCCTTCGGCCGCGAGCGCTACGACAAATTGGCGGCGCTGAAGGCCCGCTACGACCCGGCCAACGTGCTCTCGCTCAATCCCAACATCTTCCCCGCGGAGGCGGCTTGACCATGACTTATCTGACCACCCCTGACGGGACCCGGCTCCGCTACACCGACCGCGGCGAAGGCGGGCGCACGATCGTCCTCGTCCACGGCTGGAAGGGCTCGCACCGGCTCTGGGACCCGGCGGTCTACCGGCTCGCCGAGCGCTTCCGCGTCGTCGCCTTCGACAACCGCGGCATGGGCGAATCCGACAAGCCCGGCGGCCCCTACGACTTCGACGTGCTCGCCGACGACCTCGGTTTCGTGTTGGAGGAGCTCGGGGTCACCGACGCGACGTTGGTCGGCTGGTCGATGGGCTGCTCGATCAGCCTCCAGTACCTCGAGCGCGGGGGCGGCCGGGTCGGGAAGCTGGTGCTGGTGAACGGGCCGATCGTCCTGCGCTCGCGCGAGGACTTCGCCTTCGGGATGGACGACGAGCAGCTCGACGGCTACCTCGACAGCCTCCCCGCCGCCTGGCCGCAGGCCGAGCTCGACTTCGTCCGCGGGTCGATGCGCGACCCCGACGGCGCCTTCTCCCAGTTCAGCTTCCAGGTCGCGATGCAGACGCCGCTGGAGATGGCGATGCGGATCGTCCGCGCCCAGGGGGAACTCGATCACCGCGACGCACTGGGGAATCTGAAGCTGCCGGTGCTCGCCATCTACGGTGGTCTCGACCCCTATTACCCGGAAGCCCTGGCCGAATGGATCGCCGACCGCGCCCAGGACGGCCGCTACGAGATCTTCGAGAACAGCGCCCACGCCGCGCACCACGATGAGGCCGACAGATTCGCCGCCGTGGTGGGCGCATTCGCAGAGGAGGACAAAGCATGAGTGACACCTTGACCCGAGACAGCTACGAACCGAACGGGCCCTACGGGCTCTTCGTCGGCGGTGAGGAGATCGCCGGGGACGCCGAGTTCGCGGCGCTCGACCCGAGCACCGGCGAGCAGTGGGCGACGGTCGCGGAGGCCTCCGCCGACCAGGTCGACTTCGCCGTCGGCACCGCCGCCAAGGCCTTCCGCGGCTGGCGCCGCTCGACCCTCGAAGAACGCCAGCGGATCCTGCTGGCGATGGCCGACGCGATCGAGGCCGCGCCGCGGCTGGCCGAGCTGCTGGCGACCGAGAACGGCCGGCCGATCCGCGAGGCGGTCGCCGCCGACATCCCGATCGCGGCCGGCGTCCTGCGCTACTACGCGGGCCTCGTCCGCGGGCTGCACGGGGAAACGCTGCCGCCGGAAGACCCCGGGATGCGGGTCTCTACCGTGAGGGAGCCACTCGGCGTGATCGCCGCGCTGATCCCGTGGAACTCGCCGGTGATCTCGGCGGCGCTGAAGGTCGCGCCCGCCCTGGCGACCGGGAACACGGTCGTCCTCAAGCCGTCGGAGTTCGCCGCGCCGAGCGTGGTCGAGTTCGCCCGCATCTGCGACCCGCTGCTGCCGGCGGGCGTCGTCAACGTCGTCGCCGGGCTCGGCCCGGAGGCGGGCGCGGCGCTGGTCGCCCACCCCGACGTCGCCAAAATCACCTTCACCGGCGGCGCCGCGACGGCCAGGCACATCGCCCGCGCCGCGGCCGAGAACCTGACCCCGGCGATCTTCGAGCTGGGCGGCAAGAGCGCCTTCGTCATCTGCCCCGACGCCGACCTCGACGCGGCGGTCCAGGACGCGCTGAAGGGGATCCTGCTCCAGAACGGAGAGGTCTGCGTCGCCGCCTCGCGGCTCTTCGTCCACGAGGACGTGCGCGGCGAGTTCCTCGAGCGGATGGCGGCGGCCTTCGAGTCGGTCCACATCGGCGACGCGGTCAGCCACGAGACGCAGGTCGGTCCGCTGGTCTCGGCGCCGCACCGGGAACGGGTGCTCGGCTTCGTCGAGCGGGCCCGCGCCGAGGGCGTCAGCGTCCTCACCGGCGGCGACGCGCGGCCGATGGACGGCGACCTCGCCGGCGGCTACTTCGTCGACCCGGCGCTGATCGACGACCCGCGCGGCGCGAGCACCGCGGCGCGCGAGGAGATCTTCGGGCCGGTCGTCGTCGCCCAGAGCTGGCGCGACGAGGACGACGTCGTCGCCCGCGCCAACGACTCGGACTACGGGCTCGCGGCGGGGGTGTGGACGTCGGACCTGTCGAGCGCCTACCGCTTCGCCGACCGGCTCGAGGCCGGCTGCGTCTGGGTCAACACCTGGTTCCAGCAGCCGTTCGGGCAGCCGCTCGGCGGGATCAAGCAGTCCGGCTACGGGCGTGAGCTCTGCGCCGAGACGCTGCTCGAGTACAGCGCGCCGAAGGCGATCAGCATGCGGATCGATACCGAGCGTCCGAAGATGTGGGGTGACTCGTGACGACCTGGACGCCCGCCCCGCTGCGGGGCCTGGAGCTGGAGAAGCAGACGCTGCCGGGGCTGCTGGAGCTCGGGGCGGAGCGCTTCGGCGACAAGCCGCTGCTGCGCTTCGACGACCTCGAGCGCAGCTTCACCGAGGTGCGCGACGAGGTCGCGGCGGCGGCCGGGACCCTCGCCGAGGCCGGGATCGCCCGCGGCGACCGCGTCGCGATGATGTGCGAGAACCGGATCGAGCTGCTCGACCTGATGCTCGGCTGCGCCTGGCTCGGCGCCGTCGCGGTCCCGCTCAACACCGCGCTCCGCGGTCCCCAGCTCGAGCACCAGCTGGTCAACTCGGGCGCCCGCGTCCTGGCGATGGACTCGGCGCTGCTGCCGCTGCTCGAGGTGGTCGAGCGGCCGCCGACGCTGGGCGAGGTGTGGGCGCTCGACGGCGTCCCCGCCTCCCATCCGGCCGGCTACACCGTGGTCGAGCCGCCCTCCCGCGGCGCTCCCGTCGCCGCCGCGCCGGTCGGCCCCGGCGACACCGCCGCGATCCTCTACACCTCCGGCACCACCGGGCCGGCGAAGGGCGTCCAGTGCCCGCACGGCCAGTTCTACTGGTGGGGGATCCTGATGGGCGAGGTCTTCGAGCTGACCGAGGACGACGTCCTCTACACCTGCCTGCCGCTCTTCCACACCAACGCGCTGAACGCCTTCGTCCAGGCGCTCGTCGCGGGAGCGACCTTCCACCTCGGGCCGCGCTTCTCGGCCTCCCGGTTCTGGACCCGGGTCGCCGAGGCAGGGGCCACCGTCACCTACGTCCTCGGGGCGATGGTCAACATCCTGATGTCGCGGCCCGAGGGCCCCGAGGATCGCGCCCACTCGGTGCGGGTGGCGCTGGCGCCGGCGACGCCGCCGGACCTCTTCGACCGCTTCGGCGAGCGCTTCGGGCTGCAGCTGCTCGAGGGGTACGGCTCGACCGAGACCAACGGGGCGCTGTTCTCGAACTGGCGCGAACAGCGGGCCGGGTTCATGGGCCCGGTGCGCGAGGGCTTCGAGGCGATCGTCGCCGACGACGAAGACGGCGAGGTGCCCGACGGCGTCGACGGCGAGCTGCTGCTCCGCAACGGGCCGCCCTTCGCCTTCGCCACCGGTTACTTCGCGATGCCGGAGAAGACGGTCGAGGCCTGGCGGAACCTCTGGTTCCACACCGGCGACCGCGTCGTCCGCGAACCCGACGGCTGGTTCCGCTTCGTCGACCGGATCAAGGACACGATCCGCCGGCGCGGCGAGAACATCTCGTCCTTCGAGGTCGAGCAGGCGCTGCTCTCCCACCCCGCGGTGAGCGCGGCGGCGGCCTTCCCGGTCGCCTCCGAGATGGCCGAGGACGAGGTCGCCGCTGCGGTCGTGCTCGAGGACGGGGTGGAGCTGACGCCGGAGGAACTGATGCGCCACTGCGAGCCGCGCCTCGCCTACTTCGCGATCCCGCGCTTCCTGCGCTTCGTCGACGAGCTGCCGCAGACGGCGAACGGCAAGGTCCGCAAGTCGGTGCTCCGCGAAGCGGGCGTGCTCGACGGCGACTGGGACCGCGAAGCCGTCGGCTTCGAGCTGAAGCGCTGATGGCGGCGGAGGACAAATTCGCGATCACGGCGACGACGGAGGTGTCGGTGCCGGCGGAGACGGCGTTCGCCTTCATGGCGGACGGGCTCAAACAGGACCACTGGGCGCTCGGGTCGGTCAACCGCAAGGCGCTCGGCGACGGCGTCTTCATCGGCCAGAACTCCTTCGACGGCACCGACCTCTACGTGCGGTTGGTCAGCGACCCGGAGCTACTGCTGGTCGACTACTCGACCGGTCCCTCGCCGGAGGACCTGACGCCGCGGGTCGAGGCGCGGGTGCGCCGCGGCTCTTGGCTCGGCCTCGACGACTCGCGCAGCGTCGTCACCCTGACGATCTGGCGCTGGGACGGCTGCGACGACGAGGAGTGGCAGTTCACCCACAACCTCTGGCGCACTGAGATCCGCCTGATCAAGGGCGCCATCGAGCGCGGTCTCTAGGCGCGTGGCCACCGCCGACCTTAGCCCGCTCTTCCAGCCGCTCGCCCTCGCCGGGACGGAGCTGCCGAACCGGGTGATGACCTCGGCGATGACTCTGCAGTACGGCGACGGCGGCTTCATCTCCGACCGCCACCTGGCGATCTACGAGGAGCGGGCGCGGGGTGGGGTGGGGCTGATGTTCAGTGAGCAGCTGACCGCGTCGCCGCTCAGTCCGAGCCCGTTCCCGAGCGAGATCCTCGCCTACGACGAGCGCCAGGTGGAGCGCTTCGCGGCGCTCGCCGAGCGGCTCGCGCCGTACCCGTCGCGCTTCTTCGCCCAGCTTTTCTGCGGCGGGATCTCGGGGTCGAGCACGGCGGGGATCGGCGGCTGGCAGCCGGTGC
>DAIQOT010000154.1:0-9264 GCA_036787695.1 Solirubrobacterales bacterium | reverse complement strand
CGGGCGGCGTCGATGTCCATCGTCGGGTCGTGGAGGAGGGCGCGGAGGCCGAGGCCGTCGAGCAGCGCCATAGTGCGGTCGGTCAGCGCGGGGAGGTCGGCGGGGGCGGTGAACTCGCCTGAATCGATGCCGCGTTTCAGCACGTCTTCGAGCCACTCGTGGTAGCGGCCGTAGAGGCTGGCGGCCAGAGGGCGGAGGCCGGGCTCGCGAGCGGCTCGGAGCCAGAGCTCGACCCAGAGGACCCAGTCGCGCTCGAGCCGGCCGGCGACCGGCAGGCAATCCTCGATCGCCTCGGCGAGCGCCGCGGTCGCGTTCGATGACTCGCTGCCCTCGGCAAAGCGATCGTCGGCGGCCTGCTCGAAGGAGTGCAGGAGCGCCTGCTCGAGGAGCTCCTCGCGGGTGCTGAAGTAGTGGTGGACGAGGGCGGTCGAGGCGCCGGCCCGCATCGCGACCCGGGCGATGCGAACGTCATCGATCCCGTCGGCCGCGATCAGGTCGCAGGCTGCCTCGAGGATCCGCTCGCGCGCGTCTCGCTCGGCCATCGGGTGACCTTATGCGACCGAGCGGCGCGGCTCGGACGTCCGTCGGCGGCGGGCCAGGTGGGCGGCAACGCGGACGACCGTCTCCCGCGGTTCGCGGTCGAGGCGGACGTTGGTGACGCGGATCAGCTCGATCCCGGCGAGCAGCAGGTCATCCGCGCGTTCGCGGTCGGCCTCGAAGGAGCGCGGCGAGCCGTGGGTCGCGTAGACGTCGAGTTCAACCGCGAACCCCTCCGTCTCCCAATAGGCGTCCAGCTCATAGCCCTCGACCACGACGTTGGTCTGCGGCCGCGGCAGCCCGGCGCGGATGACGAGACGGCGGAACCGCTTCTCGAGGTCGGAGCGGAGGACCGCCGGCTCCGGCCGGTAGGCGGCGAGGGCGGTCGCGAACTTAGCGCGTCCCGGATGCCCGCCGGCACGGGCGGCCAGCGCTTCGAAACGGCGCCGATCGAGAAGCCGCCGCTCGTTCGCCCGCTCGAGCAGCCGGTCGAGTTTCTGTCGCGGTTCCTTCGCGGCGAGGTCGAGCACCGTCCGCGCCGGAGAAGTCACCGGGATCCCGTCGACGAGGCAGCGGTCCTCCGGCTCGAGCCTTGCGAAGTGGACGACGAAGTCACGCTTGGCCCTCTGACGGGTGGGAGCGGTGAGGTGGATCTTTTCGGGCCGATAGCGGAGCAGGCCGTGAATCCAGGCCGCGGTCCTGTGGCTGGCGACCGATCCCGGCCGCGCGAGGACGGCGGCCAGGCAATGAGCGTCCCAGGTCAGCGCCGTGTGTCCCAGCGCGTAGACGCCCCGGTGCAGTCGGTGGAGTCGGCCCACCTTGGCCCAGTGAGCGATCGTGGTCCGGACGAAGCCAAGCGCTTCCAGCTGCGCCGTGGTGACGACCCCATGCTGCCGTCGCGCCAGCTCGGCTAGCTCCCACTCCCGGTGCGTTCGTACTTCGTCCAACATGGAACGTCTAAGTACGAACGCAGGTTGGTCTCTCCCCCTTCGGAGCCCGGGCCTGCGCTGAGATCTCGGACTATGCGGTGACCGCGGGCTCGCCAAGGTCCGCGAGGAGCGCGGTGGCGGCGTTGCGGCCGTTCAGGGCGATGACCGAACCTGCGGGGTGGGTCGCGGCTCCACACATATAGAGACCGGGGACGGGGGTTCGGGACGGGAGGCGGCCCTCCCACATCTGGTCGGGCGTCACCTCGCCCTGGAAGATGTTGCCGCCGGTGAGGCCGATGCGGCGCTCGATGTCGGGCGGTCCCAGGACTTCGGCCTCCTCCAGACAGTCGGGGAAGTCGGGGGCGAAGCGGGAGATCAGGTCGACGAACTGCTTCTCGACGTCCTTGCGGCGGGAGTCCCAGTCGCCGTCGGCGATGTCATAGGGGGCGTACTGGCCGAAGACCGCGAGGAGATGCTTGTCGGGCGGGGCGGGCGTCGGGTCGTAGCCGGTCTGGATGTAGATCTCGCCGAAGCCGACGGCGGGCTCGCCGGCGGCGCAGGTCTCGAACGCCTTCTGCGAGGCCTCGAGGCCGGCGGTCAGGTCGATCGTCGCCTGGGCCGGCCAGGTCTCGCCGGGCGCCGCGGTCCAGTTCGGCAGCCGCGACAGCGAGGCGTTGAACTTGACCACCGGGCTGCGGACCTTCCAGGCCTCGAGCCGGGCTTTGTACTCGGCGTCGATCTCGGCGTCGCCGAGGAGGCGGAGCGCCACCTTCGGGTCGGCGTTGCAGACGACGCTGGTCGCGCGGATCAGGGTCCCGTCCTCGGTTTCGACGCCCTCGCCGGGGATGATCCGGCCGACCGGGACGCCGCAGGCGAGGGTCGCGCCCGCTTCCTGGGCGGCGTCGGCGATCGCGAAGCTGACCATCCCCATGCCGCCCTCGACGTATCCCCAGACCGGGCCCTGCCCCTCGAAGTCCCCCTGGTAGTGCATGAGTTTGATCGAGGCGGTGCCGGGCTCCCGCGGGCCGCCCCAGGTGCCGATCACTCCCTGGCCGAAGAGCGCGTCCTTGAGGCGCTGGTCGTCGAGGTATTCGTCGAGCACGTCGGCGATCGAGGCGGTGAAGCAGAGGTCGATCATCTCCTGGGAGCCGCCGAGGAGCGCCTCGATCTCCTCCCGCGTCGGGCTCTCGCCGACCCAGGTGTCGCGCGGGCCGGTGCGGAGCTTCTTGCGCACGTCGTCGAAGAGGTGCTCGTAGGCCCAGTACCCGTCGATGTCCTTCTTCGAGACCCCCATCGCTTCGAGGTCGCGCTGGGTGTGGTCGTCGTCGAGCCACTGGCCGAAGGAGGTGCCGTCGTCGAAGGGGACCCAGAGGTTCGGGTCCGCGACGAAGAATTTGAGGCCGCGCTCGCGCAGGCCGAGCTCCTTCATCACCAGCTCGTCGAGCAGGCCGACGACGTAGGCGCAGGGGCTGACCTCGAAGCGCTGGTCGGTGAACGGGCGCTCCAGGGTGCAGGCGCCGCCGAGGCGCTCGCGCCGCTCCAGCACCAGGACGCTGCGCCCGGCCTTCGCCAGGTACGCGGCCGCGGTCAGGCCGTTGTGGCCGCCGCCGACGACGACCACGTCCCAGTCCCGCCCCGCCAGCTCCGACAGCGGCGCCGGCAGGCCGACTTCGCCGAACTGCTCCGCGACCGGGTTCATGCGACCACCTCGCGCAGGCCCTCGGCGTAGCGGGCGGCGACCATCGAGTCGAAGGCGTGCACGTCTTCTTCCTCGACCGAGTAGCGCCCCGGCGAGTACCCCGGCGAGCTCACCCCCTTCTGCGCCAGTTCGCAGACGTGCCAGTCCTGGCGATTGGTCTGGTCCCAGAAGTTGATCGCGTCGGTGGGGTCGAAGTCGGGCATCGCGATCGTCGAGGGCTCGAAGAAGAACTCGCAGACGACCTCGGTGCGGCCCGGCTCGCGCGGCCAGAGCGTGTGCAGCATCGCGTAGTCGGGATGGAGCGAGATCAGCGCGTTGGGGAAGAGCGCGAAGTAGAGGATGTTGCGCAGGTCCCCCTCGGCGAGCGAGGCGATCGGCGGGCGATCGAGGTGGCCGCCCTCCTTGCCCATCGTCTCGGCGCCCTCGTTCAGCGTCATCGTCCCGCCGCACCAGGCGCCGGCGCCGTAGAGGCCCTCGCCGCTCATGTAGTCCGACAGCGCGTTCAGCTCCGGGTGGACGCCGGGGCAGTGGAGGCACTCGTTGTAGTTCTCGGCGATCCCCTTCCAGTTGGCGGCGACGTCGTACTCGACGATCCCGGCGCGGGCTAGCGCGGCGTTCGAGTAGTGGTCGAGGTGCGGGAGGAGCTCACCGACGTGGTCCTCGGGCGCGGGCGCCTCGCCGGAGAAGTCGACGAGGACGAGGCCGCCGATCACCGCGGTGCGGATCTCCCGCAGCCCGTAGCAGGAGGTGTCGAAGCCCTCGACCCCGTCCATGTGAGGGGCGGCGCGGAGGTTGCCGGCGAGGTCGTAGGACCAGGCGTGGTACGGGCACTGGATGCGGCGGCGGACCTTGCCCTCGGCCTCCTCCATGAGGCGGGCGCCGCGGTGGCGGCAGACGTTGTGGAAGGCGCGCGGCGCGCCGTCCTCGCCGCCGACGACGAAGAAGGAGCGGCCCGCGAGCTCGCGGGCGATGTAGGCGCCGGGCTCGGCGACGGCGGAGACGTGGCCGATGCAGATCCAGCCGCCCATGAAGATGTTCTCCAGCTCCCAGTCGAGGACGCCGCGCTCGAGGAAGGCGGCCGGCGGCAGCATCGTCGCCCGCTCCAGCGGCTGCAGCGTCGCCTCCAGGTCGGTCCCGCTCACCGCGTCCCGCAGGCCGAGCTCGGCCCCGTGCATCCCGTCTCCGTTCGCAACGCCCACGCCGATCTCCTTGGGTCCGAGCCCCGGGCCGCGCCGAAAACCGTGCCTGGGAGCCGCTTTTCCTCTGTATTGACCTTGTAGTTAATCGCATGATACGTTCGTCGTCAATGACGCCTGAGCGCCTCGACGACGCCACTCTCGACCTCCAGGAACGGGCGCGCCGCTTCACCGATGAGGTGCTGATCCCGCTCGAGGTCGAGGCCGAGATGGCCGACGGCAAGCTCCCCGACGAGGCGGTCGCGCGGGTCAAGTCCGAGGCGCTGGCGGCGGGGCTGACCGGCGGCCTGCACGCGAAGGAGCACGGCGGCCAGGGATGGACGCGGCTGCAGTGGGCGCTGGTCGCCGAGCAGTTCGGGCGCAGCACCAACGCGATCCACTGGCACGTGCCGAACGGCTACAACGTCTGGGCGCACGGCTCGCCCGAGCAGATCGACCGCTACCTGCGCCCGCTCCTGCGCGGTGAGATCCGCGACGCCTACGCGGTCACCGAGGCCGAGGCCGGGTCGGACCCCTCGCGGATCGCCTCGGTCGCGGTGAGCGACGGCAACAGCGGCTTCCGGCTGAGCGGCGAGAAGTGGTTCGTCACCTCCGGCGACGTCGCCTCGGTGCTGATCGTGATGGCCAACGTGGTCGACGGCAAGGAGCGCCTCCCCACCCTCTTCCTGGTCGACGTTGACGCGCCCGGCGTCTCGATCGTCGACAACCCGCGCTTCACCCACAGCTATCCCGACCTCCACCCGACCTTCCGCTTCGACGAGGTGGCGCTGGGCGCCGACGCGGTGATCGGCGGGGTCGGCGGTGGCGACGACCTGCAGCGCCAGTGGTTCAGCGAGGAGCGCCTCGGGATCGCGGCGCACGGGATCGGCGCGATGTGGCGGCTGCTCGACGAGACGGTCGAGTGGGCGGCGAACCGCGAGCAGGGCGGCAGCCGGATCCTCGACTACCAGGGCGTGAGCTTCCCGCTCGCCGACTCGGCGACCGATGCGGCGGCGGGACGGCTGCTGACCTTGGAGGTCGCCCGACTGGCCGACGAAGGCGCCGACCCGAAGATCGTCCACTCGAAGGCGTCGATGGCGAAGCTCTTCGTCTCCGAGGCGGCCTGGCGCTGCGCCGACCGCTGCGTGCAGGCCTTCGGCGGCCGCGGCTACCTGCGCTCCAACGTCGCCGAGCGCTTCCTCCGCGAGCTGCGGGTCGACCGGATCTGGGAGGGCACCTCCGAGATCCAGCGCCTGATCATCGCCCGCGGCCTGGAGAAGCGCGGCGTCGAGTCGATGCTCCACTGAGGTGAGAGCCGCGCCGGACCCCGCGGACGTGACCGCGACCGGCCGGGCGGGCGGTCTTGAAGTGAGCGCGCCGAGGTCGAGGGTCCGCGCCCCTGATCCCGCGCCTCTCCTGCGACCGCGTTCGGTCGCCGTCGTCGGGGCGAACGAGCGGGCCGGGTCCTACGGCGACGTGATCTTTCGCAACCTCGCCGCGGCCGGATTCGAGGGCGCGGTCTACGGGGTCAACCCGAAGCGCGACGAGGTCCATGGCAAGCCCTGCGTTCCGACCGTCGCCGATCTGCCGGAGCCGGTCGACGCGGTCGTCGTCGCGATCCCGGCGGCGGCCTGCGCGCCGGTGCTGATCGAAGCCGGCGAGCGCGGCTGCGGCGGCGCGATCGTCCTCGCCGCAGGGTTCGGCGAGACGGCGACGGGACGGCCGCTGGAAGACGAGCTGCGGGCGGCGGCGCGCGTCGCCGGGATCCCCGTCTGCGGCCCTAACGGCAACGGCGTCGTCTCGGTCGCCGCGCGGGCGCCTCTCTGGGGC
This sequence comes from Solirubrobacterales bacterium, assembly GCA_036787695.1. Taxonomy (GTDB): domain Bacteria; phylum Actinomycetota; class Thermoleophilia; order Solirubrobacterales; family 70-9; genus VAYN01. Next base: position 3,094 of record DAIQOT010000154.1, on the reverse strand, counting down.
GACTCGGTCGAGCGCCTCACCCCCGGCCCGGTCGCGGTGATCACCCAGAGCGGCAACTTCGGCGTCAACGCCCTCGGATCCGACCGCGGCCTCGGCTTCCACACCGTCGTCTCGACCGGCAACTCGGCGGTGCTCGAGCCGAGCGACTGGCTCGAGGCCCTGGCCGCAACCGACGGCGTCGGCTCGATCGCCTTGATGCTCGAGTCCGACGGCGACGGCGCGCGGCTGGCGAGGGCGCTCGCGACCTGCGCCGAGCACGAGATTGGCGTCGCGGTGCTGAAGGTCGGCAGCTCCGAGCGCGGCGCTCGAGCGGCCGGCGCCCACACGGGAGCCCTGGCCGGCGACCAGCGGGTGTTCACCGCGCTGCTCGAGGAAGCGGGCGCCGCCCAGGCAACCGAGCCCGGCGAGCTGCTCGAGCTGGCGCGGGCGCTCGCCGTCCCCGCCGCGCGGCCGACCCGAAGCCCGAGCGACACACCCGCGGCCGATCCGACGGGAGCAGCACGAAGCGTGCACGGAGACCCCGCGGCGACGAAGGCGGGGGGCAACCGCAGCGCTGCAGTCGAGGTCGGGGCTGCTGCGGTGGCGCCAGAACCCGGCGCGGTCGCGCCCGATCCAGCCGCGCGGACAGTGCGCCCCGGCCTGGCGGTCCTGACCTGCTCGGGCGGGGACTCGGGGATGGCGGCCGACCTCGCCGCCCAGCGCGGGTTGGCGCTGCCGGAGCTGTCGCCGGCGGCGCGGGAGCGGCTCGAGGCGGTGCTGCCGAGCGCGGCGACGGTCGGCAATCCGCTCGACTACACCTCGATGCTCTGGGACGACCACGAGGCGCTCGAGGAGGTCGCCGCGGCGGTGTCGTCGGACCCGGTGATCGACCAGCTGCTGCTGCTCTTCGACCAGCCCCGCGGCCTCGACCCGGAGGTCGCCGAGGGTTGGGAAGCGGTCCGGCGGGCGCTTCTGGCGGGGGCTGCGCGAGGGGACGCCGCGACGATCCTCGCCTCGACCCTGCCCGAGCTGCTCGACCCAGGCACCGCGACCGAGCTGATGAAGGCCGGCCGCGTCGCGGCTGCCGCCGGCCTCGGCGCCGCGATCGCCTGCGCGGCTGCGCTGCGGACTCCGCTCGCGGATCCAAAGCGTCTCCGAGAAATTGCAGTCGCGGCGGAAAGCGGAAGGGATGGAGCCGCAGCTCAAGGTCGAACAACTGGCACCGAAGAGGCGGCGGGCGGAGGCGCAGGCGACGAACGTGGACCGAGCCCCGAGGGGACCGGGGTCCCAACGACGGCGACCCGAGCTTCGGTGCGCGGCGGGAGCCCGGCGATCGCCGGCGACGAAATCGACGGCGCGGAGGCGAAGGACGGAAGGGCGGCGGAGGGCGGCTCGACCGATGGGCCGGTGGATTCGATCGATGGGGCGCTCGGAGAGGCGGAGGCGAAGCGGTTGCTCGCGGACGGTGGGCTCTCGGTGCCGGAGGGGAGCGTCGCGGTCGACGTCGCGGGGGCGGTGGATGTGGCGCTTTCGGTTGGGCTGCCGGTCGCGCTCAAGTTGTCGTCCCCGACGCTGCTGCACAAGACCGAGGCGGGGGCGCTGGCTCTCGACCTGCGGACCGAGGAGGACGTGCGGGACGCGGCGGAGCGGTTGCTCTCGTTGCCGGCCGCGGCGGGGGCGACCTTGTTGGTCGAGCGGATGGCGGGCGATGGGGTCGAGCTGATCTTCGCGGTGCGGCGCGATGGGGTCGTGCCGGCGCTGCTGCTCGGGGTCGGTGGGATCTGGGCGGAGGCGCTCGACGATGTCGCGCTCGTCCCCCTCCCCGCCTCGGCCGAGCGGGTCGAACGGGCGCTGCGGGGGCTGCGCGCCGCGTCGCTCCTGACCGGGGCCCGAGGCGGGCCGACCGTCGACCTCGCGGCCGCCGCCCGCTTCGGCTCGCGCCTCGGCGAGCTGGCCCTCGACCACGGCCTCGACTTGCTCGAGGTCAACCCCGCCCTGGCCTCACCTCACGGCTGCGTGGCCCTCGACGCCGTCGCGATCCGCCCCTCCGCCTAACCGCGTTCGTACTTCGTCCAACATGGAACGTCGAAGTACGAACGCTCTTGCTCGGCGCGCTCGTCAGGCGGCGGTGAGCTCGGGGCGCTCGGACATGCGTTCGGCGGCGACCTCGAGGGCCTCGCGGAGGATCTGGGCGATCTCGCCGATCGTCTCCGCGTCGGTGACCAGCGGCGGGGCGATCTGGACGATCGGCTCGGTGCGGTCGTCGAGGCGGCAGATCATGCCGCGGCCCCAGAGCTCGGCCGAGAGCACGTCCTTCAGCAGCCATTCCGCCGCCGGGCCTTCGAAGGTGAGCTTGCTCTCCTGGTCGCGGACCAGCTCGATCGCCCAGAAGTGCCCCATGCCGCGCACGTCGCCGACGATCGGGATGTCGCGCAGGGCGTTCAGCGAGTCGCGCAGGACCGACTCGTTCGCCATCACGTTCTCCATCACGCCGTCGCGCTCGTAGATCTCCAGCGTCTTGCGCGCGATCGCCGCGCCGACCGGGTGGCCGCCGAAGGTGATCCCGTGCATGAACATCGTCTTGCCCTCGATGAAGGGCTCGGCGACCCGCTCGGAGATCAGCACCGCGCCCATCGGGAAGTGCGCCCCGGTCAGCCCCTTGGCGACCGTGATCATGTCCGGCTTGTAGGCGAGCCGATCGGCGCCGAAGAAGGTCCCGAGCCGGCCGAAGGCGCAGATCACCTCGTCGGAGACGAGCAGGATCCCGTGGCGATCGCATAGCTCGCGCAACCCGGCCCAGTAGCCGTCCGGCGGGACCAGGCAGCCGCCCGCGTTCTGGACCGGCTCGGCGATCAGCATCGCGATCGTCTCCGCCCCCTCGCGGGCGATCGTCGCCTCCACTTCGGCCAGCAGCGCATCGCGCATCCGCGCCGGATCGGCCCCCTCCGGGTGCCGGTAGGAGTTGGTGTTGGCGACGTGGACGGCGGGCACGCCGAGCGGCTCGAACGGTTCCCGGCATTCGGCCAGGCCGGTCATCGCCAGCGCCCCCAGCGTCACCCCGTGGTAGGCGTCTTCGCGGGCGATGACCTTGCGCCGCGCCGGTTCGCCGTTCGCC
>DAIQOT010000339.1:0-2694 GCA_036787695.1 Solirubrobacterales bacterium | reverse complement strand
CGTCGAGACCGGCTCCAGCGGCTCGGTGTGGATCTCCAGCAGGCGCCGCTCGGACCCCTCGCCGATCACCGCGACGCAGCCTTGCGGGCGCGTGATCGCGGCCTCGGCGGCGCCCAGGCGGACGATCTCCAGCAGCCCGGTGGCGAGGTCGGATTTGTCGGCGAACTCCTGGCCGACCAGCTCCTCGGCCTCGGCCTCGTTCGGCGTCACCATCGCCGCCCCGGCCTTCACCCCGTTCAGCATCGCCTCGCCCTCGGCGTCGAGGACGACCGGGACGCCGCGCCGGCGCAGGTCGTCGATCAGCCGCGCGTAAAGGTCGTCGCCGGCGCCCGGTGGCAGCGAGCCGGCCAGCACGCAGATCTTGGTGCCGCCGGCGAGGTAGCCGATCCGCTCGAAGAGGCGCTTGGTCTCCTCGGCGGAGACCGCCGGGCCGCGCTCGTTGATCTCGGTCTGCTCGCCCGAGGTCGGGTCGATTACGGCGAGGTTGATCCGCGTCTCGGCGGCGATCTCGATGAAGTCGTTGAGCACCGACTCGGACTGCAGCTCTTCGATCACCCGCGCGCCGGAGGGCCCGCCGACGAAGCCGGTGGCGATCACCGGCCGGCCGAGCAAGTTCAGCGCCCGCGCCACGTTGATGCCCTTGCCGCCCGCGACCGTGCGGCTCTCGACCGCGCGGTGGCGGCGGCCGAGGCGGAAATTCGGGACCGCGACGGTCCGGTCGATCGCCGCGTTCAGCGTCACCGTGAGGATCACTTCGACTGCACCCGCTTTCCCCTTCGGATTCGGCGGATTACCGCCCCCAAAAGCAGCACCGCGATCAGTATCGCGCACGCCGCTATCGCGAGGGTAACCGTATGTTCGCTCACGAAACCCCGGGCCTTGTCAAAGCCGCTCGGCGCCGGGATGTGGCGACTGGCGACAAGTGGGACCGTGCCGGCGCGGAGGCCGTCGACGCTGACCGTGGCGGTCCCCAGCCGCGCGCCGTCGGCGATCGGGCCGGTGACCTTGCCCGGCGCGTCGACCGTGACTTCCGCGTTCTGGCCCTTCCGCAGCCGGACGGTCAGCGAGTGGCCGGCGACCAGCGGCAGTTCGCCGCCGGAGTACTTGATCTTCGCGGTGGCGAATTCTTCGCCCTTGTGCACGGCTTTCGCCCGGTGGTACTGGCCGAAGCCCCAGCGGAGCAGTTCGAAGGCGTCCGAGAAGCGCGTTTCGTCGGTCGGCGCGTCGATGTCGACGGCGATCAGCTTGATCCCCTTCTTCTCCCCCGAGCCGACCATCACGTAGCCCGCCTTCCAGGTGTGGCCAGTCTTCACCCCGGTCACCCACGGCGCCATTTCGAGCAGCTCGTTGATCGAGTGGATGTGCTCGACCGGCCGCATGCTGCGGAGGGTCGCTTCGCGGGCGTCGGCGATCTTCGCGAAGGCGGGGATCCGCAGCAGTTCTTCGGTCAGGGTCGCCAGGTCCAGCGCGCTCGAGTAGTTGGTCGGCGAGTTGAGCCCGATCGGGTTCTCGTAGTGGGTGTTGGTGAGGCCGAGCGCCGCCGCGTAGCGGTTCATCTGGCCGACGAACTTCTTCACCGTGCCCGCCGATTCGATCGCCAGCGTGTGCGCGGCGTCACCGGCGCTCAGCATGATCAGCCCGCGGAGCAGGTCGTGGACGCTGATCCGCTGCCCCGGCCGCAGGCCCATCACCGAGTCGCCGTATTCGTATTCGAACGGCTGCGCGTGGACGATCTTCTTCAGCGGCAGGTCCTTCATCGCCACGTAGGCGGTCATCAGCTTCGTCGTCGAGGCGATCAGCCGCCGTTCGTTGCCCGCGTGGGACGTCAGCACCTCCCCGGTCCGCCCGTCGACCAGCGCCCAGGCCTTGGCGAGCACGTGCGGGCCGGGCGCGCGGTGCTTCGCGCCCTGGGACGGCTTCGCGCCGTTCGCCGCGCCCGCCACGGCCAGCACGCCGAGCAGGACCGCGAGGAAGGCGCCGATCCGGCGCCCGCTCATTTCTGCAGTTTGAGGACTTCGCCCGCGATCAGCGTCTGCGGGTCGACTTCGGGGTTCAGCGCCTGGATTTCGGCGACCTTGATCCCGGTCTTCTGGGCGATCGAGGTGAGCGTGTCACCGCTCTGCACTTCGTAGGTCTTCGCCTTCGTTCGCGGCTTCTTCGGCTGCTTCTTGTGCGCCTTGGTCTGGCTCGTCGTGTTGCCCTTGCCCTTGTTCGAATCGTCGTGCAGATGGGTGTTGGAGGCGACGACGACGATCGCGACGACAGCGGCTATCAGCGCCACCAGGGCGAGGAACCGTGCGAACCAGGAGCGTCTCTTCTTCATGTGACCGGGGCGGCGGGCGCCTCGAAGCGCCCCCGTAGGGGCGGCATCGTAGGGCATTTGCAGGCGAAAACCCTCGCCTGCTCGTCAGCCGTTCGAGATCTCCCAGAGGGTCTCGCGCAACCGCGCCGCGGCAGCGGCCGGATCGGGGGCGCCGGCGATGCCGCGCGAGGACGAGACGAGCGCCCCGGCGGGACCCGGCGCGAAGGCGGCGCCGAGGAGCGCCGGGTCGCCGCCCTGGGCGCCGACGCCGGGCAGCAGGAAGACCGAGCGCGGCATCAGCTCGCGCAGGCGGGCGATGTGCTCGGGCTCGGTCGCGCCGACTACAGCGCCGAGGCCGCCAGCTGGATGCGGCCGCTCGAGCGGGGCCCGGA
>DAIQOT010000338.1:0-2696 GCA_036787695.1 Solirubrobacterales bacterium | reverse complement strand
TTCTCGTTTATTTGTGGCTTTTTACCGGTTTGAACTTGATTGCTGTAAACCGATGAAGTAAAAGGATCAATCACCGCAATAGCGGTGGCAAGGGAAACAGGGAAACGCAGTCGAAACGAGGAGGAGCAAAGTGCGGATGGGCACTTCGCAGGTTCGTTTGGTTCCTGCAGCGGTTTCAAAGGGCTCCTGATTCAGGAGCGGTGGCCCTGGGCGGAGAGTGAAGGTTCTCTGACCTAGGGATACGCGACGACGATCGCCCTGACAGTCTTAGCCGGTGGCCTATTGGAAGCTGCCGGTGTGGGTTGGGGCGATCGTCGTCTTGATCATCGGCGGGTTCTTGGTCGGGGGGCCGGGAGTCGGCCTCGCGGCGGGCGCGCTGGTCGGCGTGCTCCTCATCGTCTGGGCGGTCGGGTTGCGGCCGCGAGGCGGAATCGGCGACGCGCCGGACCCGTTGCTGCGGCGGCGGCTGCTGGTCGTGGTGAGCCGGGCGGTCGAGGATCCGGCGACGACCGCGGCGATCGCCGCCGAGGCGGGCATCGACGGCAGTCGTGACCTCGCCGAGGTGATGGTCCTGGCGCCCGCGCGGGTCGGCTTCTTCGATCGCTGGGCCTCAGACCTCGAGCCGGCGCGCCGGGCGGCGCAGGAGACTCTGGTGATCTCGGTCGCCTCGCTGGCCAAGGTCGGTGTCGTCGCCGAGGCCCGGGTCGGCGACGAGGACATCGTCCAGGCGGTCGAAGACCAGGTCGGCAGCTTCCGCGCGACCGAGGTCGTCCTCGTCACCGCCTCCGACGCCGAGGACCCGGCCGCCGCCGAGGCCGCGACCGAACTCGCCGACCGCCTCCGCACTGACTTCCGCCACCTCGTCGTCGCCGGCTGACCGCGGGCCTCCGCGCCGCTCGCCGCCGCGGGTGCGTTCGCACTTTCCCGCGGAATGCGCGGGTTTCTGCGAACGCGCTAGCGGTCGAGGAGCTCGCCGAAGTGGACGGCGGCGCGGGTGGGGGTGACGAAGCCGTCGTCGGTGCGGTGGAGGAGGCCGGCGCCGGTCAGTTCGCGGATCGCCCGTTCGATCGCGTCGCGGGCGCCGAAATCGGCGTCCTCCCCCGCCAGGTCGCGCACCAGCTCATCGGCGGTGACGCGGGTGGGGTGGAGGTCGAGGACACGCTGGATCAGGGCCGCTTCGACCCGGGTGTCCTCGGCTTCGTTGGTCAGGTTCTCCTCGTGCGACATCGTCTGTTGAACCTAAGCCGTGGGAGGCTCATCTTCGCCCCCCGTCGGCTCCTCGCCATTCTCGCTAAGTCCGAGAACAGCGAGTGCCCAGGCCTCTTCGATCGTCGATGAGTAGAAGTGCTGCATCGACCCGCGCACCGGTTCGGTGTCGACCAGGGTGACGGCGCCGCAGTCGGCCAGCACGCGCACGTGGTAGCTGACGTTGGAGAGCGGCTCCCGCAGCTCGTCGGAGATCTGGCGTGGGCTGATCGGGTCGGTTGCGGCCATCGCGCGGAGGATCTGCCGGCGCAGCGGATGCCGCAGCGCGATCAGCAGTTCGTTGTCGTCTGTGTGGTCGCCCCCCATCTCCGGGGCGGCAGCATAGAGCAATTGAAATGTTTTGTCTGCAAACGTTGCCGTCTCCCAAGGCTCTCTATGAACCCTTAAAGTTTTTGTCACACTTTGTTGAGGAATGGCGATGTTTGCAGGCATTTAGGCACCAAGACGTGACTGATCGACCGCCTCTAATCACCGATTCCAGAGGAAAGACGCGGTCGTCCTCCGGGAGTATTACGCAGACAATCAGTTGCATCGATTTTCGTTGGCTGGTAAGGGCGTGTCTGCGTCCCGGGGAATGGCTCCACGAGCCGGTTGACGGCGATCGGATTTGGATCGGGTGGCCCGGGTAGCCTGCCCGGACCCGCTTGCCGGGGGCGACGTGATGGGGAGACAAACCGCAGAGTCCGAGCACCGCTTCGGCACCTCGCCGTCGCTGACGATCGGCGTCGAGGAAGAGCTGCTCCTGGTCGACGACAGGCGCCTGCTCGTCGCCGAGGCCGAGCGGGTGATCGAGGGGCTCGACCCGGCGGCGCGCACCGCCGTCAGCACCGAGATCTTCGCCGCCCAGATCGAGCTGAAGACGGGCATCTGCGGCGACGCGGGGGCGGCGGCGACCGAGCTGTCGGACTTGCGGACGGCGGTCCGGGCGACCGGGGTCGGGCTGCTCGGCGCCGGCATCCATCCCGACGACGGCGGTGAGGCGCGGCTGATCCAGAAGCCGCGCTACGACGTCGTCAAGGAGGACCTGGCGAGCCTGCTCTCGACGCCGCCCTCGGGGCTCCACGTCCACGTCGGCATGCCCGATCCCGAAACCGCGGTCCGGGTCGCCAACGCGATGCGGCGGCGACTGCCGATGCTCGCGGCGCTGGCCGCCAACTCGCCCTTCCGCGACGGCGCCGACAGCGGCCTCGCCAGCGCCCGCGCGGCCGAGGTCCGTGCCTACCCACGCTTCGAAATGCCGCGCGAGTTCAGCGACTACGAGGAGTTCCTCACCGTCGCCGATCAGCTGATCGCCGCCGCCGGGGTCGACGACTACACCTACCTCTGGTGGGACGTGCGGCCGCACCCGAAGCTCGGCACGGTCGAGGTGCGGGGGATGGACGTGCAGCCGACCGCCGCCGGCAATGCCGCGTTCGGGGCGCTGATCCAGG
>DAIQOT010000153.1:0-9279 GCA_036787695.1 Solirubrobacterales bacterium | reverse complement strand
TGAGTTTTCGGCCCATCAACGGCGGGGTGTGACCGAGTCCGCGCGCGTTGGTCTAGGAGGCGTGGCGGCCGCCGCCGCGGATCTCGGAGGAGACCAGTTCCATCGCGACCTTCTCGTGGCAGCTGCCGACGGTCGCCTTGAGAAGGCCGCGGCCGTTCAGGTTTTCGCCGCGGGGGCTGACCTTCAGTTCGAGGCGCAGGTTGAGATGTGCCCCCGCCAGTGAGAAGACGGCGGAGCCGTTGCCGTTGACGAAGCCGCCTTTGACGTTCCCGGCGTCGAGCAGCGGCGCGTAGATCGAGCCGCATTTGCCGCCTTCGAAGCTGAAGTCGAGGATCCGCGTGCGCCGGCCGCCGCCGGCTTCGACGACAAAGCTCGGCCCGGTCGCCCGCTCGCTCCCCTTGCGAGGCACCATCGTCGCTTCAAAAGTCGCCGCGGCGGAGGCGACGAAGAGCGCCAGCGAAGCGACCACCGCCAAGCCGAGCGCGATCCCGACCCTGATCCGTAGGAATTTCCACACGCGTTTGCCATACCCCCACGTTGATGGGCCGAAAACCCGCCTATATGTCCGGTTTTCGGCCCATCAACACCGGGGTGTGACGGGAGTGGGCTAGACGGCGCTGGGGTTCCGGGCGGGGCCGGACTCGACCGGGTTGCCGGCGGCGCGCCAGGCGCCGACGCCCTTGCCAACGTGGATGACGTCGGCGAAGCCCTCGCGCTGGAGGATCGAGGCGGCGAGGCCGGAGCGCTTGCCGCCGCGGCAGATCGCCGCGATCGGGCGGTCGTGGGGAAGCTCGTCGACGCGCTTGGCGAGGGCGCCGTAGGGGATGTGGAGGCTGCCGGGGATGTGCTCGGCCGCGTACTCGGAGTCCTCGCGCACGTCGAGGACCACCGGGCCGTCCGGCGCCGCGACCCGCCGCGCCAGCTCGGCGGGGTCGATCAGCTCGATCCGCTCGATCGGCCGGCCGTCGATCCGCCACGCGGTCATCCCACCTTCGAGGAAGCCGCGGACCCGCAGGCCGACCGCGGCGAGCAGTTCGGCGGCCTCGCGCTCGTCGACGTCATGCGCGGCGACGACGATCAGCTCGGCGGCGGCCGGCGCCACCCGCGAGACCTTGGTGGCGAAGCCGGTGTCGTAGGCGGAGGTGCTGAGCGCGCCGGGGACGTGGGCCTCGTCGAACTGCTCGTTGGTGCGGCCGTCGATAACGACGGCGCCGGCGGCGACCGCCTCCTCGACCTCGAACGGGGTCATCGGCAGCGGCGTGCCGAAGCCGGCCACCAGCGGGCCCCGGTTCAGCGCGACGATCTGCTCGACGTTCGGCGGCCGGTCGGGCAGGGAGGAGGTGGCGCTCTCGACGAACTCGGCCTCGCCGGCGATCGCCAGCGCCGCGTTGTGGGCGCGCTCGAAGCCGATCGTCGAGGAGCTCTTCAGGTCGATCCCGGCGCCGCCGCAGAGCGAGCCGCCGAGGTGGCCGGGCCAGACCTCGACCTCGTCATCGAGCGCCAGTAGGCGGTCGTGCAGGGAGTGGAACAACTGCGCGGCGCCCTCGCGCGGCTCGATCGCCAGGTCGGGGCGGGCGACGTCGCCGATGAAGAGCGAGTCGCCGGAGAGGAGCGCCCACGGGGCGCCGCCGCGGCCCGCGTCGGCGAGCAGGAAGCAGGTGTGCTCGGGCCGGTGGCCGGGCGTGTGGATCGCCTCGACCGTTAGGTCGCCGATCGTCAGCGTCCAGCCGTCGGCGAATGGCTCGTGCTCGTACTCGGCCTCGGCGAGCTCGTGGACGTGGACGGTGGCGCCGGTCTGCCGCACCAGCCGGCCGTGGCCGGAGACGTGGTCGGCGTGGTTGTGGGTCTCGAGCACGTGGCCGATCCGCACGCCGTGCAGGCGGGCGAGGCGGCGGTAGGGCTCGACGTCCCACTGCGGGTCGATGACGACGGCGACGCCGCTTTCACGGTCGGCGACCAGGTAGGACGCGCAGCCGAGGTCCTCGTGGATGATCTGGCGAAAGAGCATGGTCAATTACCTCCGATGGGATTGAGGCTAGCGCGATCGGGGGCGCTCGGGGACCCCATCGGGAAGTCCGATCACCGACTTTCTCAGCGTTTTAACTCGCCGTCGGGCGGCCTTCGCGATGCTCTTCCCGAGTCGGCTCGGCGTGCCTCCAACCGCCGTCCGGCGTAACCCCGCATCGGTGTGGCAAGGCACCGGTGCCGCTGGACGACGACCCCGAATCTGCCGCTTCGGGGTCGTCGCGCATCTGGGGACGGTCGAGTCCATAGGCTTCGCCGGCGAGAAGGACGAACCTGATCGGAAACGTGAGAGTGGGGGAGATTCGGATGCGGTTGCTGTCGTCGCTGGTCGGGGCCCTGGTGGTCGCCGTGCTGGCGGCGGGATGCGGCGGTGGCTCGAGCTCCTCGACCGGCGACGGCGACGAAGCGCGGCTGTCTCACACCGAATGGGTCTCCCAGGCCGACGCGATCTGCAGCGTCGACCACGAAGCGAACGCCTCGCGCGAAAGCGAATTCGAGGCGCTGGTGGAAGGTGGGCTGACGAACGCGAAGGTCCGCGAAGAAGCCGCCGAGCTGATCCGCGGCGCCGTGCCGAGCGTCGAAACCGAGTTCAAGGGGATTCGCGCGCTGCGGCCCGCGTCGGCCGACGAAGCGGAGGTGACCCGGGTCGTCGGCGGGCTCGAACGGACCGCGCAGCTCGACGAGAAGCTCGCCGAAGCGCTGGAAACGGGGAGCGTCCACGAACTCGAAGCGGTAATCGCCCAGGTCGCCGCCAACGGCTCCAGGCTGGAAGCGCTCGCGGGGGAACTCGGGACCAAGGTCTGCGGCAAGCCGGGCTCGGGAGAGGGCGGCGAAACGGTCGCGGGCGGGGGCGGGCCCGACCGGGCCGAATGGACGAACCACGCCAACGAGATCTGCCGGACGAATCGCGAGGCGAACATCGCGACGCTGGAGGAATTCGAGCGGCTCGCGGGCAGCGGGCTGAAGACCGCCCGCGCTCGACACGAAGCCGCCGCGCTCATCCAGGACGGCATCGACAACGCCGAAGGCGAGATCGAATCGTTCAAGCGTCTGACCGCGCCCGCAGCGCTCGAAGGTCAGTTCAAGAAGCTGATCGCCAAGGTCGACGGGTTGGTCGATCTCGAAGGCGAATTCGCCGATCTGCTGGATCGCGGCGAACTGAAGGCGCTGCCGGGAGCGATCGGCAGGGTGGCGAAAGCCGAACTGTCGGTGCGCGGACTGGCGCTCCATCTCGGCCTGCGGGTCTGCGGAAAACTGCTGCAGTCCGAAGGCGGCCACGGCCTCGCCTGAGCGAGAAAGGCGGGCGGGCCCAGCGTCGAGCCCGCCCGCCGGCGGTGGCTTAGGCCCCCTTGATGATTCCGCACGCGGGAATCTGCGGCCGATCCGAATTGAGCTTCATCAGTCACCTCCCTTCGATCCCAGGCGGGTCGGCCATCTGTGAAAAGTTTGCGCGACCCGGTTACACCATTTGGTTTCGCCAAACCGTTGTGGGTGCCTTCTTTGGGGACCGTCGGAATAAATGATTAGAGTGGCGCGATCAGGAAATGCTGTTCGGGAATGGGAGCGGTGATGAGAGCTAGCGCGGTGGAGAACGTCGGAGAGCTGGACGCATCCGAATCGCGCTTGCGGGCGATGTCGCACCCGGTTCGGCGGGCGATGCTGCGCCACTACATCGAGACCGGTCCGATCGCCCCGGTGGAAGTCGCCAACGCGATCGGCGTCGACCTCAGCAAAGCGAGCTACCACTCGCGGATCCTGCTCGAACTCGGGTTCCTGGAGCTGGTCAGCACTGAACAGGTGCGCGGCAGCACCAAGCACTTCTATCGGGCCACCGAGAGGCACCTGGTCGATAACCGCGCCTGGACCGAACTCGATCAGGACCAGAAAGAGGGAGCGTTGATCGACGGTATGCAGCCGATCATCGACGACTTCACCGGCGCCGTCCGCGCCGGCACCTTCTCCGACGACGGCCGCTTCCACATCACCCGCACGCCGATCCGGGCCCTCGACCAGGACGGCCTCGACGAACTATTGGCCGCCCACCTCAAGCTCTTCGAGGAGACCTCCGAGATCGAGCGCCGCGCCGCCGAACGGATGGCGACGACCGGCGAGGACTCGATCAGCGTCTCGACCGCGCAGACCTGCTTCGTCGTCGACTCCTTCTAGCCGCCGCGCAATCCGGATCTCCCGGTACCAGAACGACGAAATCCCGCTCGAAGGCGGGATTTCGGCGAAGCGGCTGAAGGGATTCGAACCCTCGACCTTCTGCATGGCAAGCAGACGCTCTAGCCAGCTGAGCTACAGCCGCAGATCGAAGACGGACAAGATACCGCCCCTTGGGGTTCAGGGGTCGTACGGCTCGTTGGCGGGAGGTCGCGCCCGGCGACGATCTCGTGGCGCACCCGTGGGGAGCCCTATTTGAGCGTCTCGTCGATGTCGTCGGCTTTGCGCCCGTGCTCGCGGGCGTGCTCGCGCTCGCGCTCGACGCGCGCCGAGGCGGCATCCGCCTCGTTGTCGAGCGTCTCGGCCCTGGCTTCGGCGGCCTCGGCCTTTTTCGCGGCGATTTTCGCCTCCTCGGCCAGGCGCTCGGCCTCGGTCTGTTTGGCGACTGCGTCCTGGCGCTTACCGGCCTGCTCCTGGTCGAGACGGGCGGCTTTCGCGGCATGGGTCTCGGCCTCGTCGCGATGGGCCTCGGCCCGCGCGGCGAGCCGTTCCCGCTCGAGCTGCTGTTGTTCGCGGCGACGGCGCAGGGCCACCACGGCGAGTGCGATCAGCACGATCACGACTACGACGATGATCACCACCAGTACGGCGGACATCTCTCTCTCCTTCGGTCGAGGACGAGAGATGACTTACCCGAAGGGGAGCGGGTCGAAGCCGCCGGCCGGTGGCAACCGACGGCTCGAGGCGGCGCTCAGTCGCGGAGGCGGTCGATGTCGTCGGCGACGTCCTCGCGGAAGTAGTCCCAGACCTCGAGCCTGTTGCCTTCCGGATCGAAGAGGTAGATCGAGCGGTCGCCGCCGTCGTGGACGATCGGCCCCTCGAACTCCTGGCCGGCGTCCCGCAGCTGCTCGACCAGTGAGTCGAGGCGGCCGCGGGTGGCCGACAGCGCGAAGTGCACGTGCTTTCCGCCGCGGTCACGGTGCTCCTTCTCGCCCGGCGTCCAGATCCCGATCCGGCAGTGCGGGCCGACCGCCAGCCAGACGCGGCCCTCTTCGCGGGAGAGCGCGTCGAGCCCGAGGGCTTCGTAGAAATCGACCATCCTCTCGGTGTCGTCGGCGACGAGGACGAACTCACAGATGCCGTCGAAGGCGAGCTCCATCCGGTCGCGGTACCCCGTGCCCGGCGTCCGTCACCTGTCGACGAAGCGAGACTGCGTTGCCCGGTCGCGCGCCGGGTAGGTGTCCCCGGTGACCGGCGAGCCGAGTTCCCGCGACGGCTTCGTCCGCGTCCGCGGCGCCGAGGAGCACAACCTCCGCGACGTCGATGTCGACGCGCCGCGCGACGCGCTGACCGTCTTCACCGGCGTGTCGGGCTCGGGGAAGTCATCGCTCGCGTTCGGGACGATCTACGCCGAGGCGCAGCGCCGCTATTTCGAGTCGGTCACGCCTTACGCGCGACGCCTTCTCGATCAACAGGACGCGCCGAAGGTCCGTGAGATCACCGGCATGCCACCGGCGATAGCCCTGCAGCAGCGTCGCGGCGGAGCGACCTCGCGCTCGAGCGTCGGGACCGTGACGACGCTCTCGAACTCCTTGCGGATGCTGTTCTCACGGGCCGGGACCTATCCGCCCGGCACCGAGGAGGTGTTGGACTCCGACTGGTTCTCGCCGAACACGGCGATCGGCGCCTGCCGCGAGTGTCACGGTCTCGGCACCGTCCACCACATCACCGAGGAGACGCTCGTCCCCGACCCCTCGCTGAGCATCCGCGAGCGCGCCGTGGCCGCCTGGCCGGGGGCGTGGCAGGGCCAGAACCTCCGCGACATCCTCGTCACCCTCGGCTTCGACATCGACAGGCCGTGGCGCAAGCTCTCGCGCAAGGACCGTGACTGGATCCTCTTCACCGACGAGCAGCCGACCGTCGAAGTCCATCCCGACCGCGCCGAAGTCGACGCCGACTACTACTACAACGGCACGTTCTCGAGCGCCGAGCGCTACATCCGCCACACGCTGGCGAACTCGCAGAGCGCGGCGATGCGCGGACGCGCCCTGCGTTACGTGGAGGTCGCCCCGTGCCCGGTCTGCCATGGCAAGAGGCTGCGGCCGGAGGCGCTCGCGGTCACCTTCGCCGGCCACGACATCGCCGAGCTCTCGGCGCTACCGCTCGGCACGCTCGCCGAGATCCTGCGACCGGCCGCCGAGCTCGAGCATCCCGAGCCCGCCTACCTCTCGGCCGTCTCCGGTGAGCGCAGCGAGGTGGCCAAGCTGATCGCCACCGACCTGCGCGAGCGCATCGCGGTCCTGCTCGAGCTCGGCCTCGGCTACCTCGGCCTCAGTCGGACGACGACCACGCTCTCGCCCGGCGAGATGCAGCGCCTGCGGCTGGCGACCCAGCTGCGCTCCGGGCTCTTCGGCGTTCTCTACGTCCTCGACGAGCCCTCGGCCGGGCTCCACCCCGCCGACGCCGAGCCGCTGATGCTCGTGCTGAGGCGGCTCAAGGAGGCGGGCAACTCGTTGTTCGTCGTCGAGCACGACATGGACGTCGCCCGTCAGGCCGACTGGATCGTCGACGTCGGCCCGGCCGCCGGCGAGCACGGCGGCGAGGTCCTCTACAGCGGCCCGGTCGAGGGCCTCGCCGAGGTCGAGCGCTCGATCACCCGCCGCTACCTCTTCCCCGACGACGACCGCCGCGAGCCGCGGACGCCGCGCGAGCCCGAGGCCTGGCTCGAGTTCCGCCATGTCACCAGGCACAACCTGCGGGACCTCGAGGTGAGCTTCCCGCTCGGCGTCCTGACCGCGGTGACCGGCGTGTCGGGCTCCGGCAAGTCGACCCTGGTCACCCAGGTCCTCGCCGGGGTACTCGCGGCGGCGGCCGCGACGACCGAGGAGGCCGAGGAGCCGGACGACGGGGACGGGGAGGACGCCGCCGCCGGGGTCGCCGCCGAGGGGCTCGAGACGGTCACCCGGCTGGTCTCCGTCGACCAGCGGCCGATCGGGCGCTCCCCGCGCTCCAACCTCGCGACCTACACCGGGATGTTCGACGCGGTCCGCAAGCTGTTCGCCGCCACCGACGAGGCGCGTGAGCGCGGTTGGGGCCCCGGCCGCTTCTCCTTCAACGTCGCCGGCGGCCGCTGCGACACCTGCCACGGGGAGGGCTTCGTCGCGGTCGAGCTGCTGTTCCTGCCCGGGACCTACGGCCCTTGCCCGACCTGCCACGGCGCCCGCTACAACCCGGAGACGCTGAGCGTCACCTACCGGGAGCGGACCGTTGCCGATGTCCTCCGGATGACCGTCGACGAGGCAGCCGCCTTCCTCGACGACGTTCCCGCCGCGTCACGCAGCCTCGCCACCCTGCGCGAGGTCGGCCTCGGTTACCTGCGGCTCGGCCAGCCCGCGACCGAGCTCTCCGGCGGCGAGGCGCAGCGGATCAAGCTGGCGACCGAGCTGCAGCGCGCCCGCCGCGGCCACACGCTCTACCTGCTCGACGAGCCGACCACCGGGTTGCATCCCGCCGACGTCGAGTTGCTGGTCGCCCAGCTCCACCGTCTCGTCGACGCCGGAGGCACGGTCGTCGTCGTCGAGCACGACCTCGACGTGATCGCCTCCGCCGACTGGACGATCGAGCTCGGGCCGGGCGGGGGCGACGCGGGCGGCCGCATCGTCGCTACCGGCACCCCGGCCGACCTCGCCGGCGCGCCCGACAGCAAGACCGGCCCGTACCTCGCCCGGCGACTCGCCGGCTCAGGAACCGGGTGACCCGGCGGCGGAGCGGGTCTCGCGTTCGAACGCCAGCAGCGCCTGGCGCCGCGCGGCGCCTCCGACGTAGGCCTCCGGCTGTTCGGCCCCCCGGGTGACCCGGTGGCAGGGGAAGACGATCGGCATCGGGTTGGCGCCGAAGACGAGCCCGCGCGCGTAAGGGTCCAGGTCGACCGAGAAGTGCTCGTAGCTGAGGGTCTCGCCGTAGGGGACGTGGCGGGTCGCCTCGAGCAGCGCCTCGTCGGATTCGCCGAGGGCGCGCGGGTCGAAGACGTCGTCGCCCTGGTGCTCGGAGCCGGCGAAGAAGGCGTCGACGACCGAGCCGGCGTGGTCGAGGCGGGCGCGCGCCGACCGCGGCCCGCGTCGCGAGCGCGCCCGCTCGGTCAGCGTCGCGAAGTCGGCGTGCTCTTCGAAGGCGATGCGCCGGATACCGTCCTCGGAGGCCGCGATCGCGAGTAGCCCGAGTGGCGAGTCGACCGATGAGCAGGCGAGCGTCGCGAGGGTCGCCTCGTCGATCAGCCGGCGGTCGAGCAGGGAGCGGGCGCCGTCCTCGAGGCCCTTTTTGTACTGACCGCACTCGACGCAGACACCCTCGGCGGCGACGCTGACGGCCTCGACCGCGAAGCCTTCCTTCTCCACCCTCGCCATCGAGGGCGGGGAGACCGAGATGTCGAAGAGGCGCAGGCAGAGCCTGCAGCGGAAATGGTCATGGGGCTCGACGTTGATCTCGTAGCGGACGGGCTCGGCGGAGCCGACCGATCCGATCGCGCCCAGTTCCGACAGCTCGGCGAGCGTCGCGTAGACCGTCCCTCGACCCAGCTCGGGGACTTCGCGAAGGGCCCGGGCGTGGACCTCCTCGGCCGAGAGGTGCTCGGTCTGGCCGCCGGAGAAGGCGCCGAGAATCGCCCGGCGCTGCGGCGTGACGCGCAGCGATAGACGCCTCAACAGGTCCGAATGGT
The DNA here is from genome assembly GCA_036787695.1 of Solirubrobacterales bacterium. GTDB lineage: Bacteria > Actinomycetota > Thermoleophilia > Solirubrobacterales > 70-9 > VAYN01. The sequence continues at coordinate 377 of DAIQOT010000153.1, read as the reverse complement.
CGGTGCTCATCTCCTCAAGGCTAGCCGTAGAGGAGCGCCGATGATCGATGGGAAGGTTTGATCTCACCCAGGACGGTTACCCTGCTCGGACTAAGTCCTACCTAGGAGGCTTCCCCGATGATCATGCGACTAGACCGCCTGCAGGCGGAAATACCACCGCCGTCCGACCCCGACCCCAACGGCGCCTCGATCGTCCAGGAGCTCTTGGGCGGGAAGTTCGGCGAGATGTCGACCTTCATGAACTACACCTTCCAGTCGTTCAACTTCCGCAACCGGGCGGGCGCCCAGCCGTTCTACGACCTCGTCGCCTCGATCGCCGCCGAGGAGTTCGGCCACATCGAGCTCGTCTCGACCGCGATCAACACGATGCTGACCGG
>DAIQOT010000152.1:0-9285 GCA_036787695.1 Solirubrobacterales bacterium | reverse complement strand
CTGGGCGACCTCCGCGCCCATCGCACGGCCGCGCTCGTCGAGCTCACGCAGCATCTCGGCCTTGCGGGCGGCGGGGACGGAGTCGGGGGCGACGGCGATCGGCAGCGGCGCGACCGGGCGCGCGCTCAGCGGGCGCGACTCGATGCGGCCGGAGCGGAGGGCCGAGGCGGCCTCGTCGGCGGCGCGCTCGAGCTCGGCCGGCTCGAGCCCGTCGACGTGGGCGAAGTAGGTGGTGGCGCCGTCGACGACGCGCACGCCGGCGCCCTGCTCGGCGCCCGACTGCACCGACTCGATCCGCCCCTCGTCGATCGCCAGCGTCTGGCCGGCGCGGCTTTCGGCGAACACCTCGGCGAAGCGGCCGCCGTTGGCGAGCGCCCGCTCGAGCACGCGGGCGGCGAGGCCCTCGTCGATCAGCTGGGTCATGAGCGTTTTCCCTTTCCGGTCAGGTCGATGATTGCCGCCGCGGCGACGAAGAGCTCGGCGCCGGTCGAGGAGTCCGCGGGGAACTCGGCGGCGCGGCCACCGGCGTAGTAGAGGCGGGCGAAGGGCTTGCGCTGGATGCGGCGGCGGCGCATGTAGGCGGCGGCCTCGTCGGCGTATCCGGAGACGCGCTCGAGCAGGACGCGGTGCGGCTTCGGCGGCATCAGGCGTCCTTCGCCAGCTCGCGCAGCGCCGAGCGCATGTCGAAGAAGGTCAACGAGGCGAGCGCGAAGCGCTCGGTGACGGCGACCGCGGCGTACCCGTCGTGGCGCAGCGCGAAGACCTCGCCGGCCTGGGTGGCGACGTGGATCTGCTCGACCGGCTCGCCGCCGGCGGCGTCGGCGCTCGCGAACAGCCCGACCGCCTCCTCGGCCCAGGCGCCGGCGTCACCGGAGGCGGCGAGGACGGTGCCGTCGCCGGCGAGGATCGCGGCACCGCGCAGGTCGGGCGACATCTCGGTGAGGAAGCTGAGCGCGGCCTCGGCGGACGCCGGTGCGGGAGCTGTTGCGGCGGCGTCGGGCACTTAGGCGAAGATACCGACCGTGCCACTCGCCCGAGCATCCTGGTTCACCGTCGTCGGCGTCTGCGCGATCGCCGCGGTCTCCTTCGCGGTCAGCGGCTACACCGGCTACACGATCGTCCTGGTCGCCGTCGGCCTCGCCGCCGCCGTGAATCTACTGCCGCCGCCCTAGTCGGACAGGTGCGCCGCCAGCAGCCGGGCGGCGCGGCCGCGGTGGCTGATCGCGTTCTTCTCGTCCGCGCTCAGCTCCGACATCGTCCGCTCGTCGTCGGTGTCGTCGGGGACGAAGATCGGGTCGTAGCCGAAGCCGCCGCTGCCGCGGCGCTCGCGCAGGAGGACGCCTTCGCAGTTGGCTTCGAAGACGTGCTCGGCGCCGTCGGCGTCGAGCAGCGCCAGGGCGCAGACGTAGGCGGCGCGGCGCTCGCCATTCGCGGCGTCGACTTCGCGCAGCAGCTTGTCGAGGTTCTCCTCGTCGCTCGCGCCTTCACCCGCGTAACGGGCCGAGTAGATCCCCGGGGCTCCCTCGAGGTCGAAGGATTCGATCCCCGAGTCGTCGGCGAGCACCGGTCCGCCGAGCGCCGCGTGGGCGGCGCGCGCCTTGATCAGCGCGTTGGCCTCGAAGCTGTCGCCGTCCTCGACCGGGGACTCGTAGCCCTCCGGCAGCGGCTGCAGGTCGATCCCCGGCAGCAGATCGCGCATCTCCCCCACCTTGTGGAGGTTGGCGGTGGCGAGGATCACCGCGGGGCCTCCGCTAAGGGGCGACCCGGTCGGGCGCGACCCGGTCCTGGACTTCGCGCAGGCGGGCGATGCCGCCCTCGGCGAGGCCGAGAAGCTCGTCGAGCGAGGCGCGCGAGAGCGGCGTCCGCTCCGCCGTCGCCTGCACCTCGACCAGGCCGCCCTCGCCGGTCATCACCACGTTGGCGTCGACCTCGGCGCGCGAGTCCTCGCTGTAGTCGAGGTCGCAGAGCGGCCGGCCGTCGACCATGCCGACGCTGACCGCGGCGATCGAGCCGGTGAGCGGCATCGTGTCGATCAGCTTGCGGTCGATCAGTTTCTGGAAGGCCAGCTTCAGCGCGACGAAGCCGCCGGTGATCGACGCGCAGCGCGTCCCGCCGTCGGCTTCGAGCACGTCGCAGTCGACGTAGACGCTGCGTTCGCCGAGCGCCTTGAAGTCGCAGACCACGCGCAGGCTGCGACCGATCAGCCGCTGGATCTCCACCCCGCGTCCGTCCTGCTTGCCCTTGGTGATGTCGCGCTGCTTGCGGTCCCCGGTCGAGGCGGGGAGCATCGAGTACTCGGCGGTGACCCAGCCTTTGCCGCGGCCCTGCATCCAGCGCGGCACCTGCTCGGAGACCGAGGCGGTGCAGATCACCCTGGTCCGCCCCACCGAGATCAGCGCCGAGCCGGTGGCGCTTTCGACGAATCCGGGGTCGATGGTGATCGGCCGGATGTCGGCCGGAGCGCGGTCGTAGCTGCGTGAGGCGGTCATGCCGGCGAGTCTTTCACGGCGTGGTGAAGAACGGCGGCTTCGAACGGTGCCTGTACGGCACCCATCCCGCGAGCAACGCGTTCATCATCTTTTCGAGTTCCCCGCTCGCCCACCAATAGCCATCGTCGGTTCGGGCGAAGTCGCAGGAGTCGTATTCGGCTTCGACCTCGATTTCACCGCCGTCCGCGTACCGCAGGTCGACCAGATAGTTCAGCGGCGGCCCACTCGGGCAGGCATATTCGCCTTCTTCCCCCGGCGCCAGCGAGTTGAGTGCCTTTGACCAGGTGGGTCAGGGACGGACCGCGGACCATGCGTTCGGCACGTTCGGTCTGGTTCCGGTCGTTGCCCCGCCAGCGGCAGACGAGCGCCGAGACCGGTTCTTCCTTCACGGTCTTCCCCGCCCCACCCGGCGAGCTGCCACCGGAGATCTCCGGCTCCCACTTCGGACAGCGAGCCAGGGTCGGCCCGGAGGCCATGAACCCAGAGGTCGTGGACCCGCAAGCCGTGACGCCGACGACCAAGAGCAGGAGCACCGGCGCAAGGATGGATCTACCAAGACGAGCCACGATCTGTCGGGACTACGAGCTCGCGGCGCCTCCGTCACACGATCGCTGACTTCTCAGCGACGACCGACCTTCGATTACCCTCCGCCGCGTGTCCCGCCGAGCATTCGCCGCAGCGAGCCTCGCCGCGCTGACGATCGCGATGGCCTTCGCCGGCAACGCCTTCGCCGGGGTCGCCGGCTTCGGCGCCGCCAAGAGCTTCCACAAGTTCCCGGTGTACTGGCCCGGATCGAAGGTCGCCGGGATCCCACTCGAATCGATCAACCACGGCCCTCACGGTTTCACGTTTTTCTACGGCAGCTGCGAACTCCGCGGGACCGACCATCCGTCCTGCGCGCCGCCGATGCAGATCCAGGTCGACAGCACCTGCGACCGGTGGGCGAGCGAGTTGAATCGACTCCAGGATCTGATCCCCCTGCGGGGCGCGAAGGCGCATTGGCACCCGGGCCTCCCCTTGGAGGGAGGCGGCGAAACCGAAGGCGGCCCGCTCGAAATCTTCACCGGCCGCGAGACCATCACGATCTTCGTCGAACCGTACGAACTGAAGCACGGCTACGGGCTGAAGGACCCCGAAAAGGTCGCCTTCGAAGCCGCGAAAGCCCTGCGCACGGTGAACCAATCGAGTCCGGAGCCGATGGCGCCCCCGGTCCCGGGCTCACTGGAAGGCAAGTTGGCCTGCCAGAAGCCGCCGGCCGAATAGCCGATCGGGCGCGCCGGTCGCCGTGGCGACGGCCGACGCGCCGGTCGCTCATTTGAAGGCGACCTTGTCGACGGCTTCCTTGATCTTGTCGATGATCACGTCGGCCAACTCGGTGCCCTGTTTGCCGTTGAACCCTTTCATCGCGGCGACCATCCCGACCATCAGCAGCGAGACGAGCAGGATCAGCCCGACGTACTCGACCGTCCCCTGACCGCGCTCGCCGGCGAGGGCGTGGATCGCCTTCACCCGCCGGGTGACCGCGAGGTTGAGCCGCCACAGGGCGGCGTGGGCGTAGCCCAGCACTGCGTAGAACATCGCTCCCCCTTTTTCGTTTGGTGAGGGCGATGCTGCGAGCGAAATGCGCGCGGCTCAAGACGCGAGTGGGTCAGTTCTGAAGCGAATTTGAAATTTCTTTGAACCTTCCCCGCGGTCCGTCCGTAACGCGGCGTCAGGGAACCCTAATTAGGGTGTCCTAAACACGCCGCAAACACCAACCGGACCAGAGGGAACCAACGTGAAGAGATTGATTCGAGGCGCGCTGCCGACGGCGGTCGCGCTCATGGCGTTGCTGTTGACCGCCGCGACGGCGAGCGCCGCTCCACCCCAGCCCACCGCCAGCTCACCCGCCGCTAACGCGGTCCTCGGCGCCCCGCCGCAGCGGATCGTCGTCGATGCCCCGGGCGGCGTCCCTGGACGGGTGACGGTCTACGACTCGAAGCACCAGACCGTCGCCGCCGTCCCCGCCCGACCCGTAGGCGACGCCCTCGTCGCGACGCTCCCCGACCTGTCCGGCAAGGCCGGGATCTACTCGGTCGTCTGGCACGCGGGCGCCGAATCCGGAAGCTTCGCCTTCCAGGTCTCCCCGGGCGGCGCCTCCCCGGCGCTGGTCCAGGAGCCGCAGCCCGACAACTCGCTGACCCCGGTCAAGGAAGCGCTCCCCCGCTACTTCGCCTTCGCCTTCATCTTCGTCTTCATCGGCACCCTGGCGCTGCGCTTCCTCGTCACCGCGCCGACGATCCGCAAGCTCGCCGGCGCCCGCCCGCAGCTCGCCGCCGCCGTCGACCGCCATCTCCTCCTCACCGCGGCGGTGACGATCGCCCTCTTCATCCCGGCGACGATCATCGAACTCGCCAACGAACACCAGAACGTCTTCGAAGGCGGCGACGGGACGCTCTGGCTCGTCCGCCTCATCCTCACCGCGATCGCCGCGGCCGCCGTCATCCCCGCCGCGCTGATGTCGCTCGGCGGCCGCGACCTCCTGGCCCGCCGCGTCACCACCGTCGCCGCGATCGGCCTCACCGCCGGCGTCGCCGAACTGCTCGCCCGCGTGATCCCGACCGAGACCCCCGACGAATGGGTCCGCGAGATCTTCACCGACCTCCTCGACTTCGGCCACATGACCGGCGCCTCGGTCTGGATCGGCGGCCTCGTCGCGCTCGGCGTGCTCGCCGCGACGCTCCGCCTGTCCGCCCCCGAACGCGACGGCTTCTGGTCGGCGGCCCTGCGCCGCTTCTCCGTCGTCGCGACCGTCTGCGTCGGCGTGATGATCCTCACCGGCCTCTGGACCGCCTGGATCCACGTCGGGCCGCCGCGCCTCCTTTTCCACACCCTCTACGGCGAGACGCTGCTGGTGAAGCTGATCCTCGTCCTGATCCTGGTCGGGCTCGGGGCGATCAACCAGCTCTGGCTGCTGCCGCGGGTCAACGCGCTCCGCGCCGAGGGCGAGGACGGCTCGGCCCTCGCCGTCACCCTGCGCCACTTCCGCGGCGTGATCGCCGCCGAGGCGGTGATCGGCCTGCTGGTCCTGCTCGTCGTCCCGTTCCTCTCCGGCTCGGCGCGCAAGCAGGAGTTCGAACAGCAGGCGGCCGACCTGACCCAGACGGCACTCGTCGGCGGCCAGGAAGTGCGGCTGCGCCCGAGCGGCGCCCAGCCCGGCCCGACCGACTACGACGTCTGGGCGCCCGGCGCCGAAGGGGTCGCGGTCGCCTTCTCCGCGCCGAAGCTCGGCGTGCCGGCGACCGAGGTCCCGGCGACCTCCCTGGGCGGGGACCACTACCGGGTCAGCGGCCTCTACACGCCGATGGTCGGCGACTGGCGGGCGCGGGTGCTGGTCGACGGCAAGGCCGCGGCGAGCTTCCCGTTGGCGGTGACGGCGACCTACGTCGAACCCGAATCGCCCCCGCCGCCGGCCGTTAAGGGCTCGACCTGGGCCTGGGGCGTCGCCGAGGTGATCGCCGTGCTCGCGGCACTCGTCGGCGCGGGCTTCGCCTCGACCTGGATCACGAGGTGGCGACGTCGTCGACGGTCGATCGCCGCGGGCGAGCCGGCGCCGGAGGGCAGCGCCGGTTGATCGGCGCGGTTCGCCGCGGCTCCGCCTCCTACGGGAAGCTGCGTGCGAGCGTCGTGTGGAATTCGGTCCCGGTCAGGGCGACCTTGCCCTGGCCGGGGAACGACGCCGCGAGGTCCCCGGACCAGACGCGTTTGCCGCCCTTCGCGCGTTCCAGGGTTCCGGTGCCGAAGAAGGGCTTCGGCGGCGTGACCTTGCCGTAGCTGACCTGCGGGTCGGAGACGAAGCTCTTCCGCGGCCCGAGCGCGTAGGCGACGCTGAGGATCCCGATCCGCCCGATCGTGCCGAAGCGTTCGGCGTAGAAGCCGGTCTTGCCCTCGCGACGGGCGACGAAGACGAGGCCGCCGGTGCCGGCCTTGTTGATCGCCTCCAGCGTCATCCGCGTCTTCGCCGGCGGCAGTTCGGCGTTGTGGCCTTCGAGCAGCGGGTTGGCGCCGCCGGCGACCAGCGGGCACTGTTCGGTCGGTGGCACGACCATCTCGCCTCTGACCCGGTCGGTCTTGACCTCGGTGTAGCCGTTCTCGCCTTCGAATTCGAAGCTGCCGGTGAAGTAGCCCTCGATCGTGTCGGCGCCGCCGTTGCCGCCGGTGCAATCGGGCGGCAGGCCGCGGACCGCCCCCGAGGTGCGGTGGAAGTGGACGTTGACGCGGCCGAACTGGTGGAAGTCGGCGGAGAAGCCGTGGGTGCCGGCGCTGCCGCGGGCGACGTAGGTGGTCGAGGAGCCCGCCCGCTGGCTGTTGCCTTTGGAAACCCCGATCGTCACCGTCCGCAGGCGCGCCGAGACGAGGATCCGGTAGCCGTGCGACCCGGTCAGCTGGAAGCGCGGTTCGACTTCGGCCGGTCCCCCGGTCGCCGCGAGTGCGGTCGAGGCGAAGGCCCCGCCGAGGACGAGCGCCAGGACCGCCGCCACGGCAAACGCGTTCGCGGTTCTCCGGAACATGTACGGCAAAGTGCGAACGCGGCTCATTTGATCTGTTTCGCCCGCTTGTAGAGCTTCGCCACGTCGCTGCCGAAGTACGGGCCGAAGTTGGTGAACGGGTCCTGCGGATAGCCGTAGGTGGTGACGCTGTTCACCGTGTTCCCGTTGATCAGCCAGGCGCCGCCGGAGCCGCCGGCGCTGTCGTCGCAGCTGATCGCCAGGTTGAGCGGGCCCGGTTCGAAGAGCGAGCCGAAATCGTGACCCTCGAAGCCCACTTCGCGGCAGACCTGCAACGTGCCCCCGTTGAACGGCTTTTCGACCGGATAGCCGTAGACGTCGAAGGTCTGGTGCGGGGAGAGCCCGGTGGCGACCTTGTCGGCGCCGACCGCGGCCGCCAGCGTCTGCCCCTTTTCGTTGCGCCCGACGACCGCCGCGCCGACGTCGAAGTTCTCGTTTTCGTGGCCGTGCCAGGCGGGCGTCGTCCCCAGCCAATGCGCCGTGAAGGTGCCGAAGGGTCGTTCGCCGTGGTGATAGCCGGGGACGAAGACCCACTTGTGGTCAGACCAGATGCCCGAGTCGTAGACGCAGTGGCCAGCGGTGATGATGACGCTCTTCGACGGCGAGACGACCGAGGTTCCCGAGCAACGGCCGAAGCCGATCCCGGCGCCTTCGGAGATGAAGATGACGCCGTTGACCCGGTATCCGGGCGCGGTCGGGTCCGCGATCGTTTCCGAGGTCGCGGTCAGCGTCGGGTTGAGGCCGGAGGCGTGCGCCGCCGGGCCTTCGATCGGCCGCGCGGCCTCCATCCGGGCCGGCGTCCAGAAGCGGCGGGTGGCCGCGTCGTCGGCGGCGATCGAGATCGAGGGGGTGGATCCGCCCGCGGCCGCCGCCTGATCCGTGCCGCCGGCGCGCCCGCCCCACGCCCCGGCCACGGGCGCGAACAACGCCCCGGCGACCAACGCACCGGCAAGGGCAAGCGAAATCGAGGGCCACGGGAGGCGCATAGAAAGGGGACTCAAGCAGACTGAGAGGCGACGGTGGTGTCGGTTCCCGGCCGGCGCCGACATCGGTACCCGTCGCGAGCGCGGATAACCTGCCGCGATGCGAGTCCTTGTCGTCACCAACCTCGTACCCGACGAGAGCGCTCCGCAGCGCGGCCGCTGGGTGCGCGACCAGGTCGCCGAGGTGCGCGCCCGCGGCGTCGAGGTCGAGGAATTCGGCTTCCCCCGCGGCCGTTCCAACTACCTCCCCGCGACCCGCCGCCTCCGTGCCCTGCTGCGTCGTGAGCGGTACGACCTCGTTCACGCCCACTACGGGCTCGCCGGCTGGGTCGCCCGCGCCGCCGGCGCCCGCCCACTCCTCGTCACCTTCCACGGCACCGACGTCCGCCACCCGATCGTCGGGCCGCTCTCGCGCCGGCTCGCCTGGCGCGCCGACCTCGTCGCCGCCGTCTCCCGCGCGCTGTTTGCCGAGGAGGACGGTCGCCCCGGCCTGCCCGCCGTCCCCGGCTCCGCCGTCCTCCCCTGCGGCCCCGAGCTCGGCCGCTTCGCCCCGTCCCCGCGCGCCGCCGCCCGCGCCGCGCTCGGCCTCGAGCCTGAGGGCCGCTACCTCCTCTTCCCCGCCAACCCCGGACGCCCGGAGAAGCGCCACGACCGCGCCGCCGCGCTCGCCGAGGCGACCGGCGCGACGCTCCTCACCGGCGGCTCGATCGAGCCCGAGGCGATGAGCACCTGGATGAACGCCGCCGACGCCGTTCTCGTCACCTCCGACTACGAGGGCTTCGGGATGGCGGCGATCGAGGCGCTCGCCTGCGACGTGCCGGTGCTCTCGACCCCGGTCGGCGTCGCGCCCTACCTCCTGGCCGGGATCGAGGGCTGCCTCTGCGCCCCGTTCGACGTCGACGCGTGGGCCGCAACGGCGCGTCCGCACCTGGGCGCGGAGGACCCCCGCGTGGCCGGCGCCGCCCGCGCCGCGACCCTCGCCGCCGGCCCGATGGCCGAGCGGGTGATCGAGGTCTACGGGCAGATGACCGGCGGGCGCGTTTAGATTGGGGTCTTGAGCGCGGAGCGGACGGTTAGATGAGCGACGAGCAAAACGTGCCGGCAGGCGGCTCGGAGGCAGGCGGCGACCCGGGACCGGGCGGCGCGCCGACGGGCGGATCCCCGGCGGAGCCGACGCCGATCGCCAGGCCCGCGGGTCCGGCCGCTGCCGCCGCGGCCAGGGCGCGGATCGGCGAGGCCGAGCGGACGCTCGCCGCCGCCGCCGAG
>DAIQOT010000151.1:0-9349 GCA_036787695.1 Solirubrobacterales bacterium | reverse complement strand
CAGCTCCTCGGCGATCCGCGCCTCGAGCCGCTCGGCGCCGGTCCCCTGGGCGAGGTCGGAGGCTTCGCGCAGCCGGTCGCGGGCCTCGCTGCGCTGGTTGCCGCGGCGCAGCGCGGCGCCGAGCTCGGTCAGCGACCGGGCGCGCTCGACCGCGAGGCCCGGCCCGACCAAGGTCGCCGCCGACTCGCGCAGGCGCTCGATCCCCTCCTCGGCGCCGGCGAGCATCCCGAACGCCCGCTGGGCGACGCCGACCGCCCGCGGCGGCGGCGGGTCGAGCGCCTCGGCCAGCCGCAGCTCCTCCCCCGCCAGCGACAGCGCCTCGTCGCGCTCGTCGCGTGGCAGCGCCAGCGCGAGCCGCGAGCGCCAGCAGCTGAAGCGCGGCCCGAAGCGCAGCGGTCCCAGCAGATCGCCGGCGGCGCGCAGCGCGGCCTCCGCACCCTCCCGGTCGCCCCGGTCCGCCCGCAGCGCGCCGCGCACTTCATGCAGCATCGCGCCGCTGACGGTCTGGTCGAAGGGCGCCGGCAACTCGACCCCCTCGACCATCTCGCCGAGCGGTCCCAGCGCCGACCGCTCGACCAGCGCGTCGACGCAGAGGTGGAGAACGGTGGTGAGCGCCATCAGGCTCAGTTCGTTCTCACTCGCCAGATCGACCGCCGCCCGCAGCCGCTCCTCGGCCGCGCGCAGCTCGCCGCGCCGGCTCTCGATCGCGGCGGCGTAACCGACCCCGGCGATCATCGCCAGCAGCGAGCCGCGCCCCCGCCCCTCCTCGCGCAGGGCCGCGCCGACCATCGCCGCCTGGTCGAACGCCTCGACCAGCACCAGCGTCGACCCCGCCTGGCCGATCAGCGAGCTTTCGCGGCCGCCGCGGTTGACCGTCCAGCTCTGGCCGGGCGGCCCGATCAGCCGCAGCACCTCGGCCCGCGGCATGTCCTGGCAGGCGCCGATCGCGGCGAGCACCCAGCGCAGCCCGCTCGAGTCGTCGTCCTCGCGGCCCTCGACCAGCCCGAGCATGCGCGGCAGGTCGGCTTCGTACTCGCCGATCAGCTTCGGGTCGTACCCGCGGTAGGCGCCGCGCGCCGCCTGTAGGTCGAGCTCCCCAGGAAGCTCGCTGCCGCCGAAGCGGGTCAGCCCGGCTTCGATCGCGGCGACCGCCCCGTCCCACAGGCCCGCCACCGCGAGGACCTCGCCCAGCTCCAACGTGATCGCGAGAGCCGTCGCCGGGTCGGGCTCGAGTTCGCTCGCTTCCTGCAGGTGGCCGATCGACGCCGGGTCCCTCACCGTCACCTCGGCGCGGCCGAGCCGGCGCAGCATCTCGGCGCGGACCGCCTCGGCGGGCTTCTCCTCGAGCGCCCGGCGCAGGTAGGTGACGGCGCTGTCGGGAGCGCCGTGCTCGGCGGCCCGGCGCGCCGCCTGGTCGAGCGTCTCGAACCCGCGGGCCGAGGCGCCCGGCTCGCTGAGCAGTAGATGAGCCGCCGCCTCCTCGACGTCGGCGCCGTCGTCGAGGAGCAGGTCGGCGGCGCGGGCGTGGGCGGCGGCGCGGGCGGCCGGCGGGATCGCCTCGTGCACCGAGGCGCGGAACATCGGGTGGACGAAGGGGCGCCCGTCGGTGGGCGCGAGGATCTCCGCCGCGACCAGGCCGTCGACGATCGCGATCGCCCGCTCGCGCTCGACCTCCGCCAGGCCGGCGAGCGCCCGCAGGTCGTCCGCCTCGCCGAGGACCGCCGCCGCGCTCAGAACATCGTCGCCCGCCGGATCGATCCGCCGGGCGCGCTCGAGCAACGCGGCGCCGATGTGTCCGGGGCCGACCGCGGCGACCTCCTCGGCGGTGAGCGCCTCGGCGCCCGGCTCGAGCTCGGCCAGCAGCTCGCCGATCAGCAGCGGGTTGCCGCCGGTCGCCTCGTGGCAGGCGTCGCGGACCGGCGCCGGGGCATCGCCGCCGAGCCGCGCGTGGACCAGCGCCGCGGTCGCGTCGACACTGAGCAGCGCAGGGGTGATCGTCACCGTGCCGGGCTCGGCGCCCAGTTCGTCGAGGATCGCCGCCTGCGGCCCCGGCTCGGCCGGCCTGCCGGCGACGCAGAGGAGCAGCGGCAGCCCGTCGAGCCGTCGCCCCAGGTATTGGAGGAAGCGCAGCGAGGCGACGTCGGCCCAATGGGCGTCGTCGATCGCGAAGACCAGCGGCCCTTTTTCGGCGAGCGCGACGGCGAGCCAGAAGAGCCCGTAGAGCGAGGCCTCGGCCGGGTTGACCTCCAGCGTGGTCGAGCCGGCAAGGCCGAAGATCGCCGCCGCCAGTGCGGCGGGGCCGGCGAAGAGCCCGGCGCGCTCGTCGGGGCCGAGCGAGCGCAGCAGCGGGTCGAACAGCCGGCGGACGACACCGAAACCGAACTCGCGCTCGATCTCCGACCCCGACGCTGCCATCGTCCGCAGGCCCTTCCCCTCGGCCCGCGCGCCGAGCCGACCGAGCAGGCTGGTCTTGCCGATCCCGGCCGGGCCGGAGATCAGCAGGGTCGCGCCACCGGGCCCGGCGGCGGCCTCCTCGAGCGCCGCGTCGATCGCGGCCAACTCCTCCTCGCGCTCGAGCAGCCCTCCCGAGCCGACCCCGTCACTCCAACGCATCACGCTCTATATCCCCAGACACCCGCCGCATTGTAGGTAGGGAAGCGCCCCGGCCAAGCGCGGTACGACCAAAACCCTTCGGTGCGACCCCGTTGCGGACGCGGTCCGCAGTCCGAAGGATCGCGCAATGCGACGACACTCCCTGCGCGGCACCATTGTGTTCTCGTCCCTGGCACTGATCCTGATGTTCCTCAGTGCCGCCGCCGCGCAGGGGGCGTCGCCGCTGCTCGCCCAATGGGGGTTCGAATCGGCCGAAACCGTCGGGGGCCAGGAGCTGACGCCGGACGCCTCCGGCAACGGCCTGTCCCTGGCCGCCCCCGCCGGGACGATGCAGTTCGGCACCGCAGGGGGCAAGTTCGGCCAGTACCTGAGCAGCTCGAACACGACTCCGCTCGAGGTCACCTCGCCCCTGCTGGCGCCGCAGCAAGTGACCCTGCTCGCCTGGATCAAGCAGGAAGGCGACCCCGGCCCGCTCCGCTACATCGCCGGCCGCGGCGACGACGGCGGCGGCGCCTGCAGCGGCGGGTCCTACGACCTCTACACCGGCTATCCGGGCAACGGCGGGCTCCACTTCTACATCCGCACCACCGCGCCGGGGGCGCCGCCGGTCCTCTCCGAACCGGCGCCGGAATCGGTCTTCGACGGCCAGTGGCACCTCGTCGCCGGCACCTACGACGGCACCAACATGCGCTTCTTCGTCGACGGCAACGAGGTCGGCGCGCCGATGCCGGCGCCCGGGATCGCCTACGAAGCGCCGATCACCGGCTCGAGCTTCTACGTCGACCGTTACGCGCCGGAGACCGGCTGCCCCGACAACAGCGACTTCCCCGGCGACATCGACGAGCTGCGCGTCTACGACCGGGCGCTCTCGCACTCCGAGCTCGCCCGCCTCGCCGCGGCGCCGGGCCCGGAAGCCCCGGCCCTCGTCCCCGACACTGCCGAAGAAGCCGCGCACAGCGAAGAACCGCGGGCGGGCGGCGGCACCGTGGGACCGCCCCGGGTCGGCCCGACGCCCGTGCCGGCGGGCCTCAGCCTGAGTGCCCCGCGGTCGACCGCGGGCAACGCCTTCACCGTCCTCAACCTGAAAACGACGGGGATGGTCGAAGAAACGAAACTGAAAGTCGACGGCAACCCGGTGATGCGCGTCGACCCCTCGGCGCCGTACGTGGCGATCAACCTGGGCGCGCTCGGGACCCACACCGTGACCGCCACCACGGTCGGCATGGCCGGCGAAACGGTCACCAAATCGACCCAGGTCACGGTCACCAAACCGGCGGCCGGCGGGTTCGCGTCGCGCGTCGGCCCCGCCACGGCGATCGCCACCTCCAACGTCGGCCTGCTGCTGGAAGCGGTGAAGGCGAAGGAATGCGCGCCGAACAGCACCGTCGTCTTCGGCGTCGTCGAAGCCCAGGGCTGCTTCCGCCAGATCGACCCGGTGACCGAATTGCCGAAATCCGAGCAGGGCGTCGCCGAAGAGTACGTCGCCGTCAACACCTTCGCCGAACTGGAGAACGGCAAGCGGGCCTGCAAATTCGGCGATCCCGCGTGCACGCTCACGGCCTCCGCCGCCTTCCGCCAGGACCCGGCGGCGAAGCCCTTCGCGACCGACCAGCCGATGCACGTCGACGGGATGACGGTGACCCCGGCCCCGGGCGCCCAGATCGTCGTCTTCCCGGAGATCGAGCGGATCGTCTCCTCGAACGCGAAGATCACCTACGACGGCAGCGCCCTCGGCTCGATCCCGGTCCAGTCCGGCCCGCTCAACCTCGACCTCGAGACCAACGTCAAGCGCTTCACCAGCGGCAACGAAGAACTCGAACTCTTCAGCTTCGACACCTCGAAGGCGTTCGACGACATCGGCGGCTTCCCGATCAACGGCCAGGTCACGGTCGACTTCCGCAAGGAAGGCGACTACCGCTTCACCCAGCTGGAGATCAACCTCTCGCTGCCCGAAGACATCTCCACCGCGGCGGGCGCCGACCCGACGGCGAAGGTCGACATCAAAGCCGACGACCAGCGCGGCACCTACCTCGGCCTGCTGAACATCCACATGAACGAAGCGTTCATCGGGCCGGTCGAACTCGCCAACGTCGATTTCACCTACCTCGACGCCGGCGAACCGGAAGAAGGCTGCCCGCGCAAGTGGTGGAAGGCGACCGCGGAAGTCTTCTTCCTGCCCGGCGACGAAGACGGCGGCGGCCTGAAGATGGCGCCGGAACCGCGGCGCAACGGCATCTCGTTCTGCGCCGGGAGCTTCCACAGCGCCGGCGCCGAACTCACCTTCCCGGCCGGGGCGGCACCGGAGATCCTCCCAGGCGTGACCCTGAACAAAGTCGGGTTCAGCTTCCAGCTCGACGAACCGGTCGTCTTCGACGGCTCGGCGACGATCAAATCGGCCGAACTCGTCACCGCCACCGGCGGCTTCCTCCCCGCCTTCGCCTCACCGGGCCACCCGTACAAATTCGCCGCCGGCGACGCGGGCGGCGCGCTGCCGGCGCTTGCAGGGCAGACCTTCAACTCGACCACGGTCGCGATCGGTGGCAAGGTCTCGATCGAACCGTACGAAGACATCGGCGTCGAACTCGGCAGCGCCTACCTCCTCTACAGCTACCCGGACTTCATCGTCGCCCAAGGGTCCGCCCACATGCAGACCTTCCTCTTCACCGTCAACGCCAAGGGCTCGCTCGAACTCTCCGCCTCGAGCGGCCGCTTCAACGCCCTGGTCGAAGGCGAAGTCTGCCTCCTCGGCGGGATCAAGGTCGAGCACATCGGGCTCTGCGCGAGCGGCGAAGGCCGCATCTCCAGCCGCGGCCTCTCGGTCTGCTTCAACATCCTCGACGGCACCTGGACGCCGGGAGTCGGCTACGTCTACGGCGACGCCTTCCCCGAGTTCTTCCTCGGCACCTTGGGCGACGGCTGCAAGCCGAGCCACTTCTGGCAGGAAAACGTGCGCGGGGTCAGCGGCCGCGCGGTCACCACCGGGTTCGCCGGGACGGCGGCGCGACGGCTCGAGGGCTTCAGTCCCGACCTCACCTTCCAGGTGAAGAAGGGCGAAACCGGAAAGAACATCGAACTGGTCGGCGCCGGCGGCGCCCCCGCGGTCACCGTCGTCGCCCCCGACGGCGAACAGTTGGCCACCGAACCGAACCTGATGCGCCACGGCAAGCACCTCAGCGTGCTCTCCTCCGACCAGTACAAGCGCACCTGGATCGGGGTCGAAGACGCGGTTCCCGGCACCTACAAGCTGATCCTCCAGCCCGGGTCCCCGGGCGTCAGCGACCAGCTCGGGACCCACCTCGAACCGGACGCCGGGGTGACGGCGTCGGTGACCGGCAGCGGCCGCGACCTCGTTCTCCACTACGACGCCGGCCACGCCAAGGACCAGTCGGTCAGCTTCTTCGAACGCGGCAAGGGCACCTGGGAACTACTGAAGAAAGTAGCGGGCGGCAAGGGCTCGTTCGCGTTCGAACCCTCCTTCGGCCCGGCCGGCCGGCGCGAACTCGCCGTCCAGGTGGAAGTCGACGGGATCCCGTCGCCGCTGGAAACCCTCGACCACTTCAAGGCGCCGCCGCCGCCGAAGGCGAGCCGCGTCGGCGGCGTGCGGGTGGTCCGCCACGGCACCAAGCTGCGGGTCAGCTGGACGAAAGCGCCCTACACCAAGGCCTACTCGGTGGTGACCGAAGCGAGCGGCGGCGAGGTCCACGAACGGCGGGTGAAGGCGACGCACGCCTCGACCAGCGTCAAGAACGTGCCGGTGACCGAAGGCGGCCGCGTCGAAGTCGTCGCCTTCGGCCCGCTCGGCGACCAGGGCAAACCCGGCCACGCCACCTTCGCCGCGCTCCGCGAGCCGAAGACCCGATTGCTCCCTTATAAGGAGCTCGGCACCGGCAAGCAGACGAAGAAAACCAAACAGACGAAGAGTTCTCGACCGAATAAGCCCTCGCGGCAGTAGGCTCGCGCCTGCGTGGCGCCTTGGTTCAAATGCGGGCAGGTCGACGAGTCGTTCTTCGAGAGCGCGCCGATGCGCCTGCGTGCGGGCTTCGAGATCGCCCAGTCGGCGGAGAAGGTCTGGGCCGAACTGACCGCCGACGACGCGCTGCACTGGTGCCGGATCCTGCAGGACGTCCGCTGGACCTCGCCGCGGCCGTTCGGGGTCGGCACGACCCGCGAAGTGAAAGCGCTCTACGGCGCCAACATGCTGCGCGAGCGCTACTTCGTCTGGGAGGAGGGCCGCCGCCACTCCTTCTACGTGACCGAGTCGAGCGGGCCGCTCTTCCGCGCCCTCGCCGAGGACTACCTGGTCGAGCCGCGCGGCGCCGACGCCTGCCGCTTCACCTGGACGATCGCGGTCGAGCAGACCGCCCTCGGCCGCGCCGGGACGCCGGTCAACCGGGCGATCCTGAAGACGCTCTTCACCGACACCGCCCGCCACTACGGGCTGGGTCAGACCAAGTCGGCCTGACCCACCCGCGCGCGGTAAGACCTACTAGCTGCCGGAAGAGACCCCGGCGCCGGCGGGCTTGCGACGCCGACGGCGTCGTTTGCTGCGCGGGCCGTCGTCGGACTGGCGCTTGTCGCCGGCCGACTTGTTCGAACCGTTGTGGGCGCGCTTGTCGCGCTGGCCGGAGCCGCCGTGGGAGCGCTTGTCGCCACCCCCGCCGGGCTTGCCCGAACCGCCGCTACGGCGCTTCTCGCCCTGCGGACGCTGGCCCTCACCGCTCGGCATCGGGTCCGCCGCGCCGCCCTCGGTGAAGCCGTCGCCGAACTCGATCCCGAGCTGCCTCGCGATCGAGCGCATTTCCTTCACCTCGTCGGCGAGGACGAAGCTGATCCCGGTGCCGGTCCGCCCGGCGCGGCCGGTGCGGCCGATCCGGTGGACGTAGGCGGCCCGGTCCTCGGGCGCGTCGTAATTGATGACCCGGACCACGTCCGGCACGTCGATGCCGCGGGCGGCGACATCGGTGGCGACCAACGTCCACACTTCGCCGCGCTCGAAGCGGGCGAGCGCCGCCTCGCGCTGGCGCTGGCTTTTGTCGCCGTGCATCGCGACCGCCTCGACGTTCTCGGTGCGCAGGCGTTTGACCAGCCGGTCGGCGCCACGCTTGGTGCGGACGAAGACCAGCGAGCGGCCGGGCTCTTCGGCGCGAATCGTCGCGACCAGCGCGTCGAGCTTCGCCGGCTGCGAGTCCACCCGCTGGAAGTGGTGCTCGATGTCGGTGGCGACGTTCTCTTTCGGCGCGTTGACGTGCGAGCGGGGTTTGAAGGTGTAGTCGCGGGCGACCTTGCCGACCATCCCGTCGAGCGTCGCCGAGAAGAACAGCGTCTGGCGATCGTCGGGGGTCTCGTTGACGATCCGGTCGACGGCGGGGCGGAAGCCCATGTCGAGCATCCGGTCGGCCTCGTCGAGGACGAGGACGCGGACCTGGTCGAGCGAGACTGCGTTGCGCTGGATCAGGTCCTCGAGCCGGCCCGGCGTCGCGACCAGGATGTCGGCCTTTTTGGCGCGGGCGATCTGCGGGCCGAAGCCGACGCCGCCGTAGACCGCGGCGAGGTTCACCTTGCGGGCGCGGGCGAGGCCTTCGAGCTCATCGACGATCTGCGAGGCGAGCTCGCGCGTCGGGGCGAGGACCAGCGCCTGCGGGCCCCAGCTGCCGGGCTCGACGATGTCGACCAGCGGCACGCCGAAGGCGAGCGTCTTGCCCGATCCGGTCGGTGACTGGACGAGGAGGTCGTGGCCATCGAGCGCATCCTTGATGACCATCTGTTGTACGGGGAAAGGCTCGATGATCGAACGCGCGCGCAGCGCGTTCACCACCGGCTCGGAGGTGCCGAGTTCGGCAAACGTAGCTATGAAAGTGCTCCTTGAATTGACTTCTTCGGGGAGATCCAGAAGCCCCGAAGTGCCAGTGCACAGAGAGGAAACGGGTTCTCTCGGGCGGCGGTAGGTGCCTGCCCGACCGTGCAACGGTAGCGGAGTCGGCGCTATTTGAAGGTGACCGTGCGCACGGAGACAGGTTTCGTGCCGCCCTCCTCGGTGACGGTGAGCGTCGCCTTCAGCGAGCTCGCCTTGGCCAGATCGCTCCTGCCGGCGCCGTCGAGGGAGACGGTCACGGTCTTCGCGCCGGCGCCGGGAACCTTCGCCGAGGCTACTCCGACCGTCGCCGCTTTCGCCCCCTTGGTCGAGAGCAGCACCTTCACCACGCAGCTCACGCTCTTGGGCCCGGCGCAGGAGATCGGCACCGAGACCGACGTCCCTTTCACTTTCGGCGACCCGACCTTCGCCTTGCCGGTGGTCGAAGCAGGAGGGGACTTGGACCCGGAGCCACCCGTCGGCGACCCGCCGCCGGTCGACCCGGTGCCCGCGGACGAGCTGGTCCCGGTCCCGCTCGAGGTCGATCCGCTACCACCACCGGTCCCACCGCCACCCGTCGCGCCGCCACCGGGTTCGCCACCGCCCGTGCCGCCACCACCGCCGGGTTCGCCACCACCACCGGGTTCGCTACCGCCGCCACCACCTCCGCCGCCGCCGCCGCTGGAGGGGGCTTCGACCACCTGGGTCAGGAACGACGACGCCGAGGGGCCGAAGCCGGCGGTGCCG
The DNA here is from genome assembly GCA_036787695.1 of Solirubrobacterales bacterium. Classification (GTDB taxonomy): domain Bacteria; phylum Actinomycetota; class Thermoleophilia; order Solirubrobacterales; family 70-9; genus VAYN01. The sequence continues at coordinate 138 of DAIQOT010000151.1, read as the reverse complement.
ACGAATTCGGCCTGGATCGAGTGCGAGGCCGCGGCCGCGAAGGTCTCGGTGCAGGTCGCCTGCCCGGCGACGACGGCTCTCGCCCCGCAGCCGCCGATCGTCGAGCCGCCGTCGGCGAAGGCGACGGTGCCACCGCCG
>DAIQOT010000337.1:0-2729 GCA_036787695.1 Solirubrobacterales bacterium | reverse complement strand
AGTCGCCGTCGTCCCGCCGGCCGTCCCGCCGGTCTCGACCGCGCCGGCGTCGCAGGCGGACTTGCCGCTGCCCGGTCGCGCGTCGCCGCGCTGGTCGACGAAGGGACCGCAGGAGCCGGAGGGGACAACACCGATCGCGGCGCTCCCGGTGCCGGGCAGCATCGTCTCGGTCAGCCCCCCGTTGTTCGCGAGCGCGCCGAGCAACGGATTCCCCACGGTGCCTTTGCAACTGGCGTCGGAGGTGACGTCGTGGCCGCCGTCGGCGATCGCGCCGGCGGCGATTTCGTTGCAGTTGGCTTCGCCGGCGGCGCCGTTGGCGGCGACGATCGAGTCGGCCAGCGTCACGCTCGCGCCGTTGTCGAAGGCCGGCCCGGTCGCGATCCCGGTGCCCATCCCGGGGCCGCCGTGGAAGCCGGGGAATTCGTGGTCTTCGCCGCCGTGGCCTTCGCCGCCGACGTGGTTCCCGGACACCGTCACGAAGGTCAGTTGGACGCTCGGCCTGCCGGCGCCGTAGGTCCAGATCCCGCCGCCGTAGCCACCGAAGCCGCCGTTGCCGCCACCGCGGGAGTTCGACTGCGCGCCGTTGCCGCCGTTGCCTCCATCGCCGGTGAAGTTGCCGGAGACGGTGACGTTGGTGAGGCTGGAGAGGCCGGTGCCGTTGATCAACACGCCGCCGCCGAGGCCCGCGCCGCCGCCCGCGCCCGCCTTGCCCCCGGTTTCCGGCCCGGGGTTCAAACCGCCCTTTTCGCCGCCGATCCCGGCGCCGCCGCCGAGCCCGCCGGCACCGGTGTGATTGCCGGAGATCGTCGAGTCGGTGATCGTCAAGGTGCCGACGCTGTCGATCCCGCCGCCACCGCCGAATTCGGCGTAGGCCGGGGTGTCGCTGCCTTCCGGATACTGGAGGCCGCTGTTGCCGCCGCGCGCGCCCCAGCCGCCAAGGCCCGCCGCGGTGTTCGAGGTCGCGTCCGAGCCTTCGCCGCCGGCGCCACCGGTGCCGCCGCGACCGGTCGCGTTGCCGCTGATCGTCGAGGTGGTGATCGTCAGCGTCCCCGCGTTGTAGATGCCGCCGCCGTTGCCGGCCTCACCGCCGATCCCGCCGTCGCCGCCGATCCCGATGTTGGGGATTTCGCTCTGGCCGTGGGCGCCGTTGCCGCCCGCCCCGCCGTCGCCGGTCAGGTTGTCGGAAATCGTCGAGGCGACGATGCTGAGCGACGCGCCCGCTTCGTTGTCGATGCCGCCGCCGTTGCCCCCCTCGCTTCCGCCGCCACCGGTGCGCGCCGAGGTATTTGAGAGGGCGCCGTCACCGCCGTTGCCGCCGCGGCCGGTCCGGTTGCCGGTGAGGAGGACGTGTTCCAGGGTCACGCTCCCTTTGTTGAGGATGCCGCCGCCGCCTTCGACCGGACCGCCGAGCCCGTGGGAGGCCGTGGCGTCGGTGCCGTGGAGCGTCGCGCCGCCGGTCACCTCGATGCCGTCGAGCGTCGCGCCCGCGCCGATGGCGACTTCGAGGACGCGGCTCGTCTGGTGGCCGTCGATCACCGTCGCCGCGGGATTCGCCGAGTCGGCCCCGACGAGCACCACGTTCGACCCCGCTTTGACGACCAGCTGACCGCTGGTGAGGAGGTAATGACCGGCGGGCACGTCGATCGTCGTCTCGTTGCCTTCGAGCGACCCGCAGCCGCCGTCGGTGCCGTTGTTGACGTCTTCGATCGTCGCCCGGAGCGAGCAACCGCCGCTGTCGCCGGTGCCGCTGACGGTCAGCGCCGCCCCGGCGGGGCCGGCCATCGCCAGCGCCACGCACACCATCACCGCACCGACGACGGAACCAAGCACCCCGATCTTCATCTACGACGTTCTCCTCGGTCGATCACCTCGACCACTCACGTGGGACACGAGGCGTGGACGCTTCCACTCCGCAACGCGCGCGGCAACGGGGTCCGACCGCAGGTTTTTGCCGTCTCCCCGCGCGGCTCAGCGAAGTTTCTGCGCTCTAATTTCGCCATCCGAGACTGGGTCTCAGAACTCTGGGTAGAGAGGGGTTAGTACCGAGTCACACGAACTTCGGGACAGACAGACAGGAGGCCGAAAGGCATGAGCACGATTGAAATCACCGAGGCGCCGCTCCAGCACAGCGACTCCTTCTTCATCGGCGGCGAGTGGGTCGAGCCGTCGAGCAAGCGCACCATCGACGTGATCGACTCGACCACCGAGGAGCACTACTTCAGCGTCCCCGAGGCGCTCGAGCCGGACATGGACCGGGCGATCGCCGCCGCCCGCGAGGCGTTCGACCACGGGCCCTGGCGCAAGATGTCCCACGCCGAGCGCGCCGGCTACATGAAGGCGCTGGCCGCCGAGCTGCGCAAGCGCGGCGACGACATCGCCCAGATCTGGCCGCGCGAGTCGGGCGTGACGATCGACCGGGCGAGGGGCGCCGCCGAGGCGACCGCCGGGACCTTCGAGTACTACGCGGGCCTCGCCGAGACTTTCCCCTTCGAGGAAGAGAAAGCGCCGACGGCCGGGGGCGAGTTCGGGTTGCTCGTCCGCGAGCCGGTCGGCGTCGTCGGCGCGATCATCCCCTGGAACGGGCCGCTCGGGCTGATCGGCCACAAGGTCGCGCCGGCGCTGATCGCCGGTTGCACGGTCGTCCTCAAGTCCTCGCCGGAGGCGCCCGGGGACGGCTACGTGGTCGCCGAGGCGGCCGAGGCGGCGGGCCTGCCGCCGGGAGTGCTCAA
>DAIQOT010000026.1:0-26085 GCA_036787695.1 Solirubrobacterales bacterium | reverse complement strand
GGCCCGCTGGTCGCGCCGAGCATGAAGGCGATGGCCTTCCACGGCCGCTACGTCGTCGCCGGCGCCGCCAGCCAGACCGCCGGGCCGATCGACACGCGGGTGCTGATGCCGCGCAACCAGTCGATCGCCGGGTTCGTCACCGCGCGGATCATCGACCGCGACCCGGCCGAGCCGCGCCGCGCGATCGACGCCGTGCTCGCCGCCTGGCGTGCCGGCGACCTGCGCCCGGAGCTGACCGTGCTGCCGCCGGCCGAGATCGTCCGCGCCCACGAGATGCTCGAAGACCGCGCCCACACCGGCAAGATCGTGATCGACCTCGTCGCCGACCCGATAAAGGTGGACTGACGTGTTCAACTCCCTCCGCACCGACCAGCTGATCGCCGGCATCGGCGCCACCGCCCGCACCGCCGCGGGCGCCACCGGCGCGCCGGACGACTACGCCCGCGGCCAACTCCTCTCCGCCTACAGCGTCAGCCGCCTGCTGGCCGCCGAAGTGAGCGGCGAAGCGGCGCTCCTCGCCTGGCTGCGCTCCGAACTTCTCGACGTGCTGGACGGTAAACCGGCGGCGATGAAGATCGAAGCTGCGCAGGATGGGATCAAGGTCGGCGGGATCCTGGTGGATCTCCTGGCTGAACTGAGGCAGAGCGGGGAGGACCCCGAGCTGCGGACGCGGATCCACGCGATCCTCCGCGAGATGGCGGGGCGGGAGCTGGCGGCGCTCGCCGCGCGCCCGGAAGGGAGCTCGAGGCGATGAGCGACTCCACGATCGACCCGGCGAAGGCGGCGGCGGCGCTCGAGACCTTGCGCCGCGCGGATGCCGCCGGACCGCGCGCGGAGGTCGTCGGCCTGACCCAGATGGAGGGCGGCTGGTCGCGCCACACCTACGCGATCGACGTCGACGACCCCGACCACGAGGGCCTCTCCCGCTACATCGGCCGCGTCCGCCCCGAGGACTCGGTGCTCGACACCGACCTCGGCCAGGAGTTCGAGATCTACAAGGTGCTCGAAGGCGAGCCGGTGCCGGCGCCGCGCGTCCACGGCTACGAGCCGAGCGCCGACACTCCCTTCGGCGGCCCCTACTTCCTGATGGAGCGCGTCGCCGGCGAGGGCCTGAACGTCTGGCGCCGCCCCGACCGCGAGCTGCTCGAGGCCGACTGGGCCGGCGGCCGCGGGATCGCCGAGGACTTCGTCGACGGGATGGCGGCGATCCACGCCGTCGACTCGACCAAGCTCGAGGGCGTCGTCGTCGCCCGCGACTTCCGCGCCACCGTCGCCCGCTGGCGCGACATCTACGAGGACATCCGCCTCGTCCCCGACCCGGTGGTCGAGGAGGCCTACGCCTGGCTCCTCGACAACGAGCCCGAGCCGGTCGCGCCGCGCCTCGTCCACGGCGACTACCGGATCGGCAACTGCCTGGTCGACGGCGGCCGGTTGACCGCGGTGCTCGATTGGGAGCTCGCCTCGATCGGCGATCCCCGCTTCGACCTCGGCTACATGGCGCTCCGCTACAGCGGCGGCCGCTTCATCAGCGGCGGCTCGGAGCTGACCGGCGCGGTCGCCGAGCGCGACTGGCTCGAGCGCCGCTACGCGGCCGCGACCGGCGAAACGCCCGACCGAGCGGTAGTCGACTTGTATGCAGCGTTAGGAGCCCTGATGCTGTTCTCGATCATGGGTACGGGACTGGCCCTCTACGACGCGGGCAAATCGACCGATATCCGCGCTGCATGGTCCCGTTTCGTGTTTCCGGGGCTGCGCGCCGACCTCGCGGAGCTGATGGGCTGGTAAGCACCCACCCAAACGTGCGGAAAGTCTCAAACCGACCAACCGGTCGGGTCCTGTGCGCTACAGTTGCCGTGGCTGGGTTGGGAGAGCTTGGGAAGCTTGGGACTGCCGGAGGAGGATGGGATGTTGAAGCGACTTTTGATCGTCGACGACCATGAGGTCGTGCGTGAAGGGCTGGCCTCGGCGCTCGCCGCGGACCCGCGGTTCGAGATCGTCGGCACGGCCGCGACCGGGAAAGAGGCGTTGCAGCGGGCGCGCCAGACGCTGCCCGACATCGCCCTCGTCGACCTGCGCCTGCCGGACATGCGCGGCGAGGACCTGACGCGGGAGCTACGCACCCGCTTCCCCTCGACCGCGGTGATCATCCTCACCACCTACCTCGGCGAGGGGACCGTGCGCTCGGCGCTCGACGCCGGCGCCTCGGCCTACGTGACCAAGGCCGCCGGGCTGCCCGAGCTGCGGGCGGCGATCGAGCGGGTGATCGAGGACGGCATCGGCGCCAACGGCACCACCGCCGCCCCGCAGATCGTCAAGCAGCTGCACGCGGTCGTCGCCTCGCGGATGGACGATGCGATCCCGACCCCGCGCCAGGAAGCGGTGCTCGAACTCGCCGCCCAAGGCATGACCAACGGTGAGATCGGCGAGCGGCTCTACATCTCCGAGTCGACCGTCCGCTTCCACGTGCAGAAGCTGAAGGAGAAGTTCTCGGCGCGGACGAAGACCGAATTGATCGCGAAAGCGATCCGCACCGGCTTCATCGCCCCGGCCCTTGAGGACGGCATCTCCTCGGCCGAGCTGTGAGCCTGGCTTCATCCCCGGGTCCCTCGCGGACCCTCGACGAGCTCGCCGCCGCCGCCCAGCGGACGCTCGGCTGCGAGACCGCGGTGATCACGCTCGCCTCGAGCAGCCGCTCGACCAGCGGCGAGCGCCTGATCGCGATCGCCGGCGTCGCCGGCTTCGACGGCCGCGACCTCGACGACCTGCGCCGCGGCCTCACCCACCTCGACGCGGCGCTCGACCTGCTCGGCCGCGACTGGGTCGGGATCCCCTTCCTCGCCGGCACCCGCCTCTCCGGCGCCGGGATCGTCCTCGGCTACGGCTTCGCCTCGGTCCTGGCGGCGCCGATCAAGGCGGGCGACCAGCGGCTCGGCACGATCTACGCGTTCAAGAGGGAGCCGGGCCAGTTCCGCAACGAAGCGCTGGTGCCGACCGTCGCCCGCCAGGCCGCGATCGCCATCGACCACGACCAGGCGCTCGAGCGCTCGCTCGACCCGAGCCGCAGCCACAGCCTCGCCGCGCTCGACGAGCTGGTCCTCGCCGCCCACAACTTCGCCGAGCTGGCGCGGGCGATCGAGGAGGCGGTGGCGCCGCTCTTCGGCGCCGAGAAGACCGGGATCATGGTCTGGGACGAGGAGCGCGAAGTGCTGCAGATGGTCGGCGGCTCCTTCGGTGTCAGCCGCGAGGTCGCGCTCTCCTGCCAGGTCAAGGTGCTCGACCCGACCTCGAACTGGGCCCGCGTCTTCAGCACCGGCCGCGGCGACTTCTCCAACGCCGCCACCAAGGATCCCGGGATCGACCAGGAATACGTGCGCGCCTTCGGGATCGAGAAGCTGATGACGACGCCGCTGCACCTGGCCGGGCGGCCGATCGGGGTGCTCCACGTCGCCAACCCCTCCCACGACTTCACCGTCGCCGACGTCGAGCGAGCGGCCTCGCTGACGCCGCGCGTCGCCGCCGCCCTGGAGCTGGCGCGGACGCTGTTCAAGCTGCGCCGCCAGGGCAAGCTCGAGGAGATCCTCTCCTCGGTCGCCGTCGCCGTCGCCTCGGGGGAGAGCGTGATGGACTTCCTGCGGCCGGCGATCGGCGACGTCGGCCAGGCGGTCGAGGCGAGCTTCGTCGCGATGGTCCCCGACGGCGGCGAACCGGCGATCTGGCGCCACGGCCACAGCCCGCTCGAGCAGGTCGTCCTCGACGAGGTCAGCCGCCGGCCGGGGATGCGGGCCTACGTGGTCGGCCCCGAAAAAGCCGGCGACCCCGGCTGGGCGGTCTTCTACGCGCCGGTCCACCTCAGCGGCCACCGGGTCGGCACGCTGGCGGCGATGCGAACCCGCGCCGAGCCGTTCGCCCGCGAGGAGCGCCAGGCCCTGGTGCGCCTGGCCGGGCTCGGCTCGCTCAGCTTCGCCACCGAGCGCTACAAGCAGCAGCGCGCCGAGCTCGCCCGCCTGCAGGAACGCCAGCGGATCGCCGACGACCTCCACGACGACGTCGCCCAGATCCTCTTCGCCGCGCAGCTCAACCTCGACGCGATCCTCGAGCGCAAACCCGCCAGCGGCGAGGACGCGGCGGGGATCGAACGGGCGCTCGGCCTGCTCGTCCGCGCCGACACGACGATCCGCAAGGTCATCCACCAGCTCTCCTCCTCGACCTCGCCGGAGTTCGACCAGCGGCTCGCGGCGGCGGTCGCCCGGATCGAGCAGGAGTTCTCGGTCGCGATCCACCTGCAGCTCGCCTCCGCCGCGGTCGACGCCGCCAACCGCCTCCGCCGGGCGCCCGCCGACGCGCTGATCAAGGCCGCCCGCGAGGCGCTGGTCAACGCCGCCAAACACGCCGGCCCCTGTCGGATCAGGGTCCAGCTGGCGGTCACAGACCGGCAACGCCTGCTGCTCAGCGTCATCGACGACGGCGTCGGCGGCGCCCGCGACCGCGCCGAGGCGGGGCACGGCCTCGCCTCGATCCGGCGCACGCTCGACGAGCACGGCGGCTGCCTGCGGGTCGGCCAGTCGGCCGGCGGCGGGACCAAGGTGACCGCGTCGATCCCGATCGAAGATCGCGATCCGACTGGCGATTCGGCCAGTTCCTCCGCCCAGAGCGGCGCTGTTAGCTTCGCCTGAGCGCTCCGTGAAGATTCCTTCTCGGTGGGCTCGAGAGGGGAGCAATGCAGGTTTTCGAGGGCCAGAAACTTCAGCCGGCGCCGCGTGCCGCGCGCTGGGACACGCTCGGCCTGCCGTATCTCGCCGAGCGAGGCGGGCTCGAGCTGGAGCGGCCGGCGGTCGTTTTCGAGGGGCGGACGCGGACCTTCGGTGAACTGCGCGACCGCGCCCGGCGGGTCGGCGACGGCCTGATCGGGATCGGCATCGAGCCCGGCGACCGGGTCGCCTTCCTCAGCACCAACTGCCTCGAGTACTTCGAGATCGAGCTCGGGATCTCGCGCGCCCGCGGCGTCATGGTGCCGCTCAACTGGCGCCTGCGGGCGGGCGAGCTGGCGACCCTCCTGCGCCGCGCCGGCGCCGCCACGATCCTGGTCGAGGACCGCTTCCTCGCCACCGTCAACGAGCTGCGCCGCACCGGCGAGGTGCCGGACCTGCGGACGGTCATCTCGCTGGGGCAGAAGTCGGGCGACCTCGGCTACGAGGAGCTCTGCCGCTCCTCCGGGCAGCAGGTCCAGGCGCCGCCCGCGCACCTCGACGACCCCCACGAGATCATCTTCACCTCGGGCACCACCGGCGACCCGAAGGGCGTCGTCTGGTCCGACGGCACCGTGATCTGGAACTCGATCCAGCAGGTGATGGACTTCCAGCTCGGGCCGCGCCACTCCAACTACGCGATCATCGACCTCTATTACATCGGTGGCCGCCACGACTTCAGCTGGCCGATCCTGCACCAGGGCGGCACCGTCCACGTCAAGCCGTCGAGCAACTTCGACGCCGCCGAGGTGGTCCGCTACATCGCCGAGCAGCAGATCACCCACGTGCTCTGGGTGCCGACGATGCTGCACGAGATCCTCGCGCTGCCGGGCCTGCTCAACTACGACCTCCGCCACCTGGAGATGATCATGTGCGGCGGCCAGCCGCTCTCGGCGGCGGTCACCAAGCGCGCCCACGCGGCCTTCCCGGACATCGACTTCATCCAGGTCTACGGGCTCACCGAGGCGGGCGGGTCGATCACCTTCGTGCCGCCGGAATTCAGCCGCGCCAAACCGGGCTCGGCCGGGCGGCCGTCCCAGCACACCGAGATCAAGGTGGTCGACGACGACCGCGTCGAGGTGCCGGTCGGCGTCGACGGCGAGATCCTCGTGCGGGCGCCCTCGGTGACCCCGGGCTACTGGGCCGACCCGGTGCTGACCGACGAGATCATCGTCGACGGCTTCCTCGCCACCGGCGACATGGGCCACTTCGACGAGGACGGCTTCCTCTACGTCTCCGGGCGCAAGGACGACATGATCATCAGCGGCGGGATGAACATCTTCCCCGCCGAGATCGAGGACGTCCTCCGCACCCGCGACGGGGTCGAGGACGCCGCCGTGATCGGCCTTCCCGACCGCAAATGGGGCGAAGTCGTCTGCGCCGTGGTGCAGCCGGAGCCGGGCGCCGAGCTCGACGTCGACGAGCTGGTCGAGCACTGCTACGGGCACCTGGCGGGCTTCAAGAAACCGAGCTCGGTCCACCTGGTCGAGTCGATCCCGCGCACCGCGGGCGGCAAGCCGCGCAAGTTCCTCCTCCGCGAGCTGCTCGACGACCGCACCTCCCCGGGCCTCTCGCCCGCCTGACCCCGGGGACTGTCGCATCGAATAGTTGCGCCGCCTCCCTCGCACCGGCAGGCTGGGCCGCGGGTAGGAATTCGGCCGGAGGAGAAGAGATGAGCGTGACCAGTAACGGCAGCAAGTCCGATGCGTTCGTAGGCGTGGACGTGGGAGGGACCCACACCGATGTGTCGGTCGTGATCGGCAGTCAGGTCGAGCGCGGCAAGGCGCTGACGACCTACGACGACTTCAGTCGCGGCGTGCTCGAGGCGGTCGAGGTTGCCGCGGAGCGCTTCGACCTCTCGGTCGAGCAGCTGCTCGACCAGACCCGACTCTTCATCAACGGCACCACGGTGGTGACCAACACGATCACCCAGCTGCGCGGCTCCCGCGTCGGCGTGCTGATCACCTCGGGTTTCAAGGACGCCTTCCGCTTCGCCGGCGGGCCCCGCACCACCGAGATCGACGACCACCTGCAGGTCAACGTCCCCGACCTGATGGACCGCCGCGCGATCGCCGAGATCGACGAGCGGGTCGACTGGTCCGGCAGCGTGCTCGTCCCGGTCGACCTCGACGCGGTGAAAGCCGCGGCGAAGCACCTGGTCGAGGACGTCGGCATCGACGCGCTGGCGATCTGCTTCCTCTGGAGCCACGCCAACGGCGAGAACGAGGAGGCGGCGGCGAAGGCGGTCCAGGAGCTCTACCCGGACCTCTTCATCACCCAGTCCCACGGCGTCTTCCCGGTCGCCGGCGAGACCCGCCGCTGGACCACCGCGGTGCTGAACTCCTTCGTCCAGGACAAAGCCGACGTCTACCTGACCTCGCTCAACTCGAAGCTGCGCGACTCCGGCCTCGGCGGCGGGCTCGCCTTCTTCCAGGGCCTCGGCGGCGGCATCAGCCTCGACAAAGCCCGCCAGTACCCGCTCGGGCTGCTCGGCTCCGGCCCGGCCGGCGGCGCGATCGGGGCCAACGAGCTGGCCAAGCGGATGGGCTTCAAGAAGGTCCTGCTCGGCGACATGGGCGGGACCAGCTTCGACACCGGGATCATCTCCGAAAACGAGATCCACATCGACAAGAACCTCGACCTCGGACCGTTCCAGACCGGGGTCAACATCGTCGACGTGATCTCGGTCGGCGCCGGCGGCGGCTCGATCGGCTGGGTCTCGGAGCGCGGCGTGCCGCAGGTCGGCCCGCAGAGCGCCGGCTCGACCCCGGGCCCGGCGGCGCTGGGACGCGGCGGCACCGAGCCGACCGTCACCGACGCGATGGTGACGATGGGCTTCATCGACCCCGACCGCTACCTCAACGGTCGCGTCCAGCTCAAACCGGAGCTGTCGGCGAAAGCCCTCGACGAGGCCCTCGGCCAACGCTTCGGCTGGACCACCGAGGAGGCGGCGGCCGCGGTCCACGACCTGGTCATCGTCAACATGGCCAACGCGGTGCGGGAGGTGAGCGTCGGCAAGGGTTACGACCCGCGCGACTTCCTCTTCCTCTCCTACGGCGGCACCCTGCCGCTGTTCTCCTCGCAGATCGCCGAGCGGCTGGGGATCTCGACCATCGTCATCCCGCGAAACAGCTCGGTCTTCTGCGCGCTCGGGCTGCTCAGCTCGGACTTCGTCCTGCGCACCGACCAGGGCGTCGGCTGGGACCTCTCGAAGCCCGACGGGGTCGCCCGCGTCAACGAGATCGCCGATCAGATGGTCGCCACCGGCCTCCAAGAAATGCTCGACGAGGGCTTCCCCGAGGACCAGGTCGAGGTGCAGCGCACCGCCGACATCCGCTTCCAGGGGCAGGAGTATGAGCTCACCCTGCCGATGCCGGCGCGCCCGCTGACCGAAGACGACGCGGAGAAGATCTTCGACGAGTACCACGCTCTCTACGAGCGGACCTATGGTGAGGGCACGGCCTGGAAAGGCGTCCCCGCCTCGATGATCAACTACAGCGTCACCGTGGTCGGCCGCCAGCCGCGTCCCGACATGGACCAGACGCCGTCGGCCCCGGCCAAGCCGGAGGACATCGAGCGCGAGCGTCGCACCGTCTTCCTCCCGGCCGAGCGCCGGCACGAGGAGATCCCGGTCTACGACGACGCGCTCTTCACTTCCGGTACCTCGATCGAGGGCCCGGCCATCATCGACGCCGCCGACACGACGATCTACGTGCCGCCGGGGACGAAGGCCGCGCGCGACGAGTACATGAACTACGTCCTGACCCGTTAGCGGAGAGGAGAGACCGTCATGAGCACCACGCACGATTACGACGTCATCGCGGCCGAGGTACACCGCAAGGCGATGCAGAACATCACCGACGAGATGGCGATCACCCTGGTCCGAACCTCGGGGTCACCGATCGTCACCGAGTCGAAGGATTTCTCGACCTGCTTGATGAACACCGTGCCCGAGCACCTCGGGTTCTCCTCCTACGTGCTGTTCCACGTCGGCTCATCGCTGATCGGCACGCAGGTGATCGCCAAAGAAGCGAGCGTCGCCACCGACCTCAAACCCGGTGACGGCTGGATCGTCAACGACCCGCACTCGGCCGGCGCGATGCACCAGGGCGACGTCTCGGTGATCATGCCGACCTTCTACAAGGACGAGCACATCGGCTGGAGCTTCGCCAACATGCACGTCCTCGACGTCGGCGGCGTCGGCATCTCCGGCTACGCGCCGGGCGCCCACGACGTCTGGCAGGAGGGGATGCTGTTCCCGCCGGTGCGGATCATCCGCGACGGCGCGATCGACAGCGAGTGGGAGAAGTACATCGCCGCCAACGTCCGCGCCCCGGGACCGGTGCTGAACGACATCCGCTCGATGATCGCCTCCAACAACACGGCGCAGAAAAAGCTCAACGGCGTCATCGACGAGTTCGGCCTCGCCTCGCACCGCGAGTTCTGCGAGATCAACATGGACCTCTCCGAGCAGGTGCTCCGCGAACGGATCGAGAAAATCCCGGACGGCACCTACGAAGCGGTCGACTGGAACGAGTTCGACGGCCACGAGGGCCCCGACCAGCTGCTCGAACTTCGCCTCAAACTCGAAGTCGACGGCTCCGACCTGCGCTACCACTACTCGGGCGTGCCGCAGATCGACGCCTTCGTCAACTCGACGATGGGCCCGATGTTCGGCCAGGCGATGACCGGCCTGATGACGGTGCTGATCTACGGTGACCTGCCGGTCAACGGTGGCCTCTGGCGGCCGATCGACGTCGAGATCGGGCCCCCCGGGACGATCGTCAACGCGGTCCCGCCGGCGCCGGTCTCAAACGCCCACTCCGAGGTCGGGATGCGCGCCTGCAAGCTCTCCAAGGACGTGCTCTGCCAGGCGCTGGCGCTGAGCGACGACCCGGTCCTCCGCGGCCGGATCGCCGGCCAGCACCAGGACGGCTTCCCCGGCAACGCCCTGTTCGGCAACAACCAGCACGGCGGCGTCTCGGTCGTCTTCTACCCCGACAACGCGATCGGGGCGGGCGGCGGCGCGCAGACGATCATGGACGGGCTCGACGCCTACGGCCTGACCTGCACGACCGGTGGCGGCATCCCCGACATCGAGAACCACGAGGGCGCCGACCCGGTGCTGTTCCTCTGGCGCCGGCTGATCCCGAACTCGGGCGGTCCCGGGCAGATGCGCGGCGGCCAGGCGCTCGACCAGGCCTACGCCGTCCACTACAGCGACATGATGGCCGGGCCGGGCTTCAACGCCTGCGCCCAGGTGCCACCGCACGGTGTGGGTGGGGGGTACCCGGCGAACGCCGGGATCTTCTACCCGGTCCGCAACGGCAACATCCAGGAGCTGCTCGACAAGGGCCTGTTGCCGACCTACGACCGCTTCGAGGGTGAGCGCGAAGACGTGCGCTCGAAGCTCGGTCACATCAAACTCGACCACGACACCGTCTTCGTCGCCCTCTCCGGCGGCGGGGGCGGGCTCGGCGACCCGATCCTGCGCGACCCCGAGGCGGTCGCCCGCGACGTCGCCTTCGAGTACACGACCCGCGACCACGCCTCGAGCGTATACGGGGTGATCGTCACCGACGACGACAAGGTCGACGAGGCGGCGACCACCGCCAAGCGCGAGGAGATTCGCGCCGGGCGGATCGGCGGCACGCCGGCGGCGGAGCTGAAGGCGCCGGAGAACATCGGCGTGTCGCTGACGTTCGACGCCGGAACGTGGTCCTGCGGCTCCTGCTCGGAGGAGCTGGCCTCGGGCGACGGCAACTGGCGCGACGGGGCGAAGTTGAAGGAAGCCCCGATCGCCGATCGCTACGCCGAGATGGGGATGCAGGTACGCGACCGGGTCGAAGCGCCGCGGGTGATGATGCGCGAGCACTTCTGCCCGAGCTGCGCGATGAGCCTCGGCGTCGACGTCGTCACCGACGAGCTCGAGACGCTGAAGGCGCCTGCCGTCAAGCAGGCCGCCGCAGCCGCTTCCTAGAGCCCCCAGAGCTCAGACTGCGGGTTACTCCTCCCGCCACGACGCCCGCGCCCCCCAGGCGCGGGCGTCGCCGTGTCCGGGGTCCGTCGATCGGCGTGCTGGTGCCGATTGCGACGTCTAGCAGATCAGCTAGTAGGCGCGCCGCGGACCCACTGAGAACCTGACGCCGGGTGGTCGAGGAGACCCCCTGACGATTGCGAACGCCGAACGAGGATGGGAACCCGTGGCTGACGATTTGACCGGGAGTGCTGCACCAGGAGAGGTTGCTGCGCCGCCGCCCGTGAGGCCGGCGAAAGGCACCACCGCGAAACGAAACATCTCGCTAGGAACCATCGCGGGAAAATATGGGCTGCTGATCTTCTTCGGCGCGGTGCTGATCGCCTTCAGCCTGGCGCGACCGCACACCTTCCCGACCGGGGAAAACGCGGAATCGATCCTCACCCTCGCGGCGCCCTCGCTGATCATGGCGGTCGGCCTCACCGTGGTGTTGGTGATGCAGGACTTCGACCTGTCGTTCGGGGCGATGATCGGGCTCGCCGGCGGGGCGGTGACGACGTTCATAGTCACCGACCACATGGGCTTCGCCCTGGCGATCATCCTGGTCGTCCTGATGGGCGCCGCCGCCGGCCTCCTCAACGGCTTCATGGTGTCCTACCTCGGCGGCAACTCCTTCATCATCACCTTGGCGATGGGCACGGTCCTGACCGGCGTCGAGTTCGCGCTCACCAAGCAGGCGACGATCTACTCCGGCTTCCCGCCGACCTTCCTGAAGATCGCCCAGGGAACGTTCCTCGGGTTGAACAACCAGATCTGGATCGCGTTCGTCGCCGCGGTGTTGATGTGGGCGTTACTCGACCGGACCGAGCTCGGCAGATACATGTACGCGATCGGCGGCAACCAGGAGGCAGCGCGCCTCTCCGGCATCCGGGTCAAAGCGTTCCGGGTGATCGGCTTCATGCTCGTCGGCGTCGCGGCCGCGGTCGTCGGCATCCTGCTGATCTCGCTGTCGTCGTCCTACTCGCCGAACGGCGGCGCCTCCTACCTGCTGCCCGCCTTCGCCGCCGTCTTCCTCGGCGCCGCGGTCTTCCGGCCGGGCGAGTTCAACGTCCCCGGCACCGTGGTCGGCGTCCTCTTCCTCGGCGTCATCCAGACCGGCCTGGTGATGCTGAACTTCGAAACGTACGTGATCAACCTGGTCCAGGGTGGCATCCTCATCGCCGCCGTCCTGATCAGCCGACTCGGCGCCGCGAAAGCCTGATGAGCGGCCCCGAGAAAGGCCTCCGGATCGAGGCGCGCGGCCTGGTCAAGCGCTATCCCGGCGTGCTCGCGTTGAACCACGCCGACCTCACCGTCGAGGCGGGCAGCATCCACGGCCTGCTCGGCAAGAACGGCGCGGGCAAGAGCACGATGATCAAGGTGCTGGCCGGGGTGATCCAGCCCGACGAGGGTGAGATCAAGGTCGACGGCGAGGTGACCGAGATCCACAGCCCGCACGCCTCCGGCGCGCTCGGCTTCGCCTTCGCCCACCAGGAGCTGACCGATGTCCCCAACCTGACCGTCGCCGAGAACGTGCTGCTCGGCCTCGGCTACCCGACCGCGGGCCGCGCCTTCGTCCGCAACCGTGAGATGCGCCGCCGCGCCGCCGCCGCACTCGACCGGCTCGAGGCGGGGATCGACCCGGGCGCGCCGCTGACCAGCCTCAGCATCGCCGAGCGCCGGCTCGTCGTGATCGCCCGCGGCCTCGCCGCCGACGCCCGCTTCTTCGTCCTCGACGAGCCGACCGCCTCGCTGACCGACTCGGAGATCGAGCACCTCGACCGGGTGCTGAAGACGCTCCGCGACGAAGGCGTCGCGATCCTCTACGTCTCCCACCGGCTCGACGAGATCTTCGCGATGACCGACACGGTCACGGTGATGCTCGACGGCGCCGAGGTCCACCACGGGAAAACCGCCGACCTCGACAAGGCGAAACTGATCGAGCTGATCACCGGCTCGGTGATCGCGGTCGAGAAACGGATCCCGCACCAGACCCCGCCCGCCGCGCCGACCCTGCTCGAGGCCCGCGGCGTCACCGTCCCCGGCAAAGTCGAAAACGTCAGCTTCGAGCTGAAGGAGGGCGAGATGCTCGGCCTCGCCGGTCTCGTCGGCGCCGGTCGCACCGAGCTGATGCGGGCGATCTTCGGCGCCGACCGCGCCGCCTCCGGCGAGATCCTGATGAAAGGGAAGGCGGTGAAGATCCGCTCGCCGCGCGACGGCCTCGGCGCGGGCATCGTGCTGCTGCCCGAGGACCGCAAGAACGAGGGCGGGATCCTCGACTTCTCGGTCCGCAAGAACATGACGCTGCCCTCGCTGTCGAAGTTCCGCCGCGGCGGGGCGCCGGTCCCGAGTCAGGGGCGCGAGCGCAAGGCCGCCCGCGACCTGGTCGAGCGACTGCACATCAAGGTTTCCGACGTCGAGTACCCGACCCGGTTCCTCTCCGGAGGCAACCAGCAGAAAGTGGTCCTGGCGAAGTGGCTCGACAGCGGCGCCGACGTCTTCATCTTCGACGAGCCGACCCAGGGAATCGACGTCGAAGGGAAGGAGGAGGTCTACCAGTTGATGACCGCCCTGGCCGATGAAGGCAAGGGTGTCATCTTCGTCTCCTCTGAGTTCAACGAGTTGATCGGGACCTGCAGTCGGATCCTGGTCATGCGCGAAGGCGAACTCGTAGGTCAGTTCGACGGTGTCGACATCTCCGAAGAGGAGTTGGTCGGCGCCTGTTACAGCCACGAGGCAGAGCCGCTCGCGGCGAGCTGACCTCGTCCTAACCAAACCGTACGTAGTTCGGAACAACGGAGGAGAAAGTAAAACAATGAGATCAATCGGGGAACACCGCCTACGGCTCTTGGGGTTGGTCGTGCTGGCGCTGGCCGCGGTTCTGATCGTGGCCGGTTGTGGCGGCGGGAGCAGCAGCTCCAGCTCCAGCACGACCGAATCCACGGAAGAACCGGCCGAAACGACGGAAGAAACCACCGAAGAAGGCGAAGAAGGCGGCGAAACCACCAATGCCGCACTCGAAGGCGCCAATTACCTGAGCGAAGGTGAAACCGGTGGCGGCATCCGTCCCGAGGGTGGGGCGGAACAGAAAAAAGCCGAAGAAGCGGGCACCGAAGCGGGCGAAGAAGCCAAACCGGCCAAATTGCCTGAAGCCCACATCGGCATCATCAACTTCCTCAACGGCATCGAATCGTCGGATCGCCTCGCCGACTCGACGACGTTCGCGGCAGGCCAGTTGGGCTGGACGACGACCGTCTGCGACGGCAAAGGCACGCCGTCGGCGTTCGTCGCCTGCGGTAACTCGCTGCTCGCCGAAGGCGTCCAGGCGATCGTCGCTATCGCGATCGAATCGGGTCAGATCACCCCGGTGATCACGAAGGCGAAATCGCAGGGCATCCCGGTCATCCAGGTCGGTGGCGGTGGTGTCCCGCTCGGGACGTTCAACGGCAACTACGGTCCGAACGAGGCCAAAGCCGGCGAAATCCTGACCGAAGCGCTGTTCGAAAAACTCGACGGGCTCGAAGAAGAACCGGTGGAAATCAACATCCACAACTTCCCCGCCAAATGGGGCTCGGTCCGGACCGAACAGCTCGAAAAAGCGATCGAAGGGCAGAGCAAGATCAAGGTCAACCAGGAGGTCGTCACCGACGCCGCCAACCTGGTGCCTTACACGCGTAGCACCGTCACCACGCAGATCACCCAGAACCCGAACGTGAAAGCGTATTGGTTCACCTTCGACACGACCGGCCAGGTCGGCGGCCAGACCATCCAGTCGAAATACCCGGGTAAGGAATTCCCCGAAAAGCCGCTCGTCGTCACCTTCCACGGTGACCTCGCGACGCTGCAGCTGATCGAATCCGGCGCGATCGACATGGAGTCCGACGTCAACTACGACGCCGCGGTCTGGGAGGGCATCGACGGAATTGCCCAGGAACTCGCCCGCAAAGAACCGATGAGCACCGAAAACCAGCCGAAATACCCGGTCATCGGTGACCCGTTCACCTACCAGATCGTGGACAAAGAAAACCTCCCCGAAGCGGGCCAACTGGTGTTGCCGAAATGGGACGTGCCGTCCTACTTCATCGCCAAGTGGAAAGCCGAATACGGGGCCTAGTAGATGGATGAACTCGACCCCACTCTGGTCGAGCGCTCCTGTGAGCGACTGATCATGGAGTACTGCCGCCTCGTCGATTTCGGCGAGGCGGCAGCAGTCGCCGATCTGTTCACCGAGGACGCGCAATGGCGAGGGACCGACCTGCTGCTCGAAGGCAGGGAGGAGATCCGCGCATGGTTCGTGAAGAGGGAGGGAATCGCCCGCCGGGTGTCCCGTCACGTCTTCACCAACGTGATGGTCGACGCCGTCTCGTCGAGCGAGGCGACCTCGATCAGCTACATGATCAACTTCCGCCACGACCGCGAGGAGGGCGACGAATCGCTCCCGGTGGTCATGGAAGAGCCGAAATGGCTCGGTGACGTGCGGGACACCTTCCGCCGCACCGAGGCCGGCTGGCGCTTCTCGTCGCGGACGGTAGAACCGGCCTTCATGCGTCGGCGCAAGCAGCGATGAGCGACGCTCTCGCCGCGGCGACGACGATGACCGAGGCGCTCGACGCCGCGGTCGCCCGCGACGCCGACCACCCGCTGCTGCGGACCGGAGAACGCGACACCACGGTCGGTGAGATCGACGCCGGCAGCCGCGGCGTCGCCGGCGCCCTGCGCGCCTGGGGGATCGAGACCGGCGACCGCTGCGCGGTGATGATGGGCAACGTCCCGGAGTTCGTCCAGAGTTGGTTCGGGATCCTCCGCTCCGGCGCGATCGAGGTCCCGGTCCACTCGGCCCACCGCGGCCCGCTGCTCGAACACATCCTCGCCGAGTCCGGCGCCCGGATCCTCTTCTGCGACGCCGAGTTCGTCCCCCGCCTGGTCGGCCTCGAGCTGCCCGGGCTGGAGCGGATCGTCGTCCGCGGCGAGGTCGAGGGCGAGTCCCCGGACATCCCGGCGGTGTCGCTCGAGGAGGTGCTGGCCTCGCCGCCCGCTGCCGATCTGCCGCGCCTCGAAATCGCCGACACCGCCTGCATCCTCTACACGTCGGGGACGACCGGCCGCTCGAAGGGCGTGGTGCTGCCGCACGGCGCCAACCTGAAGCTGGCGCGGGCCAACATCGCGCTGATGGAGTACACGTCAGACGACGTCCTCTACACCGCCTTCCCGCTCTTCCACGTGAACGCCAAGTTCACCTCGGTCACCTCGGCGATGCTGGCCGGGGCGCGGCTGGTCCTCGACGACCGTTTCAGCGCCTCGACCTTCTGGCCGAAGATGGCCCGGGAGGGCGTCACCTCGTTCAACTACATGGGCGGCCTGCTGGCGATGCTGGAGAAGCAGCCGGAGAAGGAGACCGACCGCGGCCACGGCGTCATCCGCGCCTACGGCGGGGCCTGCCCGCCGCCGCTCTGGGAGCCGTTCGAAGAGCGCTTCGGGGTGCGGCTGCACGAGCACTACGGGATGACCGAGACCGGGATCACGATCCAGAACACGCGCCAGGTGCGGCGGGTCGGCTCGATCGGCCTGGCGGCGCCGCACTACACCGTGCGCCTGGCCGACGAGCACGACGTCGAGGTGCCCGTCGGCGAGGTCGGCGAAATCCAGGTCCGCCCGAACGAGCCCGAGGTGATGATCCACGAATACTGGAAGCGCCCCGACGCCACCTCGGAGGGCTTCCGCAACTTCTGGTTCCACACCGGCGACCGCGCGACCCGCGACGCCGACGGCTTCTTCTACTACCACGACCGGCTCACCGATTCGATCCGCCGGCGCGGCGAGAACGTCTCCTCCTTCGAGCTCGAGGCTGTCGTCTCCGGCCACCCCGAAGTCCTCGAGTGCGCCGCCTACGGAGTCCCCTCCGAACTGGGCGAGGACGAAGTCATGGTCGCCGTAGTCCCCGACGGCACCCTGGACATCGACGCCCTGATCGCCTACTGCGAGGACCGCGTAGCCCGCTTCGCCGTCCCCCGCTACGTCCGCATCATGACCGAGCTCCCCAAAAATTCGTCCCAACGCATCCAAAAGTTCCGCCTCCGCGAAGACGGAATCACTTCGGATACCTGGGACAGACTCGCGCCTTAGCCAGCGCGCCTGTCCGAGTCGCGTCCCGGGCGTCTCGTGACGGCCCGGGCAGGCTGTGACCGCCACGAGACGCCCGGGACCTGAGGGCGTTCGTCGCTGTGGAGCCTTACCGCCGCATAGGGACGGTTTCTCTCCACAGCAAAGCTTTGACCAATGGGAAAGGTGACGAAGACGCCGAGGACGCCACGAATCCTCCGCTCGTTTCATACCGGCCGTCTCGGCCACGGCCACAGCCTGCCCGGGCCGTGGTCGAGACGGCCCGTGCCTTTCGCCGCCGGGCGTCAGCTTCAGCCCGCGAAGGGCGGGGAGGGGACGCCGGGGACGCCGACGTCGAGGGCGAAGAGGGCTCCGGCGAGGGGGTCGGGGTCGGCGTAGCGGGGGTCGGAGCGGAGGTGGGCGCTGGTGACGTAGAGGGTGGCGAGGTCGGGGCCGCCGAAGCCGGGGCAGGTCGGGTTCGCGACCGGGAGGTGGACCTCGGCGTCGATGCGGCCGTCGGGGTCGTAGCGGCGGACCACGCCTCCTTTCACCAGCGCGACCCAGACGCCGCCCTCGGCGTCGACCGCGAGGCCGTCGGGAAGGCCGTCTTCGGGGTCGATCTCGGCCACCGTGCGGCGGGCGCCGACCTCGCCGGTCGCCGGGTCGAACTCGTAGGCATCGAGGCGCTGGAGGGGCGAATCGATGAAGTAGAGCGTCGTGCCGTAGGGACTCCAGCCGATCCCGTTGGCGAGCCCGGTGTCGGCGATCGCGACGGTGACGCTCAGGTCGGCGTCGATCCGGTAGAGGGCGCCACTGCTGCCACCGGAGTCCCCGTTCGTCTTGGTGCCGCAGAAGAAGCGCCCGGCCGGGTCGACGCGACAGTCGTTGAAGCGGTTGTCGGGGCGGTCGGGCTCGACCGCGACGAGCGTCTCGGCCCCACCGCCGTCGAGGTCGGTGGCGACAAGGGCGCGGCCGGCGCCGAGGACGAGGCCGCCGCTCGCGCGCGGCGCGACGGCGCCCAGTTCGATGCCGTGCTCGAAGCGCCGCGGCACGCCATCTCCGGCCGGGTCGAGGCTGTAGACGGCTCCGGCGAAGACGTCGACCCAGTGCAGCAGGCCCGCGGCCTCGTCCCAGATCGGCGTCTCGCCGAGCTCGTTTCCGCAGTCGACGACGACGGCGTCGGCGCCGACAGCTGCCACCGTTCAGCCGGCCTCGCGAGCGCGCGCCGCGTCGAAGTCGGGCTTGCGGCGCTCGGCGAAGGCGTCGAGGCCCTCCTGGCTCGAGGCGGAGACCCGCATCGCCGCCCACTCGGCGCGCTCGCGCGCCAGGCCCTCCTCGATCGGCAGTTCGGAGGCGGCGACGGCGAGGCGCTTGGTCGCGGCGATCGCCTCGGCCGGGCCGTCGGCGAGCTTGGCGGCGATCTCGAGCGCCACCCGGGTGCTCTCGCCGTTCGGCGCGAGCCGGCTCGCCAACCCGAGCGCGATCGCCTCGGTGCCGCTGATCCGCCGTCCCGTCAGCAGCATGTCGCGGGCGACGCCCTGGCCGATCGCGCGGACCAGCCGCTGGGTGCCGCCGGCGCCGGCGATCAGCCCGATGTTCGCCTCCGGCAGCCCGAGGCTCGATTGCTCGGAGACGACCCGGATGTCGCAGCAGAGCGACAGCTCGAGGCCGCCGCCGAGGGCGTGGCCGTCGATCGCCGCGATCGTCGGGCAGGTGAGCCGCTCGAAGGACGTATAGGTCTCCTGGCAGAGGGCGACGAACGGGGCGGCTTCCTCGAGCGTGGCTTTCGCCATCCAGGGGATGTCGCCGCCGGCGGCGAAGCAGCCGTCGAAGTCGCTGCCGACGACAAGCGCCCGGGTCTCCGGGCCGACCGTGGAGACGGCGGCGAGGATCGCTTCCAGGAAGGGCGAGTCGAACTGGTTGACCGGCGGTCGGTTCATCCGCAGATGGGCGACTCCGTCGCGTCGCTCGAGGGTGATCCAATCGGAGCTCATCGATCGAGTATCGCGGCGCGGGCGCTGTCGTTTCCGCCAGACCTGGGAGGGCCGGCAAGCGCCTACGCTCGGAGCGAGGCCCGACCCTGAACTACTCCTATCCGCTCTACTGCTCCTGCCTTCGCAACGGCGACCGCGTCGCCCTGGTCGGTCGTGCCGAGGAGGTGACCTACGCGGAGCTGGAGCGGCGGATCGCCGGGCTCGGCGCCGGGCTGCGGTCGCTCGGCCTCGCCGGCAAGGCGGTCGCGGCGCTGACCGGCAACGAGCCCGAGGCGGTCGAGCTCTACATGGCGCTGGCCCGGGCGGGCGCCGTCGGGGTGCCGCTGAACACGCGGCTGGCGGCGCCGGAGCTGCGCTTCGCGCTCGAGGACAGCGAGGCGGTCGCGATCGTCGCCGATCCGGCAAACGCCGAGGTCGCGCGAGAGCTCGCCGCCGAATTGGGACTCCTCCTCCTGCCGTTCGACGCGGACGAAATTGACGGCGACGGTCCCTCGCTCCACTCCCTGCGCGCCACCGACCCCGGCCCGCCCCCCGGCGCCGACGACGGTGACGAGCGCGCCGCGGCGACGATCATCTACACCTCGGGCACCACCGGGCTGCCGAAGGGCGTCGTCCGCAGCCACCGCGCCAACGCCTGGAACGCGGTCAACTCGGCGCTCGGCGCGCCGCGGTCCCCCGACGACGTCGAGGTCTTCAACCTGCCGGTCTTCGGCATCGGCTTCCTCCACTTCCTGATGCCGGCGCTGCTCGGCGGCGCCACCGTCGTCCTCGACCGGGCCTTCGAGCCGGCCCGCGCCTGGGAGCTGCTCGAGCGCCACCGCGCCACCCGCACCTTCCTCGCGCCGACGATGATCAGCGCGATGCTCGCGGTCGAGGGGCACGAGGAGCGCGACCTCGCGGCGCTCGAGATCGTCTACACCGCCTACGCCTTCCCCGAGCGCCTGCGCCGGACGGCGCTCCACCGCTTCGGCCCGGTCTTCGTCTACATGTACGGGCTGACCGAGGCGCAGCTGACCTGCGCGCGCCGCGAGGATTTCGTCGCCACGCCGAGCTCGGTCGGCCGCTCGATGGGCGTCAGCGAGGTGGCCGTCCTCGGCGCCGACGGCGGGCCGCGCGGCGACGGTGAGGTGGGGGAGATCGCCTTCGCCGGGCCCTCGCTGATGAGCGCCTACCACGGCCGGCCCGAGGACACCGCGGCGGCGCTCGACGGGCGTTGGCTGCGGACCGGGGACCTCGGTCGGATCGACGCAGGCGGGGACCTCCACTACGTCGGCCGCAGCAAGGAGATGATCAAGACCGGTGGCTTCAGCGTCGACCCGGCCGAGGTCGAGAACGCGATCCTCGAGCGCGAGGAGGTGGTCGAGACCGCCGTCGTCGGGGTTGAGGACGAACACTGGGGCGAGGAAGTCGTCGCCTTCGTCGTGATCGCCGACGGCGCCTCCTTGAACGCCGACGAACTGCGCGCCGAGTGCCGCCAGCGGATCGCCGCGTTCAAGTTGCCGAAGCGGGTCTTCTTCGTCGACGATCTGCCGAAGAACCCGACCGGGAAGGTCGAACGCGGGGCGCTCCGCGAGCGCGCCGGGAAGGAGGCACGATGATCGTCGACGTTTCATTCGCCGCCGTCGATCGCGGCACGGAGATGTTCCAGACGCTGCGGCGCGAACTCGACCTCGAGAGCTTCGGGATCAACCTGATGGTCCTGCAGCCGCGCAAACGGCTGCGCGTCCACACCCACGAGCGCCAGGACGAGGTCTACCTGGTGCTCGAGGGCACCCTGACCTTGGTGGTCGAGGGCGAGCCACACGAGCTCGGCGTCGACCAGCTGGCTCGCGTCGGCCCGGGGACGCGCCGCCAGCTGACCAACCCCACCCCGGAGAAGGTCGTGATCCTGGCGCTCGGCGCGGCGGGCAAGCACGAAGGCCGCGACGGTCTCGCCTGGCCGAGCTGGGACGACAACGGCCCCGGCCGCGAGCCCCGCGACGTCCCCCTCCCCGCCGACCTCCCCCTGGGTTGATGGGCCGAAAACCGGAGATATAGGGAGGTTTTCGGCCCGTCAACATCGGGGGCGCACGGCTTAGTGACCGATCGCGGCGAGCGGCGACTCGGACTCGGTCGAGTCCTCCTCCTCCTCCTCCTCCGCGGTGGTCGGCTGGGCGGGGAGGAGGGCGAAGGCGACCACGGCGCCGGCCGCGGCGACCCCGGCGGCGACCAGGTCACCGGCGTGGAAGCCGCTGAAGAAGGCCGAGTTCGCCGCTTCGCTGACCGCCGTCCCCAGCGCCGGGTGGCCGGCGCGGCTCGCTTCGCCGGCGATGCTGAGCGCCGCCCCGGCCGATTCCTTCGCCGCGCCGGCGGCGCCCCCGGGCAGCGCCGCGGGCAGCAGGTCACCGAGCCTGCTCGCGTAGATCGAGGCGAAGACGCTGCCGATCACGGCGACGCCGAGGGTCCCGCCGAGCAGCCGCGTCGCGTCGTTCATCGCCGAGCCGACCCCGGCCTTCGCCTGCGAGACGACGCCCATGATCGCCTCGGTCGCCGGCGCGCTGGTCAGCCCCATCCCGGTCCCGAGGACGACCATCTGCAGGGCGATTTCCCAGTAGGGGGTGGTGGCGGAGGTCGTCGTCACCCAGAGGTAGAAGGCGGCGGTGAGCAGCAGCCCGATGCCGACTACGACCTTGGTCCCGATCCGCACCGCCAGTTTGGCGCCGACGATCGAGAAGATCGCCACGGTGGTGGCGACGGGCAGCAGCCGGACGCCGGTCGAGAGCGGCCCGTATCCCTTGAAGAACTGGAAGTACTGGGTGACGAGGAAGACGAAGCCGGAGAGGGCGAAGAAGGAGATCGCCACGGCGGCGCTCGCCGCGGTGAAGCGGCGGTCGGCGAAGAGGCTCAGGTCGAGCATCGGCTCGGCCCGGCGCCGCTCCCAGGCGACGAAGCCCGCCACGGCGAGGATCGTCGCGGCGAATCCGGCGAGCGACGTCGCGCTTCCCCAGCCCCGTTCGGGCGCCTCGATGATCGTGTAGATGAGGATCCCGACCGCGGCGGCCGAGAGGGCGAAGCCGCCGCCGTCCACCGCCGGAGCCGACGGGTCGCGGGAGGCCGGCACGTAGCGCACGACGAGCGCGCCCGCGACGACGGCGACCGGGGTCATCGCGAAGAAGATGCTGCGCCAGTCGAAGACTTCGAGGAGCGCGCCGCCGACGATCGGGCCGAGCGCGATCGCGACGCCGGTGATCGCTCCCCAGAGGCCGATCGCCCGCGCCCGCTCGCCGCGCTCGGTGAAGACGTTGGTGAGCAGCGAGAGGGTCGACGGGAAGGCCATCGCCGCGCCGATCCCCATCACCGCGCGGGCGGCGATCAGCTCTCCGGGGTCGGAGGTGATGCCGCCGACCAGGCTCGCGAGCCCGAACACGCCGAGGCCCGCGAGCAGCATCCCCTTGCGGCCGAAGCGGTCGGAGAGGCTGCCGGCGACGAGCACCGAGGCGGCGAAGAAGAGGTTGAAGGCGTCGACCACCCACTGCAGCTGCGAGTTGGAGGCGTGCAGCTCGAGCGCGAGCTTCGGCAGCGCGACGTTGACGATCGTCGTGTCGAGGTTGATCGCGAACGCCGCGAGGAGCAACGCGATGAGGATCAGGGGCTTGCGGTTCATGGCTCTCCGGTCTGGTCGGGGCGGACGTCTCGGTCGCCGTTCTAATCCACGTAGACAAGAAAGTCAAGCATCTGCTTTAGAAAATCAACAAGCTGATAGAATCGCTCACACGATGAGGTCGTACGACGAGTACTGCGCGGTCGCCAAGTCCCTCGACCTGGTCGGGGACCGATGGACCCTGCTCGTCGTCCGCGAGCTCTCCCAGCGCGGCGCCGCCCGCTACACCGACCTCCGCAACGGCCTCCCCGGCATCGCCTCCAACCTGCTCGCCGACCGGCTGCGCGACCTCGAGGCGGCCGGTCTGGTCACCCGCGAAGAGGCGCCGCCGCCGGTCGCGACGACGCTCTTCCGGCTCACCCCGCGCGGCGAAGGGCTGCGCCCGGTTCTCGACGAGCTGATGCGCTGGGGGCTGCCGCTGATGGTCGAGCAGAAGCCCGAGGACGCGGTCCGCAGCCACTGGCTCGCGGGGGCGGTCGAGGTGATGGTGAGCGACCGCGATCCGGGCGGGGACCCGGTGACGCTCGAACTGCGGATCGCCGACGAGCCCGTCGTGATCGCGGCGGCCGGCGGGGAGACGAAGGTCACCCTCGGCGCGGCGAGCGACCCGGACGCGGCCCTGGTCGGGCCGGAGAGGCCGATCCTCGGCCTGCTCTTCGGGGTCCTCGACCGTCCGGGCGCCGAAGCGATGGGCGTTACGTTGGAGGGAGATCCAAAGGTGATCGACCGCTTCGCCGCCGAGCCCGCTGCCGCCGCGTAAGCTGACCCCGGTATGGGGCCGCTGGCGGGGGTGAAGGTTGTGGAGATGGCCGGGATCGGCCCGATCTCCTATGCCGGGATGATGCTCGCCGACCTCGGCGCCGAGGTGACGCGGATCGAACGGCCGTCGAAGGGCGGCCTCGCCTGGGGCGCCTCGCCGGTGCTCGACCGCGGTCGCGACGCGCGCCAGGTCGACCTCAAAACGCCGGTGGGGGTCGAGGAGGTGCTCGGCCTGATCGCCGCGGCGGAGGTGCTGATCGAGGGCTTCCGCCCGGGCGTGATGGAGCGCCTCGGCCTCGGCCCCGAGGAGTGCCTCGCCCGCAACCCGGCGCTGGTCTACGGGCGCATGACCGGCTGGGGCCAGGACGGCCGCTACGCCCACACCGCCGGCCACGACATCACCTACCTGGCGATCACCGGCGTGCTCCATATGGTCGGTGAGCCGGACCGCAAGCCGGTGCCCCCGGTCAACCTCGTCGGTGACTTCGGCGGCGGCGGCGCCTACCTCATCATCGGCGTGGTCAGCGCGCTGCTGCACGCGCGGGCGGCCGGGGTCGGCCAGGTCGTCGACGCGGCGATCGTCGACGGCGCCACCTCGCTGACCGGCATGATCCACGGCTTCCTCGAGCAGGGCGCCTGGCGTGACGAGCGCGGCGTCAACCTGCTCGACGGCGGCGCGCCCTTCTACGACACCTACCGGTGCGCCGATGGTGGCTGGGTCGCGGTCGGGGCGCTCGAGCCGCAGTTCTACGCGGCGCTCCTGGAGGCCCTGGGGATGAGCGGCGATGAAGCGATCGCCAACCACCTCGACCCGGCGACCTGGCCCACGATCCGCGAGCGCTTCGAGGCCAAGTTCGCCGAGCGCCCGCGCGACGAGTGGCACGAGCTCTTCGCCGACTCCGACTGCTGCGTCGCCCCGGTCCTCTCGATGCGCGAGGCGCGCGAGGACGGCCACAACCGCGACCGCGGCGTCTTCGTCGAGGTCGGCGGGATGCCGCAGCCGGCCCCGGCGCCGCGCTTCAGCGTCACCGAACCCGACGTGCCCGCGCCCGCGGCGCGCCCCGACGCCCGCGGGTTTTGAACCGCCGCGTCGCGATCGTCACCGGCGCCGCCCGCGGGATCGGCGCCGCGACGATCGCCGCGCTCGCGTCTGACGGCTGGAGCGTCGTCGCCGTCGACCGCTGCACCCCCGACCGCCGCCTCCCGTACGCCATGGCGACGGAGGACGACCTCGACGAAGCCGTCGCCGCTGCCGAGGCGCAGGCCCGCCGCACCGACATCGAGCGCGGCCCCATTGCGGATCCGGCCGCCGCACGTGTCGACGCCGACCGCGGCGCTCACGCCAACCCCGCCGCGGGCCCGGCCGACGCGCTTGTCGACTCCGACCGCGGCGCCCGCGCCGACCCCGCCGAGCCTCCCGGCCATCGCACCGACGTCGTCCGTGCCGTGGTCGCCGACGCCACCGACCCCGAGGCGCTCGCCGCGGTGATCGAGGGCGCCGAAGCGTGGGGGGACCTCGAAGCCTTCGTCGCCAACGCGGGCGTGATCGCCGGCGGCCTGCCCGCCTGGGAACTCCCCGCCGAGCAGCAGCGCGCCCTGCTCGAGGTCAACCTCGAATCCGTCATCCTCGCCGGCCGCCTCGTCGCCCCTTCGCTGCTGGGACGCCCGCGCCCGCGCTCCGGCCGCTTCGTCGCCGTCACCTCGTCGGGCGCGACCCGCGGCATGTCGGGCCTGGCCGCCTACAGCGCCGCGAAGGCCGGGGTGGAGGGTTTCGTCCGTGGCCTCGCCGCCGACCTCCACGGCAGCGGCGTCACCGCCAACGCCGTCGCCCCCGGCTCGACCGACACCCCGCTCCTCACCGAGTCCGCCCGCCTCTTCGAGCTCCCATCCCCCCCCGACTTCGCCCCCCGCCAGCCCCTAGAACGCCTCCTCGCCCCCCAGGAGGTCGCCGCAACCATCGCCTTCCTCCTAGGCCCCGGCGGCAGCGCCATCACCGGAGCCACCGTCCCCGTAGACGGCGGCCTCACCCTCTGACCCCCGCCACCAGCGAGTTCGCACTTTCCCGCGCATACCGCGGGTTTCTGCGAACTCACCGGCCTAAGCCGCGGGCCGCTGGACACTTTTCGTTGTCATGGGACGAAAAGCGTCCAGCCATGGCCTCCCTGCAGGGTTTTGGTCCCATAGCGACCAAAACCCTGCAGCCATCGACGGAACCACTCACGTCCCGGGCGTCTCGGCGGCGGCCACAGCCTGCCCGGGTCGCCGTCGAGACGCCCGGGACCAACTCGGACGGCCGCATCGGCAGGAACCTCGGCCTCAGGGTGTCGCGCTGGCTGGAGCCACGGTCTCGTGTGACGGCTCGCGGGCGGGGCGGAGGGCGGGGGCGCCGATGCCGCAGCTGTAGTCGCACTCTTCCGGCTCCTCGCCTTCCTCTTCGAGGACGTCGGAGGAGATCGTGGTCCAGGCGACGACGGCGCCGAGGGCGGCGAGGATCGCGCAGACGATCATCCCGACGTGAAAGCCGTGGGTCATGTGTGACGGTTCGTAGAACTTGTCGCCGGTGAGGCCCGCGATCACCGGGATCACCGCGACCGCGAGCAACCCCGCGACCCGCGCGACCGCGTTGTTGACCCCGGAGGCGATCCCGGCGTGGCTCGAGTCGACCGCCGCCAGCACCGTCGCCGTCACCGGCGCCACGACGAAGGTGAGGCCGAGGCCAAAGACAAAGACCGCCGGCAGCACGTAGCCGACGTAGCCGTCCCCGGGGTTGATCCGCAGCATCAGGAGCAGCCCGGCGGTAATGATCAGCGGCCCGATCGTCAGCGGGATCCG
>DAIQOT010000150.1:0-9395 GCA_036787695.1 Solirubrobacterales bacterium | reverse complement strand
GTCGACGATCCGACGACTCGCCCCAGGCTCGAGTCAACGGTACGTCGACGGGGGTGGCGCGTGGTGATGCGGCCGAGGCTGTGGGGGCGGCGGACGCCGGCGCCGAGGAGCACGACTGGACCGTCCTTGCCCGGACGCTCGAGGGCGTCGCGCCGACGGAGCACCTCTACGAACGCCTCTTCGCCGACGCCGAGACGTCCTTCTGGCTCGACTCGGCCGACGCGCCGACCTGGCTCGCGCAGTGCTCATATATGGGGACGAGCGCCGGCCCGGCCGAGCGCCACCTCTCCTACGACGTCGACGCCGCCGCGACGACGATCCGCACCCCGGCCGGCGAGGAGGTGCGCCACGGCTCGATCTTCGAGCTGCTCGACGCCGAGACCAAAGCGGTCCGGGCGGAGCCGCCGATCGGCGTCGACCGCGGCCTGATGGGCGGCTTCGTCGGCTACCTCGGCTACGAGCTGAAAGCCGACTGCGGGTCCCAGAACGTCCACAGCTCCGACCTGCCCGACGCGGCGATGATGTTCGCCAACCGCGTCGTCGCTGTCGACCACGCCCGCCAGCGCACCCACGTCTTCGCCCTCGTCCGCAACGAGCGACAGCCCGGTGTTGATAGGCCGAAAACTCAAGCTGGGCTGGAGTTTTCGGCCCGTCAACAGCAGGGGTCCGACGAACGTGTGACGCAGACCGCGTGGCTGGAGGAGGCGACGCGGCTCGCGGCGGCGGCGATCTGCGACCCGCCGCCGGCGCGGCCGCTCGATCCGCCCGACGAGCCGGGCAGTCACGTCAGCTTCCGGGTCGGCAGGGGACGGTCCCGGTACCTCGCCGACATCGAACGCTCGCAGGCCGAACTGGCGGCGGGGGAGAGCTACGAGGTCTGCCTCACCGATCAGATCTCGACCGACGCGAGTCCCGACCCGTTCGCGCTCTACCGCCGGCTGCGCCGCTCCAACCCGTCGCCGTTCGCCGCCTTCCTGCGCTTCGGCGACACCGCGATCGTCAGCTCCTCGCCAGAGCGCTTCCTCTCGGTGGCACGCGACGGCGCGGTCCAGGCGCGGCCGATCAAGGGGACGATCTCCCGCGCCGAGGACCCGGTCGAGGACGCCGCCCGCCGCACCGAGCTCGCCACCGACGAGAAGACCCGCGCCGAGCACCTGATGATCGTCGACCTGCTGCGCAACGACCTTGGCCGGGTCAGCGAGATCGACTCGGTCCGCGTTCCCGACCTGATGGTGGTCGAGCCCTACGCGACCGTGCACCAGGTCGTCTCGACCGTGACCGGGCAGCTCGAAGCGGGGCGCTCGCCGGTCGAGTGCGTGCGCAACTGCTTCCCCGGCGGCTCGATGACCGGTGCGCCGAAGGAGCGGACGATGGAGATCATCGACGAGCTCGAGGACGAGGCGCGCGGCGTCTACTCGGGGGCGATCGGCTACTTCGGCGTCGACGGCTCGGTCGACCTCTCGATCGTGATCCGCACGATCGTCATCCGGCCGGGACGGACGACGATCGGCGCCGGCGGGGCGATCGTGATGCAGTCGGACCCCGAGGAGGAGTTCGACGAGATCCTGCTGAAGGCCCGCGCCCCGATGTCGGCGATCGCCAAGACCGTGACCGGGCGTGGGGACGAGGGGGCCTGGAGCGTCGGGCTGGAGCCGGGGCGCGACCGGACGGCGACGACGAGGAGCGCCGAGGTGGCCGCCGGGAGTGGCGACGCGAGGAGAGCGAGCGCGGCATGACCGGGGCGGCCACGCATCGCCCGGCGATCACGCCGGGGAAGTCGGGCTGGGACGTTCGCCGAGCGCGGCCCAGTGACTCCGCCGCTATCGCCACCGGCGTCGCGGCCTTGCTCTGCGAGCTGGGCGCGACGCCGCCGTCCCACACCGCGATCGAGGACGAGGCGCGCGCTCACATCGACGACCCGACCTTAGGCATCGTCCTCATCGCCGTCGGCGACGGCGGCGAGCTGGTCGGGGTGCTCACGGCGAGCTGGGCGCGGGCGATCCAGGTGCCGGGACGGATGCTGACGATCGAGGTGCTCTGGACCCGCCGCGAGTGGCGGGGCCGGGCGGTCGGCGCGGCGCTGGTCGATGCGCTCGCCGAGGCGGCGGTCGACGCGGGCGCCGCGCGGGTCGAGGTCGGCCTGCCACGCGAGAGCTTCGAAGCGATCCGCGCCACCGAGCGCTTCTACCTCGCCAACGGCTTCGAGCGGCTCGGCCCGCGGATGCGGAAGGCACTCCCATGAGCGAGCTCGTCATGGTCGAGCAGCGCACCAACGGGCTCGACACGAGCTCGGTCTGGATCCGCGAAGGCGACGATCGTCTCGCGGGGCAGGACTCCGACGCCCGGCTCGCCGAGCTGCGGATCGGCCTGCGCCGCCACTTCGGTGTCCGCTGCGTCGACGCCGCGGCCGACGACGCGGCGGTCGAGCGGATGCTCGCGGCGCTCCACGGCCCCGCCCACATGGCGGCGCTCGACGCCGCCGGCGAGGAGCCGACCGTCCTCCCGCAGCTCGCCCCGCCCGGGCTCGAGCCCGACATCCCGGTCAACGCGGCGCTCGTCGCTGCCGCCCGCGAGGCGGTCCGCACCGCGCTCTCCGCCGCCGACCGCCTGCTCGCCGGCGACCGCTACGCCTACGCCGTCTGTCGTCCTCCCGGCCACCACGCCGGCCCCGATTTCATCGGTGGCTACTGCTACTTGAACAACGCCGCGGCGGCGATCGAGGCGCTGCGGGCCGGCGGGCTCGCCCCGGTCGGCGTCCTCGACCTCGACCTCCACTACCCGAACGGGACCTCGGAGCTGGTCGAGCGGATGGGCGCCGACGCGACCCTCCATTCGCTGCACGCCGCGCCGGTGACGAACGTGGCCGAGGGGACCGAGCTGCCTCGCGCCCCGCGCGAACGCGCCCACGCCTTCGCCGCCGCCCCCGACCCGCTCACCTACCTGGCCGAGGTCGAGGCCTCGCTGACCGAGCTCGCCACCGACTCGGCCGCGCTGGTCGTCTCGCTCGGCTACGACACCGCCGAGGGCGACCCCCACGGCAGCTGGCACTTCGGCCCCGAGGTCTTCGCCGGCATCGGCCGACTGCTCGCCGCCACCGAGCTGCCGGTCTGCATCGTCCAGGAGGGCGGCTACTCGCTCGGCGCGCTCGCCCCGTGCAGCCACGCCTTCGCCTCCGGCCTGCTCGGGGAGGACCCGGTATGAGCACCGAGGAGCGGACCATGAGCGCCGGGGAGTCGCGGGCCGCGCGGGCCAGCGCCGCTCCTGAACACGCGCTGACCCCGGCCGAGCAGGCCGTCGCCGACGGCCTCGCGCCCTTCCGCGCGCGCCTCGACCAAATCGACGCGCAGCTCGTCGACCTGCTCGGGGAGCGCTTCCAGATCTGCCGCGAAGTCGCCGTCCACAAGTCCGAAAACGACATCGACATGATGCAGCCGGGGCGGGTCGAGATCGTCCGCGCCCGCTACCTCCAGCACGGCAGCGAGGTCGACCTCCCCGCCGACTTCACCGCGGGCTTCTTCGACCTGATGATCGACGCCACCTGCCGCGCCGAGGACGAGCTGATGGAGCGGCTCGCCGCCGGCGACCACCAACCCTCGTCCTTTAGTAGCCCTGTGGGCGACAAAAGGCAGAAGGTTCGCGGCGAGGGAGGCCCCTCGTGAGCCTGCCGCCGGGGCCGAGGATGCCGCGGGCGCTGCAGGCGCTCGGCTGGACGAACCGGGCGCTGCCTTGGCTCGAGCGCTGCCGGGAGCGCTACGGCGACGCCTTCACGCTGCGGATCCGCCACTGGGGGGACTGGGTGCTCCTCGCCGACCCCGACGACGTCAAACGGATCTTCACCGCGGGCGACAAGGTAGGCGTCGCGCTCGCCAACCCGCTGCTTGGGCCGCTGCTCGGCCCGAGCTCGATGATGCTCTCCGAAGAACCGGACCACATGCGTCGGCGCCGCATCGTCCTGCCCGCCTTCCACGGCGAGGCGATCGCCAACGACGCGGCGACGATCACCGCGGTGGCGCGCCGCGAGGTCGCCGCCTGGCCCGCAGGCGAGCCGTTCGCGCTGTGGCCGCGGATGCAGGTGCTGACGCTCGAGGTGGTGATGCGCGTCGTCTTCGGCGATCGCGCCGACGAACCGCGCCTCGACCCGCTGCGCCGCCACCTCACCAACCTCACCGGTTGGCTCAACCAGCCCCGCAACATCGCCGCGCTCAGCTTCCTCGGCCCCGAGTGGGTCCGCCACAGCCCCGCCTACCACCGGGCGATGCGCCCGGTCGAGGACGAGGCGCTCGCCGAGGTCCGCCGCCGCCGCGCCGAACCGATCCCGGACCGTCCCGACGTCGTCTCGATGCTGATCGCCGCCCGCCGCGAGGACGGCTCGCCGCTCGGCGAGGAAGAGCTGCGCGACGAACTCGTGACGCTGCTCTCCGACGGCCCGACCTCGACCTCGCTCGCCTGGGCCTTCGAGCGCCTCCTGCGCAACCCGGAGACGCTCGCCCGCGCCCGCGCCGAGATCTCGAGCGGCGAGGACGACGCCTACCTCGACGCCGTCGTCAAGGAGACGTTGCGGCTGCGCCCGCCGGTCCCGGTCGTCGTCCGCCGCCTGCTCGAGCCGATGCGGATCGCCGGCCGCGACCTCCCCGCCGGGACCGTCGTCGCCCCATGCATCCACCTCCTGCACCGCGACCCGCGGTATTACCCGGACCCACTCCGCTTCCGCCCCGAGCGCTTCCTCGAGACGCCGCCGGGCACCTACACCTGGATCCCTTTCGGCGGCGGCACCCGCCGCTGCATCGCCGCCCCTTACGCGCAGCTCGAGATGAAGCGGGTCCTGCGCGAGGTCCTGGCGGCCGTCGACCTGCAACCGGTGGACACCCGCGGTGAGCGGGTCAGCAAAGCGGCGATCTCATTCAGTCCGGGAGAGAAAGGGTTGGTGATGGTGGGATGAGCGATGCGGCAGGGACGAACGGTCGGGGGGCCGGGAAGGACGACGCGGGGGAGATCCCCGTCTCCGACCTCCTGATCGTCGGCGCGGGGGCCAAGGCGGCGGCGATCGCGGCCAAGGTCGACGCGCTGAACGGGCTCGGCCTGGCCGACCTGACGGTGACGATCGTCGAGAAAACCGAGCCCGCCGCCTCCTGGCTGGGGCTGAACGGGATGACCTCGGGGGAGGAGCCGCTGGCGGTGCCGCCGATCAAGGATGTCGGTTTCCCGTACCGCAGCTCGCGCCAGTTCCCCACTGTCGGCGACGAGCTCGACGCCGCCCTGCTGCCTCTGAGCTGGCAGCGCCACGCGATTGAACGCGGCGAGTACGCGCCGTGGGTGAACTCGGGCGCGCCGCCGATCCTCCACCGCGATTACGGGACCTACCTCGGCTGGGTGCTGGCGCGGGCGACGGAGGGGGTGACGACGCTGCGCGGGCGGGTCGTCGCGGTGCGCCTCGACGCGGCGCGCGAGCGCTGGGTGATCGACGTCGAGGGCGACGACGACGGCGCTCCGACCCAGCTTGCCGGGCGCTCCCTGCTCCTCACCGGGCCCGGCGTCCACCGCGCCTTCCCGCACGACCCGGCGGCCGAGCCGCGGCTGCTCCACTGCGACAGTCGGCGCGGCGAGTTCGCCCGGCTGCCCGCCGACCGCGAGGTCGACGTGGCGATCGTCGGCGGTGGCGAGAGCGCGCTCTCGGCGCTGATCTTCCTGCGGGCGCTGCGGCCGGAGGCGCGGATCACCGTCTACACGCCGATGCTGCCGCTCAGCCGTGGCGAGAGCTTCCTCGAGAACCGCGTCTTCGCCGACCCCGACGACGTCGGCTGGGAGGCGCTCGACCTCGAGAGCCGCCAGGACTTCATCAAGCACTGCGACCGCGGCGTCTTCGACGCGACCGTGATCGGGGGACTGGCGGGGGAGGAGCGCTGCAGCTTCGAGCTCGGGCGCGCCGTCCACCTGGCGGCGGCGAGCGAGGGGGAGGGGGTCGAGCTGGCGCTCGAGACCGCCGCCGGCCCGGCGATCGCCCACCACGAGTACGTCGTCAACTGCACCGGCTTCGACCTCCTCGCCCAGCTACGCGGCCTGTTCGCCGAGCCGGTCCGGGCCGAACTCGAGGAACGGACCGGCCCGATCTGGGACCGCGAGCCCGGCGTCGAGCTGCGTTTCGACCGCTCGCTCGCCCTCGAGGGCCTCGAGCCGCGCCTCCACATCCCCGGCCTCGCGGGCCTCAGCCAGGGCCCCGGCTTCGCCAACCTCGGCAGTCTCGGCCTGCTCGCCAACCGAGTCCTCACCCCGCTCCTGCCGGCGCTGACTAAAGCCAAGCGCGGCGCCGCCGTGGCGATGCTGACGCTCCTGGTGGTCGCCCTGCTCGCGGGCTGCGGCGGCGGCTCCTCGTCGTCGTCGTCCGGCGATGGGGCCAACGATGGGTCGTCGAGCACGCCGAGCACCGTGGACAACCCGAGCGGCGAAGGTGGCGCCTCGCAGGTCGCCAAGGACCCGGCATTCCCCGGTGTCGACCTCGCCAACAGCCGCTTCGTCTCCGGCGGCCCGATCAACCGCGAAACCGCGCCGGAACTGGAAGAAGCCTGGAAAGCGCCGAGCTCGGCGCAGGGCACCTACGGGGCGTACGCCGCCTCGCCGGTGATCACCGACGGCATCGTCTACATGCAGGACCTCGAATCGAACGTCGCCGCCTTCAACCTGGAAACCGGCGAACTGATCTGGGAAACGAAGATGGAAGAAGTCGACCAGGGCCCGAACGGGGTCACGGTCGAAGAAGGCAAGGTCTTCGGGGCGACGGCGACGAAAGCCTTCGCGCTCGACGCGGCGAGCGGCAAGGAACTCTGGTCGACCGAACTGACGACGGTGCCGAAGGAAGCGATCGACATGTCGCCCGGGGTACACGACGGGCTCGTCTACATCTCGACCGTGCCGACCGACGCCACCAGCGCCTACAACGGTGGCATCGCCGGCGTCCTCTGGGCGCTCGACGCGAAGACCGGCGCGAAAAAGTGGCACTGGGACACGGTGCCGAAGACGCTCTGGTCGAAGAAGCACAAAGCGATCAACGCGGGCGGTGGCCTCTGGTACGCGCCCTCCTTCGACGAAGAAGGCGGGATGTACGTCGGGACCGGCAACCCGGTGCCCTTCCCCGGCGCCGAAGGGCTGCCCTGGGGCGCGAGCCGGCCCGGCCCCAACCTCTACACCGACTCGCTGGTCAAGCTGAACGCGAAGACCGGCAAGCTCGAGTGGTACTACCAGGCGACCCCGCACGACGTCTACGACTGGGACTTCCAGAACCCGCCGATCCTCGCCACCGTCGGCGGCGAGAAGCTGGCGATCGGGTCGGGCAAGAACGGCCTCGTCGTCGCGGTCGACGCGAAGACCGGCAAGATGGTCTGGAAGACGCCGGTCGGCAAACACAATGGTCACGACGACGACGGCCTGAAGGCGATGCGTGGCGAAACGTCGAAGCTGCCGAAGCAGGTGACGACGGTCTACCCGGGGATCATCGGCGGCGTGATCGCGCCGATGGCGGCGTCGAAGAAGACGCTCTACGTCCCGGTCGTCAACCACCCGCTGACGGTCGAAAACGGTGAAACGATCGGCGAAGGCGAAGAAATGACCGGCGAAATGGTCGGCCTCGACATCGCCACCGGCAAGGAAGTGTGGAACGAGGAATACGAAACGGCCGCGTTCGGCGCGCCGGTCGCGGTCAACGACATGGTCTTCTTCGCCACCTTCGACGGCACCCTGCACGGGCTCGACGGCGAAACCGGGGGAGAAGTGTGGTCGGCGTCCCTCCCCGCCGGGTCGAACTCCGGCATGAGCGCCTCCGGCGACACCCTGATCGTCCCCGCCGGCATCGCCGTCGCCGAAGGCCAGCAGCCCTCCCTGGTCGCCTTCCGCCTCGGCGGCTGACCGCAGCGCCGGCGCGTTCGCACTTTGCCGCGCTATGCACGGGGAAAGTGCGAACGCTCGGGGTGGGGCGGGGCTCGTGACGTCCCTGGTACCGTTGGCCTGTGTCACCAATCGG
Organism: Solirubrobacterales bacterium; assembly: GCA_036787695.1. Taxonomy (GTDB): domain Bacteria; phylum Actinomycetota; class Thermoleophilia; order Solirubrobacterales; family 70-9; genus VAYN01. The sequence goes on along the minus strand of DAIQOT010000150.1, from coordinate 1,384 downwards.
TGACAAGGCGACCGCGACGCGCCGTCCCCACGACGCCGAGGCCTCGCGCCGCGCGCTGTTGGACGCCGCCAGACGGGTATTCGACGAGGTCGGCTACGACCGCGCGACCACGCGCGAGATCGGCGAGAGGGCGGGCGTCGATCCGGCCCTGATCGCCCGATACTTCGACTCCAAGGAAGGCCTCTTCCTCGCCGCGATCACCGTCCGCGCGCCCGAGGAGGAAGACCTCGACTACGCGCCCTCGGAGCTGCTCCGCTTCTTGCTCGAGCGCTGGGACGAACGCGGGCACACGCCGATCAGCCGTGCCCTCGCCAGCCCGGCGCTGACCCCCGGCGCGCGCCGCCAGATCAGCGCCGTCGTCGGCGACCGCGTCCTCTCCGGCCTGGTCGACGAGCTGCGCGAGCGCGGCGCCGCCGACGCCGAGCTGCGCGCCGAGCTCCTGATCGCGCTCGCGGTCGGCGTCGCGATGACCCGCGCCAACGGCACGCTCGAGACGCTCGCCGCGACGCCCCGCGACGACCTGCTCGACTCCCTCGCCCCGCTGCTCGACGCGCTTTCTCGCTGAAATAGACGGATGGCGACCAAACGCAGCTCCGGCATCCTGCTCTACCGCGATCGCGCCGGAACCACCGAGTTCCTTCTCGTCCATCCGGGCGGCCCCTACTGGGCGCGCCGTGACGACGGCGCCTGGTCGATCCCCAAGGGTGGCCTCGAGGGCGACGAGGATTCGCGGACGGCGGCGCTGCGGGAGCTGGACGAGGAGCTCGGCGGCGGCGCGCCGGACCTCGACCCGGACGAGCTGATCGAGCTCGGCTCGGTCCGCCAGAAGGCGGGCAAAGTGGTCGACGGCTGGGCGGCGGAGGGCGACTTCGACCCGGAGGGCCTCGACAGCAATACATTCGAGATGGAGTGGCCGCCGAAGAGCGGCCGCGAGGTCGAGTTCCCCGAGGTCGACCGGGCCGACTGGTTCGACCTGGAGGGGGCCCGCCGCAAGCTCCTTCCCGCGCAGAGCGAGTTTCTCGATCGCCTGCTTGAGCACCTGAACGGCGGCTAGACTCGGCTCATGGCCGAGGAGAGCACGCCACTCGCGGCGCGGTTGCTGGGCGCCGGAGCCCGGGGCGCGGGGGCGGTCGGGCGCGCCACCGGGATCGACAAGGCGGTCGAAATCGCCGCCGAGGAGGCGATCGTCTCCGCGGTCGAAAGCGAGGCGGTCGAGCGGGCGCTGGCGCGGGTGCTCGAAGGCCCGGTGGTCGACGAGGCCGTGCAGAGCGCGCTGGACAGCCCGGCGATCAAGAAAGCGCTGATCGAGGCCCTCGACAGCGAACTGGTCGACGAGATCTGGCGCCGCCTGCTCGCCTCGCAGCAGACCCAGCAGCTGGTCGAG
>DAIQOT010000336.1:0-2737 GCA_036787695.1 Solirubrobacterales bacterium | reverse complement strand
TAGCGCCGCGACCAGCTGCGGGTCGGGCGCGCCGGGCGCGTCGGTGTCGCGGTAGAGCTTCAGCACCGCCCGCTTCGTCCGCCGGTCGTAGTGGTCGTACATCGTTTCGACGAACGGGCGGGGGAGTCCCTGCGGCTCGGTGCGCTTGACGTTGGCGCGGAAGCCGCGGCGCGTGGTGATCGCCTGGAAGAGCTCACCGAGCACCGGGGTGCGCCAGACCCGCGCCAGTTTGTGCCACTTGTAGCCGGGCAGGATGCCGATGTCGATCAGGGTCAGGGACGCCAGTCGGTCCGCGTGGCCGGCGATCCAGGCGAGGCCGATCGGGCCGCCGAAGTCGTGAAGGACGAGGTGCACCCGCTCCACCCCGAGCGCCGTCAGTGCCGCGTCGACGAAGGCCGCGTAGCCCGGCACGGTGTGGGTGAAGCCGGCCGGGGCGATCGTCTCGCCGAAGTCGGGCAGGTCGAAGGCGAGGGCGCGCGTCCCGGTCGCCCCGACGGCCCCGACCAGCGCCTCCCAGTCATCGCTCGACCCCGGGTTGCCGTGGACGAAGACGACCGCGGTGCTCGCCTCCTCCGGCCCCGATTCGACCAGCCGCGAGGAGGTCCCGGCCGCGTCGAAGCGTCGCCGCCGCACCGTGGTCGTCGCCTCGGTCGCCATCAGGCGGCGCTCCCGACGCCCGCGTCGACCTGCCCGGGGCTCTTGTACCGCCGCCCCAGCGCGTAGCGCAGGTTGGCGAGCGCCGCCACCGGCACCCCGGTCGCCATCAGCCGCGCCGCGCCGATCTGCCGCGTCCCGAAGGCATCGAAGATCGCCGCCGCCCGCGGGTCACGGGCCGCCCCGGAGAAGAGCAGCCGCTCCGGTGGCCCCAGCTTCCGCCCGGTCGCGTAGTCGTGGATCATCCAGGCGTGGCCGCGTAGGTGGCGCGAGTGGGTCCGCCGGTAGCGGCGCAGCCCCTTCTCCAGCGCCTCTTCGCCCCGCAGCGCCGGCGTTACCGCGTCGGCCAGCCATTCGGCCGACTGGAAGGCCCAGCCGCAGCCGACGCCGAAGAGCGGGTCGGTGGCCAGCGCCGCGTCGCCGATCAGCGCCAGGCCGGGCGCGGTCGGGGCCCGCATCCGGTTCGTCATGTCGATCTTGCCGAGCACGCCGCGGTCGTCGAGCCGCGCGCTCCGCAGCGACGGCGCTTCCGGCACCGCCTCGAAGTACTCGACCAGCGCCGCCCCCGGGTCGGCCTTGAACTCGAGTAGCCGCGCCTTGGTCGGCATCGCGGCAACGAACGTAAGGCCCTCGTCGGTGGGGAAGGCGGCCGCCCAGTCGGGGTCCATCAGCCAGACCGACGCGTCGGGCGCGCCCCGCAGCGCGACTCCCTCGAAGTAGCCGCCGTAGGCGAAGCGGCCGTGCGGGTAGGTCTTGACCTTGACCCCGGAGACCTTGGCGATGGTCGAGTCGCGGCCGTCGGCGCCGATCGTCAGCGGCGCCTCGAAGACGATCTCCGAGCCGTCGCGGTCGCGGGCCACAACGCCGGTCACCTTGCCGTCGGCGCGGCGCAGCTCCCCCACCGAAAGTCCCTGCATCACCTCGACGCCAGGAGTCGACGCCGCCATCTCGCGGACCATCGGGTCGAGCCGCTGCCGACGCAGGTTGATGCTGAGCGCGGCCCGCTCCGGCGGCGCTTCGATCCACCCCCACGGCACGTGCGCCCGAAACCGCGAGCGGATCGCGCCCGCCTCCATCATCGGCTCGAGCAGGTCCATCCGTTCCAGCGTCGGCACCGCCGAGGCCTGGATGAAGTGCGAGCAGATCTGCTTGAACGCCGCCGGGTCGGGGCTCTTCTCGAGCACCGCGACGCGGGCGCCGGCCCGTCCCAACATCGTCGCCGCCGCGCAGCCCGCCAGGCTGCCGCCTACGATCACCGCGTCATAGGAGCGCCTCGTGCCCTCCCCGCCGTCCCGCTCTGCCTCCGCCATCTCCGCCTCCCGCGCTGATGTTGGTAGATAGTTCGTCTGGAACTATACGCCTGGAACTATGAAAAGCAAGACGATCAAACTCACCTCGACCTCATACGCCCTGCTGGCGCTGCTCGATCGCTTCGGCGAACTGACCTCCTACGAGATCAAAGACGCGCTCGAGACCTCGGTCGAGAACTTCTGGCCCGTCCCCCACACGACCGCCTACCAGGAGCCGGCGCGGCTGGCCTCGGGCGGCTACCTCTCCTCGCGGCAGGAGAAAGGCGGGCGCCGCCGCCGTCGCTACGCGCTCACCGACGTCGGCCGCGAAGCGCTGCGGGAGTGGGCCGACGAGCCGGTCGCCGCGCCGCCGCAGCTGCGCGACGAGATGCTGCTGAAAATCTTCGCGGGCGCCGATCCGGGGCCGCTGATCGCCGAACGGATCGAGTGGAACAGGCGCAAGCTGGAGGAGCTCGAAGGCCTGCTGGCGGCGGTGAAGATGGCGCCCGGCTGGGCGGGCCCGGAACGCACGGTCCACGGCGGCGTCATCTACTACCGCAAGATGAACGAGCTGCTCGAAGAGATGGAGCGCGGGGAGGACCGCTAGCGCCGTCGGCGAAGACGGTCCGTATGCGGATCGACCTCTCTGATCTGGACCGACTCGAGGGCTTCGTCGACGCGCTGGCGCGGCTCTTCTACTGCCTGATGGTGATCGCCTTCCTCGCCGCGATCCTCGGCTCCGCCGGCACCGGCCTCTTCCTCCTCATCCTCGGCGCCGCCGCCTTCGTCGTCCG
>DAIQOT010000149.1:6136-9415 GCA_036787695.1 Solirubrobacterales bacterium | reverse complement strand
GACCGGGGTCGAGCCCTACTTCGTCGGCAAGCCGAACCCGCTGATGATGCGCACCGCCCTCAACCGCCTCGAAGCCCACTCGGAGACGACCGCGATGATCGGCGACCGCATGGACACCGACATCGTCTCCGGCCTCGAGGCGGGCATGGAAACGATCCTCGTCCTCAGCGGCGTCACCAAACGCGAGGAGACCGAGCGCCTGCCCTACCGCCCCTCCCGCATCGTGGACTCAGTCGCGGATTTGATCGACAGTCTTTAATTAGGGAATGCGAACCGGACCGCTGGTTGTCCTACTGACCTGCCTCGCCGCGCTCTTCTGCGCCGCGACGGCCTCCGCCGCCGACAGCGTCTACTGGACCGACGACGGCCACGAAACGCTCGGGGTGGCGGCGCTCGACGGGAGTGGCGGCGCGACGATCTCGCCGACCCCGGTCGTCGCCGAACAGCCGTACGGAACCGCGATCGACGCCGCGACCGGCCGCGTCTACTGGGCCGACGCGCTCTCCAACTCGATCAAATTCGCCAACCTCGACGGGACCGAATCCGGGCCGCTGGACACCGGGAGCGCCGAAGTCGAAGTGCCCGAGGGGATCGCGATCGATCCCCAGAACGGCCGCGTCTACTGGGCCAACTGGGCCGGCGACTCGATCGGCTGGGCGGCGCTCGACGACAGCGGCGAAGCGGGGATGGTCGACACCGGCGGAGCGCCGATCGGCGAACCGTCGGGGGTCGTCGTCGACCCGGCCGAAGGGCGGATCTACTGGGCCGGCTACGAAGAAAGCCTGATCGGCTGGGCGAGCCTCGACGGGCTCGGCGCGGGCAATCTCGAAGTCTTCGATGTCAACGACCTCGAAGGCCCGACCGGGCTCGCAATCGACGGGAGCACCGGACGCATCTACTGGGCCAACTACGACACCGGCACGATCGGCTGGTCGACGCTCGACGGCAAAGAAGGTGGCCAGAAAGACGTCGGGGCGCTGGCACTCCCGGAAGGGGCGGCGGGGATCGCGATCGACCCGGAAACCGAAAAGCTGTACTGGGCCAACGAAAACGGCTTCATCGGCACGCTCTCGCTCGCCGACGGGAGCGTCGCGGAACTCGACATCTCCGGCTCCTCGTCCACCGAACCGAGCTTTCCGGTCCTGCTCGAGAAGCCGAAGTTCGAGCCTGTGGCCGAGCCGGCGTCGATTGCGATGAAGCCGTCCGGCTCGACGCTGACCTGTTACTCGATCCCGACCGAACCGGACCTGGTCGAAGCGTTCCTCTACCGCGCGCCGCGGAGCGTCACCTACGAATGGCGCCACGAAAATGTCCCGGTCGCCGGGGCGACGGACCGGACGCTGGTCGCGACCGAACTGGGTGGCTACTCCTGCGATGAGATCGCGACCAACGGGGCAGGCTCGACCGTGGCGTCGGCCGGCACGTTCGCGATCGGGGATCTGCCCGGAGTCGAACCGCCGGCGCCCCCGCCCACGCCACCGCCGGCCCCACGGCCGAACCCGCCCGCGCGGCCCTCGGTCGGCATCGTGAAGGTGAAGCGCGAACTTCGCCGCGGCAGCGCGACCTTGCTGGCCAAGGTCTCCGGGCCGGGCACGGTGACGTTGAGGGGGACCAAGGTGGTCCGCGACAGCGTCAAGGCGGCGGGCGCCGGCGTCGTGAAGCTGAAGGTGGTTGCCAAGGGCGGCACCGCGAGGGAGCTGCTCCGCGACGGCAAGGCGCGGGTCCGGGTCAGGCTCACGTTGGTGACCGCGGATGGCGGGATCGCCTCCAAGTCGCGGGCTCTGGTGCTGCGCCTCGTTACCAATTAATCACGCGCGCCGAGACCGAATCTCAGTAGGCTGGCGCCCATGATTCGGTCGCGCTTCGTCCCCGTGATCCTGCTCGCCGTGGTCGCGCTGCTCGCCCTCGCCGCGAGCGCCGGGGCCAAGCCGCACAAGTCGAAAGGCGGCGGCTCGGACCTCGCGGTGAACGCGCCGAAGGGGGCGAAGCTCACTGTCGGCACGGCGACGAAGCTGAAGGTCTCGGTCGCCGACCGCGGCCACGGGGCGCTCGTCGGCGTCGTCCTCCAGGCGAAGGCCTCGAAGGGCGTCACGGTGAGGCCCGCCAAGGTGAAGGTCGGTCGCCTGAAAGCGGGCAAGAGGGAGGTCGCGACCTTCAAGGTGACCGCGACCTCGACCGCCAAGCCGAAGCTCGTCTTCGTCGCCACGGCGCCGGGCGAGCCGAAGGCGAAGGACGCGGTGGCGGTGAAGATCGCGGGCGGGTCCAACGGTCCCAAGGAAGAAGCGAAGAAAGCGCCGGACATCGTCGGCCGCTACTTCTGGAACACCTACCAGGTGCTCACCACCACCTACATGCACGCCTACTACTTCGTCGACGAACACTGGGTCTACCGCGGCGTGCCGAAGGAAGGCCTGCCGAGCTGCACCAGCCAGACCGCGAACGGCGAAGAAGACGGCTGCCTGCCCTACACCTGGGACGAAACGACCGGCGCGCTGAACATCGGCGGCACGACGGGCGAATACAAGATCGGCTCGCACGGCGCCAAGATCGGCGAAGAAAGCTTCAGCGAAGCCTTGCCGGCGGAAGCGGGCGCGAAGTTCGACGCCAGCGGCAGCTACATCAACGAGTTCGGCCTCTGCCCGCTCAGCTGCAGCTTCGTCACCGTCGACCTGAAGATGTCGAGCAGCGGCGAATTCGCCCGCGCCTCCGGCGTCTCCGGGTTCTTCGGCGAAGGCGGCAGCTACGGCGCGCTGCCGCCCGAAGACCACGGCACCTACTCGATCGAACCGCGCGGGCGGATCACCTTCAGCTACGCCGACGGGCACGTCGTCACCGACACGATCGCGGTGATGCTGAACAGCGGCGACGCCCCCGACGCCAACTACGGGCTCCTGCTCGGCGAATCGGCCTACTTCGGTCCGGACTCCGAAGTCGGTACCTAGGCCGCGTCCGACTCCGACGGCGCTCTCCCGGGGCGCGCCTACTGGAAGATCTCGGTGGTGCAGTCGCCGCCGGGGAGGTGGATCTCGTGCGGCCTCGCGCCGCCGGTCTGCTCGGCGAAGTCGATGAAGAAGTCCTCGTCGAGCGCGTAGCTGCCGTCGGGTTGGCGGTCGAGCTTGGTCAGCCAGCCGCGCAGCTCGGGGTAGAACTGGTTGTCCCAGGTCGAGTAGAGCGAGTTGGAAACGTAGACGCGCTCGCCGTCGAGTGAGTTCTGCAGCATCTGCGGGCCGCCGCTGAGCCCGCCGCCGGCCTTCGGGTGGCCCTCGTCTTTGCCGAGCA
>DAIQOT010000149.1:0-6126 GCA_036787695.1 Solirubrobacterales bacterium | reverse complement strand
CCCGCCGAGCCATACCTGCGACTTGAGCACCGGGTTGCGCGGGTCGGAGACGTCGTAGTGGCGCAGGTCACCGTGCAGCCAGTTGGAGAAGAAGAGGTCCTTGTCGTCCATCGAGAGGACGATGTCGGTGATCAGCCCCGGCACGCCGCCCTCCAGTGGCCAGCCCTCGAGCGGCTCGTTGACGACGTCGATCACCGTCTCCGCGTCCCAGGAGCCGTTGTCTTTGAAGAAGCGCTTGACCGTGCTCGACAGGGTCACGCCGACGAAGCCCTGCAGCGAGTCGGGGTCGTGCTGCCAGCGCAGCTCGAGCGGGATCCAGCCGTCGTCGCCGAGGTCGAGCGTCTGCACCTGGCGGCGCTCCTCGAGGTCCCAGAAGTGCAGCTTGCGGCCGTACTTCCCGGCGGCAACGTCGCCCGGGTCGAAGCCGTCCTTGAAGGTGTTCGGCGCTCCCCACTCGCTGGAGACGAGCGCGTTCTGGCGCGGCTGGTACCAGAAGTCGTAGGTGAACTCGAGCTGCCCGGGGTCCTGCTCCCAGCGGCCGGCGATCGAGAAGTCGCGCGCGTCGAGCGTCGCGAACCCGCCCGGGCTGTTGCCGTCGGCGTCGCCCAGCATCGAGATCGTGACGATGTCGCCGGGCATGCAGTGGACCGTGTGCGGGGCGCTGAGGCCGAGCTTCTCGGCGATCTCCTCGCCCTCGATCACGTGCTTGATCCGCGGCGACGCCGGGTCGCTCACGTCGAGCATGTGGATGCGGCCGGAGCGGAAGCCGGGGACGATCAGCGTGTCGCGTGACAGCGAGGAGTGGCAGGCCGAGGAGCAGGCGTTCCAGCCGAAGTGGTGGAGCTCGTCGCCGACGTTCGGCATGTCGACGCGGCCGACGATCTCGCCGTACTTGTCCGAGCCCGGGTCGACGTCGATCACGGCGACGAAGTCCGGCTCCGGGATCCCGGTCCCCTCATATAGGGCCGCGACGTAGATGTACTTCTCCGGCGCCTGCTCGCGCGCGACCCGCGGCGAGGCGTAGCCCGGTCCGGTGTGATGGCCGTTCGCTCCGTGCTCCATCGATCTCCTCCTTGGTTGATCGCCCTCTCGCTGACTACCCGGAGACCAGTTAAGCATCTTGTCGACCGACAAACTCAGTTTTTCCCCGATAAGGTAGTACGCAGATGCGTACTATCTCTCAGGAGTCGAGCGAGCCCGCGATCGAGCGGGCGGCGCGGGAGATCGTCAGCGGCGCCACCGTCTTCGCCTCGCGGGCGCGCTCCGAGCGCGCCGCCGTCCTGACGCTGACCGAGACCAGCGTCCTCGGTCAGCTGTTCAAACACGAGGCGATGACGCCGGGGGAGGTGGCGCGGCGGCTGCGGATGCACAAGCAGTCCCTGACCCGGACCTTCGCCCAGCTCGAGGAGCGTGGCCTGCTGCGCCGGCTCGAGGACCCCGCCGACGGCCGCCAGTCGATCCTGGTGATCACCGACGCCGGCCGCAAGGCGCTCGGCGCCGAGATGGCGCCGCGGCGGCGCTGGGCCGCGCAGGCGATCGAGAAGGAGCTCGACTCTGGGGAGAGGGAGCTGCTGGTGAAGGCGGCGGGACTGCTCGCGCGCCTCGCCGAAGTCGACACCGAGCTCGTCCGCGAAGACCGATGAGCCGGGTGGGCGCGCTCGCCCACTCGCTCCCGGCGCGCCTTCGGGACCTCGCTCGCCCCGACCCGCGGGCGGTCCGCTCCTGGGGCCTGCTCTGGGCCGCCGACCGGCGACTCGGCTGGGCGACCGTCGGCTGGGCGGCGGCGACGATCGCCTTCCCCTCGCTCGTCGTCGTCGCGCTCGGCTTCGTCGTCGGCGCGGTCCCGGGCGCGGTCGAACACGGACTCGGCTCGAGCGACGGGACCTCCTTGATCGTGGCTCTCCTCGCCGCCGCCCTCGTCTACGGCCTCTCGCTGATGCTCGATCCGGTCGGCGAAGCGATCGGCACCGCTGTCCGCTCGCGACTGACCGGCGACCTGCAGGGCCGCTTGCTGCGCGCCGTCTCCGGGCCGGTCGGGATCGAGCACCTCGAGGACCCGGAGACGCTCGACCGCCTCGCCGGCGCCGAGGGCTCGCTGACCGGCTACTTCCCCGGCGACGTGCCGGTCACCTGGGCGGGCAACGTCGCGGGCCGGCTCTCCGGCGTGGTCGGCTGCGCCTTCGTCGCCGCCTACGTCTGGTGGCTCGGCCTGCTTATGCTCGTCGTCTGGCTCGTGGTCCGCCAGCTGATGCTCGCCCCGGTCGCCGCGCAGGCGTTCGAGATGCGCGGACAGACCCGCTCGATCCGTCGCGCCTGGTACCTCGCCGCGGTCGGCTCGAAAGTCCGCGACGCCAAGGAGGTGCGCGTCTTCGGCCTCGCCGATTTCGCCGCCGCCGCGTTCGCCACCGAATACGAGCGGACGATCGCCGCCGGCGAGCCCGGCCTGCGCCGCATCCACCAGCGCGCCGGGGCGGCGCTCATCGGCGTGACGGTCGTCTACGGGCTCGCCCTGGCGCTGCTCGCCCACTCGGCGAGCACCGGCGCGCTCGACCTGACCCGGCTCGCGATCCTGCTGCCGATGCTCGCCGTCACCTCGGCCGCGGGCAGCGTCTCGGTCGAAGACCTGACCCTCTCGGCGACCTTCGGCGCGGTCCCCGACGCCGACCGGCTGGAGGCCGACCTCGCGAGCCAGGCGGCGGCGCTCGCCGGCGGCGGCGACCCGGCGGGGATGCCGCGGAGCGCCGTCGTCTTCCGCGACGTCCGGTTCCGCTATCCCGAGGGCGAGCACGACGTCCTCGCCGGCATCGACCTCGAGCTCGCGGCGGGCACCTCGACCGCGATCGTCGGCGTCAACGGGGCCGGCAAGTCGACCCTGGTCAGCCTGCTGGGACGGGTGCGCGATCCGACCGGTGGTCAGGTCGAGGTCGACGGCGTCGACCTGCGCGGGCTCGACCCGGCCGCCTGGCAGCGCAAGGTCGCGCTGATGCCGCAGGACCCGGCGCGCTTCCCGGTCAGCGCCTATGAGAACGTCGCTTGGGGATCGATCGAGCACCTCGAGGACCGGGGCGGGGTGGAGGCCGCGGCGGCGCTGGCCGGATTCGACGAGGTCCTCCCGCGGCTGCCCGACGGCTGGGACACGCTCCTCTCCACCGAGCTGCCCGGCGGCGTCGACCTCTCCGGCGGCCAGTGGCAGCGGCTGGCGCTCGCCCGCGCCCTCTTCGCCACCCGCCACGGCGCCTCGCTGCTCGTCCTCGACGAGCCGACCGCCGCCCTCGACGTTCGCAGCGAGGCGCGCTTCTACGCCCGCTTCTTCGAGATCACCGCGGGGCTGACGACGGTCGTCGTCTCCCACCGCTTCGCGACCGTGCGCCGCGCCCACCAGATCGCGGTGCTCGAGGACGGGGTCGTCGCCGAACGCGGCAGCCACGACGAGCTGGTCGCGGCCGCCGGGACCTACGCACACATGTACGGGCTACAGGCGGAGAGGTTCGCCGCGTGAAGGGGGCGCGCCGCAGCGCCCGGCTGGCGCGGATCCTCTTCCTCGACGGGTTCCGCGCCGCCCCCGGGTGGATGACCGCGGTGACGACGCTGCTGATCCTCGGCAGCGTGTCGGCGACGTGCTACCCGCTCGGCTACCGCCTGCTGGTCGACGGCGCGCTCGAAGGCGACACCGCGACCGCCGCCTGGGGCGTCGTCGTGGTCGCGGGGCTGCTGGCGCTCGGCTGGGCGCTGACGGCGATCGGCGCGACCGAGGCGATGACGCTGTCGGACCGCATCGCCGTCTACCGCACCGCCGAGCTGGTCCGCCTGATCGGCGGCGTCGGTGGGCTCGAACACCTCGAGCGCCACGAGTACCTCGCCAACGTCGAACAACTGAACGCCAACCGCCGCCAGCTCGCCGCCGCGCCGCGCCAACTGCTCTCCAACATCGCCGGCGTCGCCCGAATCGTCGCGCTGCTCGTCCTCCTGGCGACGGTCTCGCCCTGGCTCCTCTTCCTGCCGGTGAGCGCGATCCCGCCACTGCTCGCCGACCGCTTCGCCAAGCGGATCGCCCGCCGCGCCGACGACGAGACCGCCTACCCGCGCCGCCTCGCCGGGATGCTCTTCAACCTCGCGAGCGAGCCGGCGAGCGCCGCCGAGGTCCGCTCCTACGGGCTGGCGCCCACGCTGGAGCGCCGTCACGCCGAGCTGACCGGCGAGGTCGACCGCCGCAGCATGGCCGGGGCGCTCGGCGTGCTCGCGGTGCAGAGCGTCGGCTGGACCCTCTACGCCGCCTGCCTGATGGGGGCGATCGCGTTCGTCGCCCTCGGCGCGGTGAACGCCGGCACCTCGCTCGGCACGGTGCTGATGGCGGTCTCGCTGATCCGCCGCTCGCGCAAACAGCTCGCCTCCTCGACCGCCGGCTCCGGCGCGCTGATCACCACCTTCAACACCGCCGACCGCCTGCTCTGGCTGGAGGATCACGCCGCCGCCGAGCGCGCCGAGGCCGGGACGCTGCCGCCGCCCGAGCGCCTCGAGCAGGGGATCGCGGTGCGCGGCGTCTCCTTCCGCTATCCGGGGACCGAGGCCGACGTCCTCCGCGACCTCGACTTCGAGCTGGCCGCCGGGCAGACGGTCGCGCTGGTCGGCGAGAACGGCTCGGGCAAGACGACGCTGGCGAAGCTCCTGCTCGGGATGTACCGGCCGGGGGCGGGGGAGATCCTCGTCGACGGCACGCCGCTGGCGGCGCTCGACCTCGAGGCCTGGCGCGAGCGCAGCACCGCCGCCTTCCAGGACTTCGCCCGGCTGCAGCTGCCCGCGGTCGAATCGATCGGGGTCGCCGACCTCGACGCCCGCGACGATCACGACGCGGCGCGCCTGGCGCTCGACCGCGCGGGCTTCGCCGACCTGCCCGACCAGCTCCCCGACGGCCTCGCGACCCGGGTCGGCACCGCCTACACCGGCGGCCACAACCTCTCCGGCGGCCAGTGGCAGCGGCTGGCGCTGGGACGGGCGATGCGCCGCGAGGCGGTGCTGCTGACGATCCTCGACGAGCCGACCGCGAGCCTCGACCCGGTTGCCGAGTACACGCTCTTTCGCCGCTACGCCGAGGGGGCGCGTCGCTACGCGGAGGAAACCGGCGGCGTCACCGTGCTCGTCTCGCACCGTCTCTCGACCGCCCGGATGGCCGACCGGATCGTCTACCTCGACGCCGGCCGCGTGCTCGAAGCCGGCGACCACGAGGAATTGATCGCGGCGGGCGGCCACTACGCCGAGCTCTTCGAGATCCAGGCGGCCGCCTACCGTTGAGCGATCGCGCGGCGGAGCAATAGGCTGTCGACCATGGACGACGACTGGCGCCTGCAGATCAACCTCGAGGACGAGGGCAAAGTCGGCGAGATCGCCGACCATCTCCGCTCGGCGGAGCTCGAGCACGAGCTCTCGACCGACCTCGGCAAACGCGTGATCCTCAGCCACGAAGGCGAGACGATCTACCTCTACGCGGGCGACCGCGACCAGCTCGACCGGGCACGCCCGGCGATCGAGAAGTACCTCGGCGAGAAGGGCTGGAAGGCCGACCTCGACCTGCGCCACTGGCACAAAGAGGCCGACGAGTGGGAGTCGCCCGACGCCCCGGAGCCGACCACTGCCGCCGAGCATGAGGCCGAGCACGAGCGGAGGATCGAGGAGGAGGACGAGGAGACCGCGGAGAATCACGGCCGCGCCGCCTACGAGGTGAGCGCCAAGTTCCCCTCCAACAAAGAGGCCCACCAGTTCGCCGAGAAGCTGCGCGCGGAGGGCTACGAGCCGGTGCGCCGCTTCCACTACCTCGTCGTCGGTGCCGCCGATGAGGACGCCGCCAAAGAGCTCGCCGACCGGATCCGCGCCGAGGCTCCCGACGACGCCGAGGTCAAGGCCGAGTACTCGCTCGCCTACGTCTACGGCGAGCGCCCGCCGAACCCGTTCTTCTGGCTCGGCGGCCTCGGCGGCAACTGACGCCTCACGCGCCGCGCCGGCGCTGGAGGTGCCGACGAACCGACTCGACGACGGCGTCGGGTTCGCGGGCGAGCCGTGGCCCGGTGACCCGCGTCGTCTCGATCCCGGCGTGGAGCAGCTCGTCGTCCCGTTCCCGGTCCTCCTCGAAGG
>DAIQOT010000335.1:0-2764 GCA_036787695.1 Solirubrobacterales bacterium | reverse complement strand
TCGAGCCGCTCGTCGGGCACCTGGGCGACCGCGACGTTCGGCTCGATCGTCGTGAACGGGTAGTTGCCGACGATCGCGCCGCCCGAGGTGAGCGCGTTGAAGAGGGTCGACTTTCCCGCGTTCGGCAGCCCGACGATCCCGACCTTCATCGCAGCGCCTCCGCGAGCGCGGCGCCGCCGGGGAGCGCACCGCCGCCGATGCCCGGCAGCGGCACCGTCAGCCCGAGGGCGACTCCCAGGACGATGCCGACCGCGACGTCGGAGGGGTAGTGCATCCCCAGGTAGGGACGGCCGGCGGCCATCGCCGTCGCCGGGATGAAGGCGACCGCGGCGCGGCGGTCGACCCGGGTCATCGCCAGCGCGACCGCGAAGGAGGAGGTCGAGTGGGCCGACGGGAAGCTCAGCGAGCTCGGCGCGCCGCCCAGCGGCGGCAAGCCCTTGAGCACCGGGCGCGGTCGTTTGACGACGAGCTTGATGCCGTAGTTGAGGCCGATCGCGGCCGGGCCGAGGGCGGCGCAGGTGGCCCAGGCGCGGCGGCGCGGCTTGTCGGCGGCGGCCAGCGCGGCGTTGGCGAGGAACCAGCCGGTGCCGTTGTTGCCGCCCTTGCCGAGCAGCCGGGCGGCGCGCTCGATCGCGGGCGCGTGCCCGCGAGTCCGCATCGCCCGCAGGATCTTCAGGTCGAGGTCACTCATCGGCGGCGGAGGATATGGCCCGGACGCCCTCGGCCGCGTTCGCACTTTCCCGCGGATAGCGCGGAGAACTGCGAACGCACTCGCGGGGGCGGCGCGCGTCCCCGTCCCTACTTGAATTCGAAGCTGGCCAGGTCCTGGCCGAAGGTCGGGTTGAAGATCACGTTTTCGAGGTTGATGTCGCTGGAGACGAAGGTCGACGAGGTGCTCGTCCCGTACGGGGCCAGCGGCGCCTGTTCCATGAATTCCTTGTCCAGCTGCGCGTAGCCCGCTTCCTGTTCGGGGCCGAGCGGTTCTTCGCCGAGTTCGACGATCTTCTTGCTCAGTTCGGGATCGGCGAAGCGCGCCAGGTTGGTCCCGTTGGTCGGCGCGATCGATTCTTCGGCGAGCAGCGGCTGGAAGAAGTCGTTCGGGTGCGGGTAGTCCTCGAACCAGGTCGCCCAGCCGGTGTCGAGGTCCGGGGTCGAGCTGTTGCCGATCACGGCGAAGTAGTTGTCCGGCGACAGCGCCTTCAGTTCGACCTTGAAGCCGATTTCTTCGAGCACCCCGGCGTAGTAGGTGGCGGCTTCTTTGGTCGGGTTTTCGTTGTCGGTCCAGACGGTGATTTCGCGGTCTGACGGGTTCGCTTCGGCAATCAGTTCCTTCGCCTTCGCGACGTCGTACGGATAGAGGTTGAGCTTCTGGTAGCCCGGCATCCCCGGCGGCAGGATCTGCTGCAGCCCTTTCATCCGCCCCGAGTAGATGCGTTCGATCGCCGCCGGATTGACCGCGTACTGGACCGCCTGGCGGACCTTGACGTCGTTGAACGGGGCCTGCGTCGTGTTCATCCAGAAGAAGTAGGTGCTGACCGTCGGCTCGACCCGGAACTGGCTGCCTTCGAACTTCGACAGGATGTCGGCGTAGCGGTCGGAGGGCACTTCGTTCTGCATCCAGTCGAGCTTGCCCGATTCGACCTCGTTGACCTCGGTCTGCGGGTTGCGCAGGACTTCGATCTTGATCTTGTCGACGTGGCCCGAGGGCAGTTGCGGCAGCAGCTTCGCGTTGTTCTTCGCCCACTGCGGGTTGCGTTCGTATTCCCAGCCGCGGCCCGGCTTCGAGGAGGTGATCATGTACGGGCCGGTGGCCGGCGGCGGATCGGCGGAGAGGTCTTCCATCGGCGTGTTCGCCGGGACGAGGGCGACGAACGGCAGCGCCAGCTCGTTCTCGAAGGTGCCGCGTGGGTGGGTCAGGTGGATCGTGACCGTTCCGCTCTTGTCGTCGGTTTCGACCCCCGGGATGCCGCCCTTCTTGGTCTTCATGAACTGGAGGGCGCCGACGATGTCTTCGTAGAAGGGCGAGCCGCTCGAGTTGAGGACGAAGACGCGTTCGAGCGCGTGGGTGAAGTCGCTCGCCACGACCGGTTCGCCGTTGGAGTATTTGAGCCCCTTGCGCAGGGTCATCGTGTAGGTCTTGCCGCCGTCGCTGACTTCCGGGAGCGCGGTCGCGAGGCCGGGGATCACCTTGCCGCCCGCCTTGCCGTCGGCGTGGGCGTAGGTGAGCAGCGGGATGTAGGTATCGAAGGTCGCGGTCCAGCCTTCGATCGTGTGCGAGAGCGCCGGGTCCATGTAGTCGGGGAAGGCCGAGTAGGCGCCGACCAGGGTGCCGCCTTCGTTGCCTTCGCCGGAGGAGCCGGTGGTCGATCCGCCGCCCGAGCTCGAATTGGAGCTCGATCCGCAGGCGGCCAATGCCACGGAGGCGGCCACGACGGCCAGAACCACCAAGATTCCTTTTCCGGTCCTCACGCGCCCTCCTTCGGCAGAAAGGGCGGGAACCTTTAGCCCTGAGGGGCGGAATTTCTAGCCCTGGGGCGTGGAATCCGCGGCGGCGCCCTCGAACCCGTCCTCGCCCGGCGCGGAGCGGGCCGCGGCGGCGGGGCCGAGGCGCTCCGCGATCTCGGCGCGGATCCGGCGGACCAGTTCGACGGTGGCGTCGCGCAGGCGGTCGAGGTCTTCATCGAGCGCCTCGCTCCTGTGGAGGGACACGCACAGCGTCCCTTCGACGTACTCGAAGGCGAACCGCTTCGGTGACTGTTCGATG
>DAIQOT010000148.1:0-9550 GCA_036787695.1 Solirubrobacterales bacterium | reverse complement strand
TTGATGGGCCGAAAACCGGAGATATAGGGAGGTTTTCGGCCCATCAACCTGGGGGGCAGGCAGACCTGTCACGGAAGCGTGAAGAACGTGCCGAACCCTCGACCTTCCCTGAATCTCCCTCACGTCCCGGGGGTCTCGTGGCGGCCACAGCCTGCCCGGGCCGCCACGAGACGCCCGGGACGTAACTCGGCCAGCCTGAGCGGCCCTCGAAGGACGGCCGCTCCACCTCGGCCAGCCGCCACGCCCGAGCCATTCGGCCATCGAGGAAGACCCAACTCCTAGCGTCCTGCTAGGTTTTTGGACGCCCTAAGTCAGGGCGCCCTAAAGATGATCCCCACTTTCGTCATCACCCTCCGAGAGGGCGTCGAGGCCTCTCTCATCGTCGGCATCATCGCCGCCTTCCTGGTCAAGGAGGGGCGCCGGGACGCGCTCCGCCAGATGTGGATCGGCGTCGCGATCGCGATCGTCGCCTGCACCGCCGTCGGCGTCGGGCTCGACATCGCCTCCGAAGAACTTCCGCAGAAGCAGCAAGAGGGGCTCGAGACGATCGTTGGTCTCATAGCCGTGGTCACGATCAGCTACATGATCATCTGGATGACCCGCCACTCGCGGGAGATCAAAGCCGAACTCGAGGGCGGGGCGGCGAGCGCGCTGGCCCACGGATCGGCGATGGCCCTGGTCGGGATGGCCTTCCTCGCCGTGCTGCGCGAGGGCTTCGAGACCTCGGTCTTCCTCCTCGCCGCCTTCCAGGACGCGACCAACACGACCGCCGCCGGCGCCGGCGCGGTCCTCGGCCTGATCTGCGCGGTCGGGATCGGCATCGGCCTCTACAGCGGCGGCGTCCACATCAACCTGGCGAAGTTCTTCAAGATCACCGGCCTGGTACTGGTCTTCGTCGCCGCCGGCCTGTTGGCGACCGCCGCCCACACTGCCCACGAGGCCGGCTGGATCAACAACTTCCAGAGCGAAGCGGTCAGCCTCCGCTGGCTCGTCCACCCCGGCACGGTCTCCGAATCCCTCCTCACCGGGATGCTCGGCCTGCGCCCCGCGCCGACCCAGATCGAGGCCTTCGCCTACGTGGCCTACGCTGTCCCGATGGCTCTCTTCGTCCTCTGGCCACGCGGCCGCAAGACGGTCCGTCGACGCGCCTCCGAGCCCGGCGTCGGCGCGGCCCAGACGCCGGCGTAGCGCCATGCCCCTCTCTCGGCGTCGGCTGCTCACATCGGCCGGTATCGGGGCCGCGGGGATCGGGCTGGGCGCGGGCGGCTACCTGGTCGGCCACAACGACGCCGACGCCGCCGAACCGGAAGGCACCGGGCGCGTCGCCTTCGACGGCGAACACCAGGCGGGGATCTCGACCCCGGTCCCGAACCGCCTCCACTTCGCCAGCTTCGACCTCGAAACCGAAAGTCGTGACGAGCTCCGCGAAATGCTCGAAAAGTGGACCGTCGCCGCCCGCGAGATGACCGAAGGCAAGATGATCGGCGACTACGCGGGCAACCACGACGAGCTGGCGCCGCCCGAAGACACCGGCGAGGCGTTCGAACTGCCCGCCTCGAACCTGACCATCACCTTCGGCTTCGGCCCCTCGATCTTCGACCGGCCCGGACTCGGCCTCTCGTCCCAGAAACCGGCCGCGCTGAAGCCCCTCCCGCCGCTCCCCGGCGACGAACTGAACGCGCTCGAATCCGACGGCGACATCTGCGTCCAGGCCTGCGCCGACGACCCCCAGGTCGTCTTCCACGCGATCCGCAACCTGGCCCGGATCGGGCGCGGCACGGTGACCATGCGCTGGTCCCAGCTCGGCTTCGGCCGCACCTCGACCACCAGCCGCGAAGAGACCACGCCGCGCAACCTCTTCGGGATGAAAGACGGCACCGCCAACATCAAGGCCGAGGATCAAAAGGCGATGGAGGAATACGTCTGGGTCGACGAAGGGCCCGCCTGGATGAAGGGCGGCAGCTACCTGGTGTCGCGGCGGATCCGGATGGTGCTCGAGGTCTGGGACCGCTCCTCGCTGCAGGACCAGGAGGAAACGATCGGCCGCAGCAAGTACAGCGGCGCGCCGCTCGGCGAGGAAGACGAGTTCGACCCGCTGCCGCTCGAAGAGAAGGGGCTCGACGGCAAACCGGTGATCCCCGCCAACGCCCACGTGCGGCTCGCCGCGGCACAGGAAAACGGCGGCATCCGGATCCTCCGCCGCGGCTACTCGTTCACCGACGGCGTCGACCAGAGCCTCGGTGAGCTCGAAGCCGGCCTCTTCTTCATCGCCTTCCAGAAGGACCCGGAAAAGCAGTTCGTCGCATTGCAGGAAAAACTCGGCGTCCACGACGCGTTGAACGAGTACATCCATCACGTAGGCAGCGCCCTTTTCGCCGTCCCCGCGGGGACGAAGCCGGGCGGCTACGTGGGGGAATCGCTGTTTTCCTGAGATTCCGCTGAACCTTTTCCGACCTAATTCGTAGGTCTTTGTTAGGTTGCCCTAAGCAGCACCCACCTGTGCCCGGGTTCCGAGACGAAGAGACGACGTTTCGGACCCGGGCACTCCCAACTTCCGTTACTTGATCGACACCTCACCCAAGGAGCCACGCAAGAAATGAAACGAGTCCCTGTCCGTGCCCTGATCGCCGCCGGCGCCCTCGCGCTGCTGGCGCTGTTCGTGGCAGCCTGCGGCTCCAGCGATAAGGCTCCGGCCGGCTCCAAGGAACTGAGCTTCACGCTGACCGACGAAGGCTGCTCGCCGCACGACGCGGCGGCGCCCGCCGGCCCGATCAACTTCAAGGTGAACGGCGAATCCGCCGGCGTCACCGAGCTCGAGGTCCTCGACGGCGAAACGCTGCTCGGCGAGCGCGAGAACATCACCGACGGCATCACCGGCAGCTTCGCGCTGACCCTCGAAGAAGGCGAATACACGGTCCGCTGCAACGGCGGCTCGGAAGAAGACGGGACGCTGAAAGTCACCGGCAAGCTGGAAACGCAGAGCAGCCCGGAGATCGAAAAGGCGATCGCCGACTACAAGGAATACCTGCTCGAAAACTCGACCGAACTGGTCGAACTGACGAAGCCGTTCGCCGCCGCGGTCGAGGCCGGCGAAATCGAGAAGGCCAAACAGCTCTACCCCGAACCGCGCATCCGCTACGAGCGGATCGAGCCGGTCGCCGAGAGCTTCGGCAACCTCGACCCCGAAATCGACGCGCGCGCCAACGACGTCCCGGCGAGCGAATTCAAGGGCTTCCACCGGATCGAGAAAGCGCTCTGGGAAGAAAAGACGACCAAGGGCATGACGCCGGTCGCCGAAGGCCTGGTGAAAAACGTCGAGGAACTCGAAGCGATCATCAAAGGCAACATCAAAATCCAGGCGACCGAGATCGCCAACGGCGCCAACGAGCTCCTGACCGAGGTCTCGACCTCGAAGATCACCGGCGAGGAGGAGCGCTACTCGCACATCGACTTGGTCGACTTCAAAGCCAACGTCGAAGGGTCCCAGGTCGCCTGGGAAGACGTGGAGCCGCTGATGGAAAAGGCGCAGCCGAAGCTGAGCAAGGAAATCAACGAAGACTTCGAAGCCGTCTACACGGCGCTGAAGCCCTACGAACGGAAGGCCTACCCGGGCTTCGTCTACTACGGCGAACTGACCAAGGCCGACACGCGCAAACTGGCCCAGGTCATCGACACCCTGGCCCAGAACCTGTCGCTCGTGCCGGCGCAGATCGCCAAGGGCGAATCGAAATAGTCGCAACGTCCGGCGGGTCCTCGGAGACCCGCCGGACGAACGCCTACGCTGGGTGGTCGTGATCAACGCAGGAGAAAGAGCGGACGAACTGCTGGGCGAGCTCGGCTACGCCGACTGGCGGGCGGGGCAGCGGGAGGCCGTCGTCGCGGCGCTCGAGGGCCGCGATTCGCTGATCGTGATGCCCACCGGCGGCGGCAAGAGCCTCTGCTACCAGCTGCCGGGGCTCGCCTCCGACGACCTGACGATCGTCGTCAGCCCCCTGATCGCGCTGATGCAGGACCAGTGGCTGCGGCTGACCCAGGCCGGCCACCCGGTGGCGATGATCTCCTCGGCCATGGACGAAGGCGACGCGATGGCGGCGCTCGACAGCGTCCGCGACGGCCGCGCCAAGATCGTCTACTGCGCGCCGGAGCGCTTCGCCTCGGGCTTCTTCCTCGAGGCGATCGGGCGGCGCAAGATCGACCTGCTGGCGGTCGACGAGGCGCACTGCGTCTCCGAGTGGGGCCACGACTTCCGCCCCGACTACCTGCGGCTGCCGGCGATCGCCGAGCGGCTCGGGCGGCCGACGGTGATGGCCTGCACGGCGACCGCGACGGTGCCGGTCGCGGTCGAGATCGCGCAGCGCTTCCAGATGCGCGAGCCGCTGCGGGTGCGGGCGGGCTTCGACCGTCCCAACATCTCCTTCGACGTGATCGCGCTCGAGGGCACCGGCTCGAAGGCGCGCCGCCAGGCGCTGCTCGAGACCGGGCTCGCCGACCCAGCCAACCGTCCCGCGATCGTCTACTGCGGCACCCGCAAAGACACCGACGAGGTGGCCGAGGAGCTGCGCGGCACGGGGCTGCGGGCGCTCGCCTACCACGCCGGTTATGAAGGAGCGCAGCGCGCGCTGGTGCAGCGCCGGTTCATGTCGGGGGGCGAGGACGCGGTCGACGTGATCGTCGCCACCAACGCCTTCGGGATGGGGGTCGACAAGGCCGACGTGCGGTCGGTCTGGCACATGGCGATCCCGACCAGCGTCGAGGCCTACTACCAGGAGGCCGGCCGCGCCGGGCGCGACGGGCTGCCCGCCAAAGCGGTGATGCTGGCGATGAAGTCCGACCTCGGCCGGCTGGTCCGCTTCAACGAACAGCGCGCCAACGACCCCGAACTGGCGATCGCCCACGAGCGCGGCTGGCGCGCCTACCGGGCGATCAAAGAGTTCATCTACGGGACCCGCTGCCGGCGCGAGGCGCTGCTCGCCCACTTCGGCGACCGCCGCGCCGAGACGCCGCCGCTGGAGCGCTGCTGCGACATCTGCGACATGCTCGAATGGCTGCCGGACCCGGAGACGATCGCCGTCCGCCGCCCGGCCCGCTCGAGCTCCTCCTCCGCCCCGCCCCCCGAACTGTCCGGCGGCGACGAAGCCCTCTTCGAAGCGCTGAAAGCGTGGCGTCTGCAGGCCGCCCAGGGCAAACCCGCCTACACGGTGGCGAACAACAAAACCCTCGCCACGATCGCCTCCCGCCGCCCCACCGCCCGCGCCCAGCTGATCGAGATCTCCGGCGTCGGCCCCGCCTTCGTCAACAAGTTCGCCGACGACGTCCTGGCGCTGATCGAAGAGCACCAGCAGCCTCCGCTGGCTGCTTGATCGCGCTGCACGGATTTAGGGGTCTATAGCCCCCTAAATTCATGCAGCGCTAGCGACGGTCGCCGCGGCTTGCCTCGGCGTGGGAGCGAGCCGAGGGGTCGTCGCTCGGGCCATGGTGGGCGTGGCGGCCGGCGTCGCGGTGCAGGGCCGCGGCGAGCACGCTCGCCAGAAGCAGGGCTACGACGATGACGACGATCACGGCGACGGCTGACACGGGTCCCACCTTCTGTCGGGTCCGCCCTGACTTCCCTGATCGGCCATTGCTCAAACCAGTTTTTGCAGAGGATGGCGCGGCGCGCCGAGGGGTCGAGGCGCAATGGGGCTTGCAGAGGGCGTCGCCGGCGTGCGCCCGGACGGCCTCGCTTGCCACCCTGAACCGATGCCCGGCAAGCTGCGCCGACGGGCCGTGCTCGCGGCCGTCCTGACCTCACTCGTCCTCGCCGCGGCCTGGCTGGGCGCCGCCGCCGGGGCGAGCGCCGCCGCCGAAACCAGCACGGAAGCCGCCGCCGCGCTCAAAGAAGGCGTCCTCGTGCCGAAAGGCAAACAGGTCTACTTCGGCGTCTCCGACACCGGCGACCCGGCCTCGTTCGGGGAATTCAGCGAAGCCGTCTCCAAGCACCCGGCGGTGATCGAGTCCTTCCGCGCCTGGGGCAGTGACGTCCGCGACTCGATCCAGCGCTGGGAGATCGCCCGCGCCCGGCCGATGATCCACATCACCACCGCCGATCCGCAGACCGGCGAAGAGATGCTGACCCTCGGCGCGATCGCCCGCGGCGCCGGCGACAGCTACCTGATCCGCATGAACCACCTCTTCGCCGAAAAGAACATGCCGGCCTACATCCGGCCGCTCGGCGAGCCGAACCGCTGCCTCAACGTCTACGCCGCCTACGAATGCGCCGGCAAGCCGCGCGAGGCCGCCGACTCGGCCCGCAACTACCGCCGCGCCTTCCGCCGCATCTACGTGATCGTCCACGGTGGCGGCAAGGCCAAAGTCATCAACGCGCGCCTCAAAGAAGCTGGGCTCCCCCCGCTCACGGTGATGGTCGGCGGCCTGCCGAAAGCGCCGATCGCGGTCGTCTGGAGCCCCCTACCGAGCGGCTCGCCGACGACGAAGAAAAACCTGCCGCAGAACTACTTCCCCGGGGAAAAGTGGGTCGACTGGACCGGCACCGACTTCTACGCCTCCTATCCCGAATGGGGCGCGCTGACCAGGCTCTACGAACGCTACCCCGACAAGCCGTTCGCGCTGACCGAGTGGGGCGTCGAAAACGGCGATGACCCGGCCTTCGTCTCGAAGCTGTTCGCCTGGGTCGAAAAGCACCCGCGGACGAAGATGGTCGTCTACTACCAGGACTTCGGCTCGACCAGCCCGTACCGGATCCAGAACTATCCGGAAAGCCTCTCGGTCCTCACCGACCGGCTTCATTCGGGCGACTTCCCGGCTTACGCGCCGGCCGCGCCGCAGCTTCCGCCGCCGCCGCCCGGCGGTGTCGAAGCCGGATAGCGCGCCGCCGGGCCCGCTGCGCCGGGGTCAGACGGCTCAGCCGCGCGATGCGCGCCGCCCGCCGCCTCGCCGCGATCGCCCGCCGCTGCGCCGGGGTGTACGGCGCCACCAGCCGTTTGCCGACCCCCTCGCCGTGCGCGTGCGAGGGGAAGTGCTCCTGGGCGGGCGCGACGATCGCGGGGTCGATCTTCGGTTTTACCGGGTGAACCGGTTCGAGGGCGGTGATGCTCGAGTAGCCGGTCAGGTAGAGGTCCTGGCCGTCGCTGATGATCGGCGTGTAGGTCCCCTTCGGGTAGGTGAAGACCTTGCGGCCGCTGTGCATCATGTAGCCGATCGTGCGCTGGTTGGTGAACTCGGCGACGTAGACGATTTCGCCGATCGCCGAGAGCGAGCCGACCACCTGCCCCCCGGTCGAGCGACTCCACCGCACCGCCCCGTCCTTCGCGTTCAGCGCGTAGATGTTGCCGTCGAAAGAGCCGATGTAGACGGTCGGCGGGCTGTGCTTCGTGCTCGCCACGGTGGGCGCCGAGTAGGCGTAGCCGCCGGTCGAGTAGGTCCAGGCGAGTTCGCCGTCGGAGAGGTCGAAGCTGTAGACGCGGTCGTCGTTGTTGCCGGCGTAGACGCGGCCGAAGGCGACCGCCGGGGTCGAGTAGAACGCGCCGCCGCTGACCCCGGTCCCGAGCGACCCCGTCTGCCAGACGATTTCGCCGTTCTTCGCTTCGACCGCGTTCATGTCGCCGCCGTAGTCGCCGACGTAGAGCCGACCGCCGTAATAAGCGGGCGCCGCCTTCACCGGGCCGCCGAGTTGGGTCGCCCAGCGGACGTTCCCGTTGACGGTCGAGAGCGAGTAGAGCTTGCCGTCTTCGCAGCCGAAATAGACGCTGTTGCCGACCACCACCGGTGAGGACTCGGCCCGCCCCGGCAGCGTCTTTTTCCAGACGATCTTGCCGGTCGCCGCGTTCAGCTTGACGATGTGGCCGGGGTCGAGGTTGACGATGTAGAGGCGGTGTTTGTAATAGGTCGGCGAGGAGGCGTTGAGGTGGCCGATCCGCCGTTCCCAGATCGTCTTCCCGGTTTTCGCGTCGAGGGCGAAGGCGAAGCCGGAGTTGTTGACCGCGTAGAGGGTGCCGCCGACGTAGATCGGCGGGAACTCGAGCAGCGGCCGCTCGGTGTAGCGCCAGAGTTTGCGGAACGGCGGGTGGATGCCGCGCGCCGGCAGGTAGCGGGTGCGCTGCGGGTTCAGCCCGTACATCGGCCAATTGACCCGCTGCGGTTCGGCGGCGCCTTTGCCCTGGCGTTTGGGCGGCGGCGCTTCTTTCGGCTTTTCCGGCTTGAAGTTGTCGATCGCCTTTTCGTTGTGGACGTCGCCGGGGCGCTTCAGCTCCTCGTAGGCGACGATCACCGCGGCGACGGCGATCACCAGCGCGGCGACCAGCCCGATCGCGACGCGCCGATGCTCCCGCCACAGCCTGCGCGGGTGGATTAGGAGGGAGAGGCCAGAGCGGAGGCGCTTAAGCACGCCAGCGCTGCGGATCGGAGTCGGGGACGCGGGTGATCTCGCCGATCGCCGCCAGGTGATCGAGGCAGGACAGGATGATCTGCAGGACGAAGGTGCTGGTCGGCGCGCCGAGGTTGTCTTTGCCGACTATCGCTTCGACGATCTCGAAGGCGGTCGGTTCGGCGTCGGCTCCGGCGAGGTGGGAGCGGACTTTGTCGAGCAACTCGTCCGATTCCCGCCGGACGTCGGCGATCTTCGCCGCCGGTTCGCGGAACGGTTTGCCGTGGCCGGGAAGGCAGAGGTCGACGTCGAGCGGCTCGATCCGGTCGAGGCTCGCCCGGTATTCGCCGAGCGGGTCGGGCGTGTGGCCGTAGTCGAAGAAGAGGACCGTGCGGCCGAGCAGGTGGTCGCCGGAGAGGAGCAGGCGGCGCTCGGGCTGGTGCAGGCAGACGTGGGAGGGCGCGTGGCCGGGGGTCTCGATGACCTGCCAGGTGCCGACGTCGGACTCCACCTCGACCCCGGGGACGAGGTCACGGTCAGGGGCGCGGATGCCGTCGATCAGTTCTTCCGGCTCCCCGTTGCGCTCGCGGTAGCGCTCCAGCGCCGCCGTCGGCACGCCGCTCATCCTCGCCACCTCGAGCCGCCCGTCGAGCACGGCCAGCGGATCGTCGGCCAACGGCCGGATGTGCTCCCACTTCGGGTGCATCCACAACTCACAACCGGTCTGCTCGCAGATCGATGCGGCGAGGCCGTAGTGGTCGGTATGGGAGTGGGTGCAGACGACGAGCTCGATGTCGTCGACCCCGAAGCCCGCCTGGGCGAGCGCGATGTCGAGCATCCGCAGCCGGCCGCGACCGCCGACGCCGGTGTCGACCAGGACCAGCCCGGCGCCCCGCTGAAGCGCCCAGGCGTTGCCGTGCGGCACCCCCGGCCAGGGACAGGGCAGCTTCAACCGCCAGATCCCAGGCTGGATCCGTTCGGTACGTGGCTTGACGACCTGCGCTTGCGCCATCCCCAGATCCTCTCAGTTGCCCCTGGCGGCGCGCCGTGACAAGCCGGGGAGCGTGCGCGTTCCTCCACGAACTGCGCGCGTCTCGTGACGAAGGCTCATGGAACCGGGTCGATCCTGGATCGTCGAGATCACGCTGTCGACTTTGACCCCCCTATAGGGACCCTAAAGTCGACTTC
>DAIQOT010000025.1:0-26147 GCA_036787695.1 Solirubrobacterales bacterium | reverse complement strand
CGGTAGGATGCGGTGGGCAGTTGAGATGGGAATGCCGAGAGCCGCGAGCGCCTCTTCCACGCGCTTTTCTGTTTCTGGGTTGGCGAAAGCGAAGAGGAGCGAAAGGGCAACCTGCTCGGCACCACTGGCGCCAACGCCACCGCCGAGGCCACCAAGGTCGAACGACTCGAGGCGCGGGCGCCGGGAGTCAAGCGGCCGCTGGCCAACATCGCCGGCGCTAAGCTGGTCGCCGACATGACCCGGCTCGGCGGGCTGCCGGAAGGCGCGGCGCCGGCCGAAGCGACGACGATCCCCGCGGCCTCGGTCGGCGTCGTCTGGCTCGACGTCACCCTGCCCGGGAACGCGGCGGTGCCGAGCAGGCTCGAGCACCGCGTCACCGCCACCCTTCTCGTCCCCAAACCGTTCCACTTCACCGCCGACCTCGACTCGGTCAAGACCGGGACGCGGGCGCCGCTCGTGCTCGGCCCGCCGCTGCGCTCCGGCACCTGGGTCGCCGACGAGGGCTGCTGTTCGGAGCCGACCCATCACCGCCGCGGGCTCGCCCCGATCGACGGCAGGCTCCTGGTGCCGCAGCGCTTCGCGATCGACTGGGCGATGGTCGACTCCCACCACCGGGCCTGGGTCGGTGACCCGAGCAAGCTGAGCAGCTACTTCGGCTTCGGCCAGCCCGAGATCGCCGCCGCTCCCGGGACCGTCGTCAGCGCGGTCGACGGGATCGCCGAGAACCGGCCGCAGGGCCCGCTGACCCCCCTCCCGCCGATCCAGAACACGGTCGGCAACCACGTGATCCTCAAGGTCGCGCCGGGCCGCTTCCTCCTCTACGGGCATATGAAGACGGGCTCGGTCCGGGTGAAGGTGGGGCAGAAGGTGCGCGAGGGCCAACTGCTCGGCCAGGTTGGCAACACCGGCAACTCGAGCACCCCGCACCTGCACTTCCAGGTGCTCACGGAGCCGACCTTCTTCCCCTCCGACAGCGCCCCGTTCACCTTCGCCCACTTCTCGCTGCTGGGCCAGGTGACCGCCCCGTTCACCGACGAAACGCTCGCCCTGCAGCCGACCGGGACGATCCCGATCGCGCCTTCCAAGGCAGGCGCGCGCTCCCGTCGGGCGGAGATGCCGCTCGACCTGAACGTGATCCGCTTCCAGTCCTCAAAGGCGGGATGACCGACTCGCCGATCGACGCGTACCTCGCGCGGCTGCACCAGGACTGGCTGCCCGACAGCTCCGGGGCGGTCGCCGATTACATCCCGCCGCTCGCGCTCGCCGATCCGAACTCGTTCGGGATCGCGGTCACCACGACCGAGGGGCACAGCTACGAGGTCGGGGACTCGCGGGTCGAGTTCACGATCCAGTCGATGTCGAAGCCGTTCACCTACGGGCTGGCGCTGCGGGACCGGGGGTTCGACGCGGTCGACGGGAAGGTCGGGGTCGAGCCGAGCGGGGAGGCCTTCAACTCGATCAGCCTGGCGCCGGGGAGCGGACGGCCGCTCAATCCGATGATCAACGCCGGGGCGATCACCTCGACCTCGCTGGTCGCCGGCGCCTCGGCGATGGAGCGGGAGGAGCGGGTCGTCGACTTCTACGGACGCTTCGCCGGGCGACCGCTCGAGGTCGACATGGAGGTCTACGAATCCGAGCGCGACACCGGCCACCGCAACCGGGCGATCGGCCACATGCTGCGCGCCTTCGGGGTGCTCGAGGAAGATCCGGACGAGGCGCTCGACCTCTACTTCCGGCAGTGCTCGGTGAGCGTCACCTGTCGTGACCTCAGCTTGATGGCGGGGACGCTGGCCAACGGGGGCGTCAACCCGCTGACCGGCGATCGGGTGCTGGAGCGCGACCTGGTCGACCGGGTGCTGAGCGTGATGACGACCTGCGGGATGTACGACTCGGCGGGGGAGTGGGTGGTCGACGTCGGGATGCCGGCGAAGAGCGGGGTCGGCGGCGGGGTGCTCGCGGTGCTGCCGGGGCAGCTCGGGATCGCCGTCTTCTCGCCGCCGCTCGACCCGCACGGCAACAGCGTCCGGGGGGTCGAGGTCTGCCGCCAGATCTCCACCGACCTGAACCTCAACCTCCTCCACGTCGCCCGCTCCTCGCGCTCGGCTGTGCGCCGCACCTACACCGTCGCCGAGGTCCCCTCGCGCCGCCGCCGGCCCGAGGCCCAGACCGCGGCGCTCGCCGAGGCCGGCTCCCGCTGCGTCGTCCAGATCCTCCACGGCGACCTCGTCTTCGCGGCGATGGAGAGCGTCGTCCGCGGGGTGGTCGAACGCGCCGCCGGCGTTGACATCGAGGTGCTCGACCTGACCGAGGTGACCGAGCTCGACCTCGGCGCCGGCCGCCTCCTCGTCGGCCTCGCCGAGGCGATGGCGGCGGAGGGGAGGGCGCTGGCGATCGTCGTCCCCGCCGACGCCGACCTGCTCGACGGCCTCGACACCGATGGTCTCGAGGTCTTCCCCGATCTCGACCGGGCGACCGAGTGGTGCGAGGAGCGCCTGCTCGCCGCCGACGGCGCGCCGCCCGCGCCGCAGCCGCGGATCGGCCTCGCCGAGCACCGGTTGGCGCGCGGCCTCGACCCGGCCCAGCTGGCGGCGCTCGAGGAGGCCGTGGTGCCGCTTCGCTTCGAGGAGGGCGAGCGGATCTTCGCCGTCGGCGACCCCGCCGACGCGGCCTTCCTCCTGCTCGAGGGCGAGGTCACCCTGGAGCTGGAGCTCGGGGGCATCCGCCGCCGCCTCTCCACCCTCACCCCCGGCTTCTCCTTCGGCGAGTTCGCCTTCGCCGACGCCTCCGCCCGCCCGGTCAGCGTCCGCGCCGAGACGGCGGGCGAATGCCTCGTCCTCAGCCTCGACGCCTTCGAGCGGATCGGCGACCAGACCCCCGCCCTCCAGGCCGCCCTCCTCCGCAACCTCCTCGCCGGCTACTACGAGATCATCGGCCGCACGACCCGCGAGGTCGGCTCCCTCCTCGGCGGCCGCTGACCTCCGGAACGACGAAAGCCCCGCGGATGCGGGGCTTTCGGCACAGCTCAGAGGCCCCCGCGAGGGGGCTTCCGTGACGACTCAGATCGTCTGGACGTTGACCGCTTTCGGGCCTTTGTCGCCAGGCTCAGAGTCGTAAGAGACTTTGGCGCCTTCTTCGAGGGACTTGAAGCCCTCGCCGCTGATGTCACTGTGATGGACGAAGAGGTCCTTGCCAGCGTCGTCGGGAGTGACGAAGCCGTAGCCCTTGTCGTCGTTGAACCACTTAACGGTTCCAGTTGCCATTTGTTGTACCTCCGGTTTGTGCGTGCTGCGAACGCGGAGGATGCCGTTGAGCAACGACCTACGGGCGCGGGCACATCTATTTCGGCCGAGATTCCGACCTGTTCTCGACGGAGGCTAACAGCAGAGGGCCCGCGAGCGGGCTTCGGGAGCGCTTCGTCGGTGGGAAACGGCCGTTGTCGACCATCCGGCCAACCCGCCCGTGGACCCGCTCAAAGCCGCCTCCACGCAGGTCATACTCCTCCGTTCCCAAAGGAATACACAAGCGATGGCCGGGTGATCGGCCCAAAGGCGTCGGCCGATCTCTACATCCATGAGCTCCATGGATGCGGGCGGCGGTCGGGCCTGCGATAGATCCCCGGCGTCCGTCCGTCATCAAGCAGAGGAGAACGAATGAATGGTGTTTTGTCCGGCCGTCACGGGGTGAAGGCGACGATGCTCGTCATGGCCTTGGCGGCGATGCTCGCGGGAGGCCTGCTCGCCGGTTGCGGCGGTGGCGGCAACGCGAGCAGCATCGAAAAGAGCGTCAACAAGCAGATCGAAAAGGGCGACGAACTGGCCGAAGAAACCGTGAAGTCGGTCAACAAGGAGGCCGAAGCGGCGCTCGAAGAAGCGAAGACGGAAGCCAAGGGGGAAGGCTCCAAGCAGGCCGAAGAAGGGATCGAAAAGGCCGAAGAAGGGATCGAAGAAGGCAAGGCGCAGGCGCAGAAGGGCATCGAAGAAGGCAAGGCCGAGGCGAAGAAGGCCGAGGCGGAAGCCAAGAAGATGATCGAAGAAGCGACCGAATAGCTCGGGTCCACGAACGCGAGGAGCAGACGATGGGATTCATGGACAAGCTGAAGGGGACCGCCAAGCAGGCGGTCAACCCTGGCGGGCAGATGAAGGAACGCGACAAGATCGCGAAGATCAATTCCTCCGGCGTCGACGCCACCGCGACGGTCGACTCGATGGAGCAGGTCGGGTCGCAGATCGGCGGCGGCAAGCAGATCGACTTCGAGCTGACCGTCCATCCCGACGACGGCGGCGCCGACTACGGCGTCGCCACCAGCCAGGCGATGCACGAGGTGTCGCTGAAAGGCATCGAGCGGGGCGGGACGATCGCGGTGAAGATCGACCCCGACGATCCCCAGTCGCTGCTCGTCTGGGGCGCCGCCGGCTGAGGCTCGCGCTCTCGGCGGCCGGGGCGGCGGGCTAGTACGCCCGGCCCGACCAGGTCGCCGAGAGCACCTCCGCCAGATCGTCGGCGAAGCGCGGCGCGTCCTCGGGCTTGAGGGTGGCGATCGTCACCCGGATGCCGGGCTCGGTCTCGAGCCGGAAGAGCTCACCGGGGCTGACCGCCCAGCCCGCGGCGAGCAGGCCCTCGACCACGGCGGCTTCGCGCTCGACCGGGATCCAGACATTGAGCCCGGTCGCGCCGGCCGCCGCGATCCCGCGCTCAGCGAGCTCGGCGATCAGGCGGGCGCGGCGCTCGGCATAGGCGGCCTTGGCGGCGGCGGTCGATCGGGTCACCGCGGGCGAGGCCCACATCCCGGCGACCATCCGCTGCAGGATCGTGCTGACCCAGCCGGTGCCGATGCCCTGGCGCGACTCCATCCGCGCGATCGTCCCGCGGTCACCGGTGGCGACGGCGAGGCGGAGGTCGGGGTCGAGGCTCTTGGAGACCGAGCGGACCACCGCCCAGCCCCCGACCCCGGGGTCGGCGGCGACGGAGACCGACTCGGCGCCGGCGACGTCGGCCATGTGGTCGTCCTCGACGACCAGCAGCTCGGGACGGTCGCGCAGGATCGTGAGGAGCTCGGCGGCGCGCTCGCGGCTGAGCGCGGCGCCGGTCGGGTTCTGCCCCCGCGGGGTGATGACGACGGTGGTCACGCCGCGGCCGAGCGCCGCCGTGAGCGACTCCGGGAGCATGCCCTCGCCGTCCATCTCGACCGGGACCGGGGTCAGGCCCATCGCGATCAGCAGGTCGGCGAACGGTGGGTAGGTGGGGTCCTCGAGCGCGACCAGGTCGCCCTTGGTCGTGTGGCCGAGGAGGATCCGCTCGAGCCCGTCCTGGGCGCCGCCGACCACCGCCAGGTGCGAGGACGGGATTCCGTCGCGGTCGAACCGGGCCGCGGCCAGCCCGAGCAGCGTCGGGTCGTTGCGCTCGACCGTCCGCGAGGGCGGGCCGGCGGCCGGGGGCGGGGAGGCGAACTTGGTCGGGTCGTGCAGGAACTCCGGCGAGGGGACGCCTTTGCGCAGGTCGACCTTGCCCTCGGGGACGGCCGTCGACGTCGCGATGTGGAAGCGGGGGGCGCGGGCGACGATCGTCCCCTGGCGGCCGCGGGTGACGACGAGGCCGCGCTCGCGCAGGCGTTTGTAGGCCGCGGCGACGGTCGCGGGGCTGATCCCTTGGGCGGCGGCGACGTCGCGGATCGGCGGCAGGCGGAAGCCCGCCGCGATCGTTCCGTCGCCGATCGCGGCCTCGACGTGCCCGGCGAGCTCGACCGTCGTTGATCCTTCCGGCTGATATTGTGTTCGTACAGTCATCTTTTTGTTCTAGTACATAGTAGCGATCCCGAATGCACCACCACTACATCCACGAGAAGCTTGCCGAAGCCCGCAGCCGGGAGTTCGAGCGTATGGCTCGCGAGGACGGCGAGGCGCGGCGGCGCGCTCGGGAGGACGACGCCGGGATGCAGCGGCGTGGGTTGGGATCGCGGCTGGCGAGCATCGTGGGACGAAGGGGGCCGAAGCCCGCCGAGATCCGCATCCGCTACGCGGCGCCGGCGGACGCGGCCCGGTTGCGCGCGCTCGAGGAGCGGGCCGGTGCCCCGCGGCTTCCCGCCCCGATCGTCGTCGTCGACATCGACGGCGCCCTCCTCGCGGCGAAATCGCTCCGCGACGGCGCCACCGTCGCCGACCCCGCGCACCGCGGCCGCGGCTTCGAAGAGGTCGTCGCGCTCAGCGTCGCCGGCCTCGGCCGCGGCCTCCGCTAGCGCGCGGCGGAAGAGGGACGCGGGTCGCGGCGACGCGATCGGCGCGATGATGGGGAGGTGCACCGCGTCGTCGATGCGATGAACGTGATCGGGTCCCGGCCCGACGGATGGTGGCGCGATCGCGAGCGGGCGATCGTCCGACTCGTCGGCCAGGTCGACCGCTGGGCCGAGGGCGGCGGCGAGCGGGTCACGGTGATGCTCGAGCACGAGCCGCGCAGGGAGGTCGTCGCCGAGCGGGTCGAGGTCGCCTGGGCGCCGGACGGTGGCGCCGACGCCGCCGACCGCGAGATCCTCCGGCGGCTCCCCGACTGGCTGGCTGAGGACGAGGTCGTCGTCGTCACCTCCGACCGCGATCTGGGGGCGAAGGCGCTGGCGGCCGGGGCCGAGGTGGATCCCAGCCGGCCCTTCCGGGCGGAGCTCGACTCGCTCTGATCCACGTCGAGGTCTTGAGGCGATCTTTAGGCCGATCGCGGGAATATTGCGGCCTTGAGCCGCCGCCGAGCAGAAATCGTGGTGGCTTGGATCGCCGCGATCCCGTTCGCGAGCTGGGCGGTGATCCGGCTCTTCGGCCTCGACGGCGGCTATCCGCTCGAGGCGATGATGCCGTTCACCCCTTATGTGGGGGCCGCGGCGGTGGCGGCCTTCGCGCTGGGGCTCGCGCTGCGCTGCCGGGCGCCCGCGGCCCTCGCCGCCGTCGCCGCGTTGTCCCTGGGCGGCGCGGTCCTGCCGAGGCAGTTCGGCAGCGACACGGTCAGCGCCGCGGGCCACCAGACGCTGAATGTACTCGCCGCCAACGTCCACAGGGGTCACGCCTACCCGACCGGCATCGTCCACCTCGTCGATGAGTTGCATCCCGACGTCCTCACGATCGAGGAGTACACGCCGCGGTTCGGCCGCGAGCTGACGGCGGCCGGTCTCGAATCGCGGCTCCCGCACCACGTCCTCGACGCGGCCAAATCGTCCTCCGGCACCGCGATCTACTCGCGCTATCCGCTGCGGCGTCTACCGACCGCGTCCTACCGGTTCCTGATGGCGCGCGCGGAAGCGACGCTGCCCGGCGGCCGCAGGCTGCGGATCGTCGCCGTCCATCCGTTCCCGCCGGTCAACCCGACCGTCACCGGCGAATGGGAAGAAGTCCTGTCGACGCTGCCGTCGGGTGGGCACGGGACGCCCTGGCTCCTCGCGGGCGACTTCAACGCGACCTTCGACCAGGCTCCCTTCCGCGACCTGGTCGGCCGTGGCTACCGGGACGCCGGCGAGACCGCGGGCAAGGGCCTCGACGCGACCTTCCCGGCGACCGGCAGCATCTTCCCACCGCCGATCACGATCGACCACATCCTCGCCGACGAACGCTTCGGGATCGTCAGCTACGAAGTCGAGCCGCTGCCGAACTCCGACCACCACGCGATCTTCGCCGAGCTCGCGCTCCCTGGCCCGGACGTAACCCGGCCGCCGCCCCGGTGAGTTCGCAGAAACCTGCGGTATGCGCGGGAAAGTGCGAACTCATCGGGGGTGGCGAGCGGGGACTGGGGGACGCCGCAGCCGGCCGGCCTCCCACAGCGCCAGGATCCCCAGCACGGCGCCGACGCAGATGGTGAGGCCCAGCGCCGACATGTCGCCGCCGAGCAGGCCGAGGACGACCAGGGCGACGACGCAGACCAGCCGCTTACGGGCCAGCCGGCCGATCATCCGCAGCCGCACCATGCTCTCGCCGAGCAGGTAGACGGCCGGGCCGGCGGTCGCCATCACGACCCCGGTCGTGGTGAGGTGCTCGCTCGGGTGGGCGACGAGCAGGTCATCGGCGATCGCGACCATGATGATCCCGGCGATGATCGGCAGGTGCAGGTAGGTGTAGGCGTCGCGGGCGAGGCTCCCCGGGTCGTCGGACTCGGCGATCGTGCGCATCGAGCCCCTCGCCATCTCGCCGAAGTAGAGCCAGAAGAGGGCGCCGGTGACGAAGAACGCGACCGCGAGGGCGAGGACGCTGGAGGGGGTCAGCCCGCGTGAGCTGGCGGTGGCGCCGGTGATCACGATCGACTCGCCGAGGGCGATGATCACGAAGGACTGGAAGCGCTCGGCGAAGTGGGCGCCCTCGACGTCCCAGTCGCCGGTCCGCGAGCGGCCGAGGCCGGGGGTGGCGTAGCCGACCAGCGGCGCGATCACGTCGAGCGCCAGCGCCGCTCCCCAGAGCCACGGGCGGGCCGACTCGTCGACGGCGGCGCCGGCGAGCCACAAGGGGGCCGAGAGGCAGGCCCAGGCGATCAGCCGCTCGAAGACCCGGCGCAGGTGGTGGTCGCGTTCGATCAGCGCCGTCGCGGCGACGTTGCGACCGATCTGCATGAAGACGTAGGCGCCGGCGAAGAGCCAGGCCTCGCTGCCGAAGGCGGTCGGGATCGCCGCCGACATCAGCAGGCTGGTCAAGGTGACGCAGGCGAGGATCAGCCGCACCTTGGTCGAGCCGGGGTCGAACCAGTTGACCAGCCAGGTGACGTAGATCCAGGCCCACCAGACGACCAGCAAGATGAACGCCGCTTGCGCGATCGACGCGCGCGAGAGGTCGGCGTCGATCACCAAATGGGAGATCTGGGTGACGGCGAAGACGTAGACGAGGTCGAAGAAGAGCTCCGTCGGCGTCGTCTCCTGGCGGCTGCCGTCGCGCGGGCGCAGGTGCCTGGCGCGCGCGGTCGATGGCGACTGTCCGACCGTGGCGGCGATCTGGCGATCCTGACACGGGAGGCCGCCGATTTCCACGCGCACCCACCGCGAGCGAGCCAGACGTCCGCGTCGAAGCGCGCTGCTAGGTTCGTCCGGTGACCGACCCCGGCTCGGGAAAGCGACGCGGGATCGCGTTCGGGGGTGGCGGCGAGTGGTTCGTCGCCTGGACCCTCGCGTTCCTGACCTCGGCCAAGCGGCAGGGAGTCGATCTGGGCAGCGCCGACATCACCGTGGGGACGTCGGCGGGAAGCCTCGTCGGCGCGTTCCTGACCAGCGAGCGGCTGTGGCGGGGGACGACCGAGATGAAGGTGCTCGGCGAGCACCCCGCGATCCTGGCGCGGATGGTGAAGACGTCGACCGGCAGCCCCTCGCAGCAGCGGGCGGCGAAGGCGCTGGCGGAGGCGAGCTCGACCGAGCGGGAGACCGTGATCGACATCGGTCGCGCCGCGATGGCGTCGCGGAACGCGTCGGTGGACACCTACGAGCGGTCGCTGCGGACGATGCTCGGCCACGGCGATTGGCCGAGCCCGGCGCATCAGGTCACCGCCGTCGACTGTTACACGGGCGAGCGCGTCGTGATCGACCAAACGAGTGGCGTCCCGATCGCGACTGCCTGCGCCGCCAGCTCCTCGCTGCCCGGCGTCAACGGCCCGGTCTGGATCGGCGACAGCTACTGCATGGACGGTGGTGTCGGCACCTCGAGCACCCACGCGGACCTGCTCGACGGGGTCGAGCGGGCGGTCATCTTCTCGATGATGTCGCTGACCCCGGCCGAGGCCGGTGCTCGCTCCGGCAGCTTCGGCTTCGCCGAGCGGCTGAGCCCGGGGACGGCGCGGCGCGAGGCCGACGCGCTGGAGGCGGCCGGGACCAAGACCTTGCTGGTTGCCGCCAACCCCGACCCCGGGATCGACTTCATGGACCCCGCCCAGCTCGCGGGCGCGATCGAGGACGGGACAGCGCGGGCGACGGCGATGATCCGGGACCTCGCGGCCGTCTGGGAGTAGCGGCGCGGCGCCGCCGGGCTAGCCGGGGGTGCCGGAGGAGGCGAGCGCTTCTTCGCAGCCGCTGAGGAACACTTCGACGCCGCCTTCCCACTTGAAGAGGAAGCCGACCGAGGCGGTCAGGACTTCCTTGCAGTAGCCGAAGCCGGCGTCGTTGAAGGGGATGCTCTGTTCGACGCTCTGGCCGGCGAAGGAGAAGCCGCCGGCGATCGTGCCGCTGGTGGTGCCGGTGGCGAGGTCGGTGGTGGCGTCGAGGGTGCCGCCGATCGTCAGGCCGAAGGAGTCGAAGCCGAGGACGCCGGTCTCGTGGAAGGTCCCGGCGGTGCTGAAGGTGGCGTGGGCGCTGGTCAGCGGGACGCCGTAGATCGCGCCTTCGCCTTCGACGCTCATCGTCGAGGGATTGCCGAAGCTCGTCTGCAGCGGGCCGGTCGCCTCCAGCGAGTAGACGTCGCCGCCGTGGGCGACCGCGCCGATCTCGGCGTTGCCGGTGAGGCTCGGCGGCGGGTGGAGGTTGAAGCCGGCTTCGAGGTTCTCCAGGTAGGCGTTGGCGTAGATCGGCGTGCCGGGATACGGGGCGGTGGTGAACGAACCGGAGGAGAAGTCGCCGTGGTCGAAGGCGATCCGCGCGCCGTGGACGTCGAGGCCCGCGGCGCCCGCGCCGGGCTGCATTTCGAGCTCGCCCGTTCCCGTCCACTGGTCTTCCGGCCCGGCCCAGTCGATCGACCCGCCGCGCAGCTCGACGCCGGAGAGGACGACGTCGGGGATCGCGATGTGGAGGGACGGGCGGACGAGGCCTTCGGCCATGTTCGCGGCGAGCGTCGCCGAGCCGGTGACCCCGAGGTAGCTCGGCAGCTTCAGCGACAGCGGGATCGACGCAGACTCGTCGCCGAGCACCGCGACCGGGGCGCCGAGCGCTTCGAAGCCGAGGACGTCGCCGTGGAAGGTGGTCATCGGCATCGAGAACAGCGGGTCGCCAACGTTGTCGTTCTTGCCGAGGTCGGCTTTCAGCGGCCCGTCCCAGAGCTTGATCGCCGGGATCCCCGGATGTTCGAGCAGGATGCTCGCGTTGCCGCCGACCGATTCGATCGTGTGGGCGGCGTCGTCGATCACGATCCCCGTGCCGGGCGAGTCGGGGCGGACCTCGAGGCCGTTTATATGGACGCCGCCGTAGGCGATCGAGGCGTCGCCGCTCGGGTGCGCCTTGTCGACGAGCTGCAGGAAGCAGCCTGAGTCGACGTGCGCGTGGACGGCGCCGAAGCGGATGTCGAGGCAGCCCGCGTGGCCGGAGCTTTTGGTCCCGAGGCCCTTCTTCCCGGTCGAGCCGCGCGGCCCGAACGGCACAGCGGTCACCACCCCGCCGATCCCGAACAGGGTGCCGACGTTGACCTTTTCGCCCGGGATGCCGCCGTGGACAAACACCGCGACGCCGCCGCCGTCGGGGCCGACGGCGATCTCCAGGCCGGCGATCTGGTCGTGGCGGCCGACCTGGTCGAGCGCCTGCGGGCTGCTCCAGTGGCGGCCGTCGGTCGAGGTGCTCAGCATCGCCCGGCGATAGTTCTGGTCGTCGTGGCCTTTGGCCACCCAGCCCGCGACCAGCTCACCGTCGGCGGCCTCGGCGAGCTGATCTTCGGTGCCATCGAACAGCGACGGAAACAGGGGGGAGATGGGGCCCGAACGCCGACCGTCGACCAGCTTGACCACGACGCCCTTGCGGACCCCACCCGGCGGGTAGTAGGTGAGCCAGGTGCCGTGCGGGCCCGAGGCCAGCGACGGATCGACGCCGGGGAATTTCGACGTCGTCCAGTTCGCCGCGTCGTCGATGTCGCCCTTGCCCTTGTACTCGCGGACGATCACGTCCTTGAGGTTGTCCCAGGCGACGATCGGGCGATCGCCGTCGACCGCGATCTGGGGCCGGGCCAACAGGTCATTCGCTCCGCGGCCGAGCTCGACCCGCGCCGCCGCCGGCGCGTAGGCCCCCGCGGGCACCTCCTGGAAGAACACGTGCCCCAGGGTCTTTTCGTCTTCGAGCAGTTCGCCGGTCGTGCCGAAGATGCCGATGCTCGACGGGTTGCCGTAGGTGACCGCGCCGCCGTAGTAGTCCATCGTCGAGGTCAGGCCCGGGCCGGTGAACGTCTTGCCGCCGTCGTCGGAGGTCCAGAGAAAGTTGACGTCTTTGCTGGTCCCGCCGGGCACCGCGACGACGTTGCCGGGCCGGTGGGCGAGGATCGCCAGCTGGTTGCCGGTCGCGAGCGGCATGGCGCCCTCGCCGATGTCCTGGTTGGCGCCGGGGCTGTTCTCGAAGAACGGGCCGAGCAGGCCTTCGGGCCCTTTCGGCGGGTAGACGATCGGCGCGTCGAAGCGGGCGTGGTCGGCACACTTGCCGGCGCCCCGCGGCAGGCGGCAGTAGTTGTCCCAGCCGGCGGTGTAGGTGTGTTCGCCGGCCGGCCCGTGCTCCGCCGACTGGCTCGCGTAGGTGATGTGCGCGACGCCCGCTTCGTCGACCAGCACCTGGGGGCGGAAGCCGACGCCGATCGCGATCGGCTTGCCGGGCTTGGCGGTCGGGCTCTTCCCTGACTTGCCGCCACGGTGGCGGCGCGACCCGGTGCCCTTGGCGTGGTGCGACGGCTTGCGTCCGCCGCGCGCGTGGCCGACGGCCATCGCTCCGCCGGTGCAGGCGGTGATGACGGTCACGGCGGCGACCAGGACGAGGACGGACCGGCGCATCACGGTCCCGCCAGCCTCGCCGCGGCGAGGACCCGGGTCAACCCCCGGTGGCCGTAAGGACGGTCGCGACGTTCTGGCGGTGGACCGCCTCGT
The DNA here is from genome assembly GCA_036787695.1 of Solirubrobacterales bacterium. Classification (GTDB taxonomy): domain Bacteria; phylum Actinomycetota; class Thermoleophilia; order Solirubrobacterales; family 70-9; genus VAYN01. The sequence continues at coordinate 13,382 of DAIQOT010000025.1, read as the reverse complement.
AGGGCTCGAAGTAGACGAGGGTGCCGGCCGCGAGCTCGTCGGCGAGCAGCTCGCGCAGGGGCACCTCCCGCAACTCGGGCTCGCTTGGCATCCGTTGCAGGAGGCGGATGTAGGAGCGGGTCGCGTCGCTCAGCTCGGGCGGGTAGCCGCCGCCGGCGATCACGTCGGGGTCGCCGTGGGCGGGGAGGATGCGGGTCGGCTCGAGCTCCGCCAAGCGCTCGAGGTCACGGAGGTGGGTATCGAACCCCTCCGGTTCGCCGACGTAGGTGACGGTGTCCTCCATCGCGTCGGCGCAGAACAGCAGGCGGCGCTCGGGAAGCCAGAGGACGGTCTGGTCGTCGCTGTGGATGTTGGCCCAGATCAGCTCCACCGTCGTCGCGCCGACGGTCAGCGTCTCGCTCTCGGCGAAGGTCCGCGTCGGCATCACGAGTGGGGAGATCGCCGGCGGCCCCTCGAGCGTCCCGGCCTCGATCGCCTCCCGTTTCGCCCGCAGGTGCTCCGCCGTGCGCTCGTTCGAGATCACCGGCGAGCCCGCGAAGGCCTCGGTCCCGGCGACGTGGTCGAGGTGCCAGTGGCTGAGGACGACGGTTATCCGCTCGGCACCTCGCCGGCGCAGCTCGTCCCGGATCAGCCGCCCGTGCGCGAGCGTCGTCCCGGTGTCGTGGACGAGCGCCTCGTCGCCGTCGACGATCGCGTAGGCCGCCACCCCCAACGACAGCGCCCCGTCGTCGACCCAGTTCGGTTTCGGGTCGAACCGGTAGCCCGCGACCCGCCCGTCGTAGAAGGCGAGTACCCCCGGCCCCGGTTCGAGCACCCGCATGTGCTCCGTCATCGCCCCGATCCTAGGGCGCTGAGACGAACTCCAGTTTTCGGTCACAGGTTCCCACCGGGTGGTTCGTCCGGGGTCGCCGGATCCCGTGACGAGGACGCCGGGAACGTGACGGAACCGCGGAAAGACGCCGGGAATGTCACAGGTCCTCATGTGTTTGAGGCCCGTAATCGGGAGTCAAATACGCGTGGTCGACTTTAGGGCCCCTATAGGGAGGTCAAAGTCGACCACGCGATTTCAATGTCTGAAGAAGACCGGATGAACCGTGATCTTTCATCGTTCTTCGCGACCGACTGCTGACGCCTCGGCTCGACGCGGGGAACGCCTCATCGGTCGAGGAAAATCTTCCTTGCAATCGTTAAGCGCGACTTGCGGTTTACACGGTTACTGCCCGTGTGGGGGCCTACTCGGCGAGGGCGGCGGTGACGCCGCGGGCGAGCCAGATCAGGTCGGAGCCGAGGATGATCAGCTCGGCGCCGGCGGTGCGCCAGCGGGCGGCGTCGGCGGGGTTCGCCGCCCAGACTCCGGCGAGGCGGCCGGCTTCGCGGCTGCGGGTGATGATCGACTCGACGATGCGGCGGAGCTCCGGGTCTTTGGGGTCGTCGATGCCGAGTGAGCAGCCGAGGTCCCCGGGGCCGACGAAGATCATGTCGACGCCGTCGACCTCGAGGAGCGAGTCGAGGGCGTCGACGGCGGCGCCGGTCTCGACCTGGATCGCGAGCAGGAGGTCGACGTTGGCGCGCTTCAGGTAGGCGGGGATGTCGACGCCGAAGCCGGTCGCGCGGGAGGGGCCGAGGCCGCGTTCGCCGATCGGCGGGTAGCGGGTGGCGGCGACCGCGGCGGCTGCGGCTGCGGCGTCGTCGACGCGCGGCACGATCACCCCGGCGGCGCCCGCGTCGAGCGCCGCGGCGATCGCGATCGGCTCGTTGCCGGCAATCCGGACCAGCGCCGGGATCGGCGCCAGGGCGGCGGCCGAGACCAGGGCCTGGACGGTCTCGACCCCCATCGCCGAGTGCTCGCCCTCGACCGCGAGGAAGTCGAAGCCGAGCCGGCCGAGGTACTCGGTCTGCCCCGGGTCGCGGGACTGGACGAAGGTCCCGGTCAGGCTCTCGCCGGCTCGCATGCGGGCGCGGGGGTTGTCGGTGGCGCTCATTCGTCCTCCTCGGTCGGGTCGGCTCCGATCACCTCGAGCAGGAGCTCCTGATTGCGGTCGATGTGGGCGCTCAGCAGCCGCTCGGCCTCGCGCCCTTTGCGGGCGGCGATCGCGTCGGCCATTGCCTCGTGCTCGCCGAGGCTGTCGGGGCGCATGATCGTCGAGCCGCCGGCTTCGCGCGAGAGCAGCACCAGGCAGGGGCGCAGCGCGGTGACCACCGAGTCGAAGACGGCGTCGAGGCGCGGGCTGCCGAGCAGCGCGACGATCGACTGGTGGAAGCGCAGGTCGGCGCCGATCACGTCGAAGTTGTCGCCGCCGGTGATCTCGGCGAGCACGGTGAAGGCCGCGCCGACGCGCTCGATCTGCGCCGCCCCCGCCTTCCGGCAGGCGCGCCCGGCGCTGCCCTCGAGCACCCGCCGCACCTGGTAGATGTCGACGATCTCCTCCGGGCCGATCGTGGTGACGAAGGTGCCGCGGTGGGGCTCGTGGCGGACCAGCCCCTCCTGCCGCAGCACCTGCAGCGCCTCCCGCAGAGAGGGACGGGAGACGCCGATCGATTCGGCCAGCGCGACCTCGCGCAACTGCGTCCCCGGGGCGAGCTCACCGGAGACGATGTCGGCGCGCAGGAGGGAGGCGACCTCGTCGATCGTCGAGGAACGGTGGAGCCGCGGCGCGGAGGTGCCGCTTGGGCTCATCGAGGCGTGACCGCGTTGACCGGGAAGTGGGGCTCCTCGCCGGCCAGGACGGCGGCGACGTCGGCGATCACGCGGCTCCGCAGCTCGTTCATCGACTCGAGCGAGTGGTGGGCCGCATGGGGGCTGAGGATAACGTTGTCGAGGCTCAGCAACGGGTCGTCGGTCGGCAGCGGTTCGGCCTCGAAGACGTCGACCCCGGCGCCCGCCAGGCGTCCCTCGCCGAGCGCCGCGACCAGCGCCGCCTGGTCGACCACGCCGCCGCGGGCGACGTTGATCAGGCAGGCGGTCGGCTTTATCCGGGCGAGCTCGGCGGCGCCGATCAGGTGCCGGGTCTCCGGCGTCAGCGGGGTGTGGATCGAGACGTAGTCGCTGGTCGCGAGGAGCTCGTCGAGGGTCAGTGGCCGGGCGCCGAGCGCGCTCACCGCGGCGTCGTCGAGGAAGGGGTCGTAGGCGACGAGGTCCATGCCGAGGCCGCGCACCTTGCGGGCGAGGACCTGGCCGATCCGCCCGAGGCCGATGATCCCGACGGTCTGGTCGACGAGCCGGCGGAACGGCGGCAGTTTGTCGAGCACGCCCCAGTCGCCGCTCCGCGTCGCCGCGTCGAGGTCCGGCATCCGGCGGGCGAGTGAGAGGATCATCGCCAGCGCGTGGTCTGAGACCTCCTCGACCGACGCGCCCGGCACGTACGTCACCTGGATCCCCTTCGTCGTCGCGGCGTCGATGTCGACGTTGTCGAGGCCGGCGCCGAAGCGGGCGATCACCCGGCAGCGGTCGAGTGCGTCGATCACCTTCGCGGTTAGCGGCTCGCCGATCACGAGGAGCGCGTCGGCCTCGCGACCGTGCTCGATCAGCTCGTCCTCGGTCGGGCAGGACCGCTCGATCAGCTCGATGCCGTGCGCCGCGAGCGCCTCGCGGTCGCCGGGTCCGAAGGGGAGCAGGGCGCTGGTCTTCAGTGCGAGTGCCATGGCCTGACCCTAGCATTGTTTGACAATCTGGCAATCGTGCGAGAGAGTGCCGCACTCGCCCGGATCGAAAGGAACTCGCATGAAACGTTGGATGGCACTCCCGGCCGCCCTTCTCGCACTGATCGCGGTGTTGGCGATCGCGGGCTGTGGCTCGTCGTCGAGCTCGAGCAGCTCGGAAGAAAGCACCACGGCCGAAGCCGAAGCGCCGGCCGAAACCGCCGCGGCGGAAGGCTCCGAAGAATCGGCCGCCGGGGCCGGGACCAAGGTCTATTACCTCAGCCCGGTGCTCGCCCAGCCCGCGCAGCAGAACCAGAAGGAAGCCTTCGAAGCGGGCGCCAAGGAACTCGGCTGGTCGCCGACGGTGCTCGACTCGGCGCTGTCCCCGGAAAAAGAGATCTCCAACATGGAACTGGCGATGAACGGCGGGGCGAAGGCGATCGGCGCCTGGACGCTCGACCCGGGCACGATCGCGGGCTCCTACGAAGAAGCCGAGAAGGCCGGCGTCCCGGTGATCGGCGACAACTCGGTCGGCCCCGGCATCGTCTCCTCGGTCTGGTTCGAAACGCAGCTCTGCGAACCGGGCGGGCCGCAGGCGGTCGACGCCGAAAAGATCGCCGCGATGCACCCCCACGCGAAGGTGATGATGATCGTCTTCGAACAGGCGCAGTCGCTGGTCGAAGTCGCCGAATGCTTCGCCAAGGAAGCGAAGGCGGCGGGCCTCGAAGTGATCTCCGAAACCAACAACGAAGCCGACAACGCGGCGGGCTCGCAGAAACAGTTCGAACCGCTGCTGACCAAGACCCCCGACGTCGAAGCGGTCTGGTGCTACAACGACGAATCGGCGATGGGCGTCTCCGCCGCGCTGCTCGCCGAGGGCAAGGAAATCGCCACCACCGAAAGCCCCGAAGGCGTCGTCGTCACCGGGCAGAACGGCGACAAGGACGCGATCGAAGCGGTCGAAGAAGGGCGCCTCTCGTGGACCTGGGACCAGGACAACGTCGCCACCGGCTACGCGATGGTCAAGGCGATGAACGCCGCGCTCGAAGGCAAGCCGCCGAAGGACATCCTGGTCGAAGGGCAGTTCGTCGACTCGGAAACGGTGGGCGAATACGTCTGGCCCGACGAACGCGAATACACCCTGGAAACGATCCCGATCAAATGGGAAAAAGCGCCGGCCGCGCAGTAGCGGGCGCCGAGCGGCAGCGGCGATGATGCGCGGATGAGCGCGCGTCCGGGACTGGTCAACCTCGAGGAAGCCGAAGCCCGCGCGGCGGCGGCCCTCGAGGGCCCGACCTTCGACTTCGTCGCCGCGGGGGCGGGCGACGAGGTCGCGCTCGGCCGCAACCGGGCGGCGTTCCGGCGCTGGTGCACGGTGCCACGGGCGCTGCGCGACGTCAGCGAGATCGACACCGCGACCACGGTGCTCGGGCATCGGGTCCCGTTCCCGGTGCTGGTCCCGCCGATGGGCCTGCAGCGGATCGTCCATCCCGAGGGCGAGGTCGAGATGGCGCGCGGGGTGGCGGCGACGGGGACGATCATGTGCGTGTCGACGGTGTCGACGCGCTCGCCGGCGGAGATCGCCGCGACCGGGGTCGATCGCTGGTTCCAGCTCTACCTCTTCGAGGACCGGGCGATCACCGACGACCTCGTCGCCCAGGCGGTCGACGCCGGCTACGGGGCGCTGGTCCTCACCGTGGACGGCGCGGTCATCGGCCGCCGCGACCGGGCGATCCGCTCCGGCTTCGCCTTCGGTCCCGAGATCAGGATCCCCAGCGTCGGCCCGGCGCTCGGGCTGCCCGAGGGCGGCGATCCGGTCGCGCTCGGCGGGATGCTCGATCGGTCGGTGACCTGGGACGCGGTCGGGCGGCTCGCCGAGTCGGGCCTGCCGGTGGTCGTCAAGGGGATCCTCGACGCCGAGGACGCGCGGCTCGCGGTCGAGCACGGCGCCGCGGCGGTGATCGTCTCCAACCACGGTGGCCGCCAGCTCGACTCGGCGCCCGCGACCCTCGACGTGCTCCCCGCCGTGGCCGCGGCGGTCGGCGGGCGGGCCGAGGTGCTGCTCGACGGCGGCGTGCGGCGCGGCACCGACGTGCTGACCGCGCTCGCGCTCGGGGCGCGGGCCGTGCTCGTCGGGCGCCCCGTCTACTGGGGGCTCGCCTACGGCGGCGCCGCCGGCGTCCGCGAGGTGCTCGACCTGCTGCGGGCGGAGATCGTCGAAGCGATGACCCTGCTCGGCCGGCGCTCGCTCGCCGAGGTCGGTCCCGAGATGCTGATCAAGGAGGAAGCCCGATGAGTGCTGAGGCGTACGACGGCAGGGGAGGGCGGAGCCCGCGGTGGTGGCCGTCGCGCTACGGGGCGGGGGACGAGCGCGGCGCGCAGAACGAGCTGGGGAGCGAGGGGACGCTGCGGGCGCTGGCGATCCCGCGCGAGGGGCGCACGATCCCCCTCGCCCAGCCGCTGCGGACCGAGGTCGCGCAGACGCCGCCGCGGGTCGCCCACCAGGTGACGCTCGCGCACCTCGCGGTCCACGGCGGCCCCGACCCGGACGGCTCCGGCGTCACCGCCTTCGAGGACCAGCTGACGATCAGCTCGCACGCCGGCTGCCACGTCGACGGGCTCGGCCACTGCGGGATCGACGGCCGCGGCTACAACGGCGTGCCGACGACCGAGCTCTACGACCCGAGCGGGCTGACCCGGCTCGGGGTCGAGGGCGTCGATCCGTGGGTGACCCGCGGCGTGCTCCTCGACGTCGCCGCGCTCCACGGCGTCGAGACGCTGCCCGCCGACCACGCGATCGGCGCCGAAGATCTGGAGCGCGCGGCCGACGCGGCGGGCGTCGAGATCGCCGCCGGCGACGCGGTCCTCATCAACACCGGCTGGGGCGCGCTCTGGGACTCCGACCCCGAGGCCTACGCGGCCGGCGAGCCGGGCGTCGACTGGGATGGCGCGCACTGGCTGACCGAGCGGCGGATCTCCGCGGTCGGCGCCGACAACTGGGGGCTCGAGGCGATCCCCGGCACCGACCCCGGCGCCTTCGTCGTCCACCAGCATCTGCTGACCGAGACCGGCACCTTCATCGTCGAGAACCTGACCCTCGCCGAGCTGGTCGCCTCGGGCGCGAGCGAGTTCCTCTTCCTGATGGCGCCGTTGCGGATCGTCGGCCTCACCGGCTCGCCGGTCGCCCCGGTGGCGGTGATCTGATGACCGAGGTCAAGGTGCGCGCCGAGGGCCTGCGCTTCCCCGAGGGTCCGGTGGCGCTGGCTGACGGCTCGGTGCTGGTGTGCGAGGTCGAGCGGGGGACGCTGACGAGGGTGACGCCGGCGGGCGAGCTCGAGGTCGTCGCCGAGTGCGGGGGCGGCCCGAACGGCGCGGCGGCCGGCCCCGACGGGCGCGTCTACGTCGCCAACAACGGCGGCTTCGACTGGGACGAGTCGGCCGGGTTCCTCGTCTGCGTCGCCTGCTCGCTGCCGATCGCGGGGCGGATCGAAGCCGTCGACCTGGCGACCGGCGAGGCCGAGACCCTCTACACCGAGTGCGACGGCCGCCCGCTCGAGGCGCCGAACGACATCGTCTTCGACGCGGCCGGCGGCTTCTACTTCACCGACAGCGGCCACTGGCGCGGGCAGGTCGAGCAGAGCGGCGCGATCTACTACGCCCAGCCCGACGGATCCGGCATCGTCGCCGCTGTCGACAGCTTCCCCGCGCCGAATGGCATCGGCCTCTCGCCCGACGGCAGTCGCCTATACGTCTCCTCGACCCAGGCCGGTCGCCTCTGGTACTGGGAGGTCGAGTCGCCCGGCGTCCTCCGCGGCGGCCGTACCTTCTTCGCCCCCGGCGAAGCCAACTTCCTCTGGAGCCCGGCGACCTACGCCCTCCTCGACTCCCTCGCGATCGACGCCGAGGGCAACGTCTGCCAGGCCAACATCCTCAGCGGCATCTCCGTGATCAGCCCGTCCGGAGACCTCCTCGAACACCTCCCGATCGACGACCCCTTCACCACCAACATCTGCTTCGGCGGCCCCGACCGCCGCACCGCCTTCGTCACCGGCGCCGGCCACGGCAAGCTCTTCGAGATCGACTGGCCCCGCCCCGGCCTCCGCCTCAACTTCGACCTCGCCTGAGGACGCACAGCGCCTCTTGGTCGATTCACGTTGCCCGATCCGTGAGGGGAGGTTGGCTAGGCGTCGTAGCGGATTTAACGTGGCAACATGCCGAGGACGATCTCCCTCTGCTCGGGTGGTAGCGCCAGCAGATGAGCCCTGTCTCGATCCCGCTTCCAGGCGGTCGCGGCGGCGAGCATTTCCACCGGAACCTCCAGCTCCTCAGTGCCGGGAATCGTCCAATCGGCGACCCAGCTGTCGGCACGAGCCTCTCCCACATTCTGATCGAGGACCAAAGGGATCGTCGCTACCAGTCCTCTGCCCAAGGCAGTAACGGCGCCGACCTCCTTGTAAGCCCTCACTATCCTGGCGACTACTTCAGTGCGTTGGCTTCCGTCGAATCGCTGCCAGACGATTCGGCAGAGTAGGTCGGTTTCCCCCGGAGGGACCGTTTTCGCCGTTCGCCACGCTGCGAGGGCGACTTCCAACGTCTCGATCCCTGCCCGGGTGTCGCCGCCGTCGAGAAGGATCTCCGTCAGGGTGAAGTGGAACGTCGGCTCTTGATCGTCAAGTTCGACCGCCCGCCGGGCCGCCACCTCTGCGTCGCGGTATCGCCCGAGTTCTCGGAGCGCGTCTGCCCTGAGGTTATGGACCGGCGCATAGGAGTCACTGGCCTCTGCCGCTCGGTTCAGGTGTTCCAGCGATTCCTCCGCTCTTCCTAGGTATCCCAGGGTGGCTCCGATCGATTCATGGAGGTCCGGATGGTCACCGTCGGCAGCTTCGAGGGCAGCGAGTGACTCCTCGAAGCGACCAAGCGTTCTCAGGGCTCTTGCGTGGTCGAGCCTGTGGCCAACTTCGGTGGGCGCCAACTCGATGGCTTTGGCGTAATAGCTCAGGCTCTCCTCGATACGACCGAGCTTCTCCAAGATAGCTGCTCTCTCGCGGGTGAATTCGTGGTTGTGGGGGGCGAGTTCGGTGGCTCGCGAAATGGCATCGAGCGCCTCTCGATCACGTCCCAATCGCGAGAGGGTGAATGCGAGAGCGGCGAACATGTCGGGGTCATCGGGCAGCAACTCGACGGCGCGTTCCTGGGCCCGGAGCGCGTCCTCGAACCGAGACAGTCGACGGTAGGCGACGGCGAGATTCCCCTGGAGTCCGCCTTCCTCCGGCGCCATTTCGGTCGCCCGCTGGACGGTGGTAAGGGCCTCCTCGAACTGACCAATTTCATCGAGTGCCGCGGCCAAATTGCCGCGAATCCGGGCATCTTCGGGTGCCGCGTCGACGGCATGCCGGAACGCGATCACGGCCTCATCGAGGCGCTCGGCGTTCACCAGAGCGCGTCCGAGGTTCGACAGGACCATCGGACTCTCAGGATCCTTCTCAGCCGCCATCTGAAGGGCGTCGATTGCCTCTCTGTGCCGCCCGAGTCGGGCCAATTGGGTACCGAGGTTGTTGAGGTAGTTGCTGTTGTCAGGCGCTATCTCGACCGCTTTGCGAGTCGACTGAACAGCCGCCTCCAGGTGTCCGACGCGCGCTAGCGCGACGCCATACTGACTGTGCAGAAGCGGGTCCTCGGGTGCCAGTTCGGCCGCACGCTCGTGCGCTTTCATCGACTCCTCGTCACGATCGAGCCGATGGAGTGCCACACCGAGTGAGTTATGCAGCCCTGCGTCCTCGGGGGCACGCTCGATCGCAGCGGCGTACATCTCGAACGCCTCCTGAAAACGACCCGCATCAAAGAGCACCGTCGCGTGCCCTCTGTACCCGTCAATCTGAGAAGGGTCTGCCTCGATCGCTTTGGCATAGGCGTCGAGCGCCTTCTCGGTATCCCCCCTCGAGTCGTAGGCGTTGCCAAGGAGGGCGAGTCGGTCAAACTCTAGGTCGGCGTCACCTTCGGCGAGGAGGTCGTTGATGGTCCGATTGAGGGCGTCTGGATCTCCGAGACCCTCGTCGATCAGGCCAAGCAAACTTCGGACCCCAGGGTTTTGCGCCAACTTTTCGTCTTCTTCCAGGACTGGGGCGAGGGCGTCGCGGGCCTCGGCGAAACGCTCGGCCATGAACAGGCCGGTGGCTTGCGCCATCCTGAGAGAGAGCCGGCCGGGGGACTCGGTCAGCCCGCGCTCGGCGCGGGCGATAATTTCGTCTGGGCTCCCCCGTAGGAGATCATCCGAGGTGATCGTCCCCGCCTCGAGCAGCCGAAAAGCCTCGCCCGCGTAGCTGGCCGCGAGTTCGGCATCGGCAGGCAGGTGTACGAGCTCGTCAAGCAGGCGCGGCCCATACCAGGAACGCAGGAATTCGACGATCATCCTCAGCGGCTTGCCCCGCGCCGCCTTGACGTCGAGACAGAGCCTCATAAGAGGCTCCCGCAGCTCCCAGAAGCTCATCCGCTGGTCCCCTGTCGCGACCTCCTCGTCGACCCGCGCCGCCCGGATATAACCTCGATCGGTCAGCTGGCGGAGCATGGTCGCGATCTGGTTTTGGCCAATCCCGCTCCTTTGGGCGAGGTCACGATTGCTCAGCGCTCCGCCTGCCTCGGCAAGGAGCATCACCAGCTCTTGCTGTTGATCGCCGAGTTCCCGCAGACGATCCTGGTAATAGGGCGTCAGTTCGTCTAGCGCCTCCAGAAACAGGGGCACGAGCTCATCGATAGCGGCTATGGAGATACATCCGGCAAGCAGCAACCAGATGCGCGGATGGCCTCCGGCCAATGCTTCCACCGCGGTGAGTCGTCGAGTCGCGGTCTCGGTCCCGAGGAAGCTCAGGAGCTCGTGGTCTTCATGAAGCTCGGCGACTCGGCGCAGGAGCTCGGTCGCGTTTGCGAGCGTCAGCTCGTCGAGATAGGTGATCGCGAAGAATCCGTAGAACGGCGACTCGTGCTTCTGGATGCTCTCGAAGAGCTGTGGCGAGGTGGCCAGGATGAGCAGTTGACGCCAGTTCTCGACGAAGGCGCGGAAACGGGATTGGCCCTCGGGGCCGATGCGACGGAAGGCGTCGTCCAGGTTCTCGGCGAGAAGGACGAGGCGCCGATCCCCCAGGGCATCGCGAAGCGCTTCTTCGGCTTCCAGATGCCGGCCCCCGGTGCTTGCCCGCAGCGATTCACTCAACTCCTGCAGCGGAGCATCGGCCAACGCTGTCGCGACCTGCGCGAGGATCGCCGCGAGGAACTTGTCGTAGGTCCGAATCGACCAGTGGTCCTCGGACAACCACGCGACCCGCACCTCGTCGGCGGCGGGATCGGCCGCGACACGGCTCGCGACGAGCGAGAGGACGTGGGTCTTCCCCATCCCCCTGGGGCCGACGAGCAGTTGGTGCCGCAGGCCTCCATCGGTGTCCAATACGGCGTCAACCAGTGCTGAAATCAAAGGCTCCCGCTGGACGGTGATCGCCTCCAGCACGCGGGGATCCTGCGCCGACGGGGTGTGCTTCAGAAGGGGGACCACCTCGGTCGTCAAGTCGGCCTCTTTGCGATCCACGCACGGCGGACCAAGGTTCGAAGGAAGGTGTAGGCGGGTTTCGGCTGGAGGTAGTAGTCCTTGCAGAGGAGTTCGAGTAGCTCATGAAGACGCTCGGCCGAGGGGGGTGGCGCGAATGCGGCCAGCCGACTCCGGATCTCAGTGGCGCTGATTGGCTCACTAGCGGCGGCGACGATGTCAAGGATCCGGTTGACCAACGCCGCGTCGGTACCGTAATAGACCGGCGTGCGCGCGACGTAGTGGCCCAATTCCCAGGCGTCTAGTGGGTCATTGATCGCCTCGTCCACGATCCGCCCGACTGCGGCCGTATCGACCACCTCGCATCTGCCGCCCCTCTGGGAATTCTGGATTTGCAGCGCCGTTTGATGGACGTAGTAGGGAATTTCGTCGACCTCCACCGCAATCGCTTCCGCCACTGAATCGACGTCGTCGCACTTGATGCCTTCATTTCGAAGCAGCTCGGCGGCGAGGTAGGTCGCGTCGAACCGGCTCAACGAGGGGAGATCGACCGGGCGCATGTCGTGCGTCGGGACCCACATTCCGCCGCCGATGCGCAAGTCCGCGACGACGTGGTGGATTCCGAGCGACCCACTCAGGACCATGCGGACGGACAGGTACGTTTCGCGCAAGGCGCGGAGCAGGTCCAGGACCTCGCGTGCCACGAGCCGACTTTGGTTGTCGCGGATGTCGGCGATCATCTGCGGCAGCTCGTCCCAGAGGAGGACGACTCGTTCATCGACGTCCTTCTCAAGCGCGGCGAAGACTTCGGTGACGACGTCCTTCCAGCTGCGATCGGTGGCCGGAAAGAATTCGACGGAGAGCGGGTTGCTGCCGATGCTCTTGATCCCGGCCTTCGCGAATCGCGCGCCGATCGACTTCTTAAGCAACCCTGGATCAGCCTTCTCGACGTCTGCCACCAAGAAGCGCGCGAACTCGTCGGGCGACGTGATGCCTTGCAGGCTTCGCCGGATCACCAGCGTGCGGGCGGGTGGTTCGGCCTCCAGCTTGAGCAGGACCGAGGTCTTGCCCATTCGACGCTCCGCGGTGATCATCAGGTTCTGTCGATCGACGGCCTCCCAGGCATGGGCGATGAAGGCTTCGCGGCCCACCACCTCAGCGGGGGTCAAGGTGCCCCCCGGGTTGATCCGCAGCCGGACTTTCGGCGTCGACATGGAGGGGAAATATACATCGACAGAGATGTACATGTAACTTGATGTACTGCCACGTCGGGAAAGCGTGCCGCCATCTAGGGTCAGGACGGCCATAGGGTTATTGCTGAAGGGGGATGAGAGATGGTCTGTTCGTTTGACGGTGCGTCATGGTGACGGTCGCGCTGACCGAGAGGGGCATGTCTCGGGATGAGGTCGTCGCGGTCGCTCGCAGTGGAGATGCGGTGAGCGTCGGCGCGGGCGCGGTTGAAGCGATGGAGCGGGGGGCGGAGGTTGTCGCTCGGCACGTTGCTTCGGAAGAGCCGGTGTATGGGGTGTCGACGGGGTTCGGGGCGCTTGCCAATACCTCGATTCCGCCGGAGAAGCGGGCGTTGATGCAGAAGTCTTTGGTGCGGTCGCATGCGGCGGGGATGGGGCCCGAGGTGGAGACCGAGGTCGTCAGGGCGATGATGGTGCTCAGGGCACGGTCGCTGTCGATGGGGTATTCGGGCGTCCGGCCGCTTGTCGCCGAGGGGATCGTCGGGCTGCTCAATGCTTCTCTCACTCCGGTCGTCCCCGAGTACGGGTCGCTCGGGGCCAGTGGAGACCTGGCGCCGCTCGCTCACGCGGCGCTGCCGCTGCTCGGGGAGGGGGTCGTCCGCGACGCCGACGGGGAGTTGCTCGACGCGGCCGACGCGCTCGCCGCCGCCGGGCTCGCGCCGATCGAGCTGATGGCGAAGGAGGGGCTCGCGCTGATCAACGGGACCGACGGGATCCTCGGGATGCTGGTGCTCGCGCTGCGGGACTTCGAGCTGCTTCTCAAGGCCGCCGACCTCTCGGCCGCGCTCAGCGTCGAGGCCCTGCTCGGCACCGACCGCGCCTTCGCCGAGGACCTCGTCGCGCTCCGCCCGCAGCCCGGCCAGCAGGTCAGCGCCGCGAACCTGCGCCGCCTGCTCGCCGACTCCGCCGTCGTCGCCAGCCACCGCTACGGCGACACGCGGGTGCAGGACGCCTACTCG
>DAIQOT010000334.1:0-2786 GCA_036787695.1 Solirubrobacterales bacterium | reverse complement strand
CCCGGCGGGGCGGCGAAGCCGAAGCCCGACCGCACGCCGCCGCGGACGGAGCTCCTCGGCCATCAGGCGAAGACGTTCCTCGCCGCCCGCGGCAAGCGCGCCGCGGTCGCGATCCGCTTCGCCGCGAGCGAGCGCTCCCACTTCGAGTGCAAGCTCGACGGCCGCGCCTTCCGCTCCTGCCGCTCGCCGTTCCGCGGCCGCCTCGCCGCGGGCCGCCACACCTTCCGCGTCTACGCGATCGACGCCGCCGGCAACCGCGATCGCACGCCGGCGCTGATCCACCTCCGCGTCGTCGCCCGCCGCCGGTGAGTTCGCACTTTCGTCCGCATAGCGACCTTTTCTGCGAACTCATCTGGCCGGCGACCGCACCCGCGTAGGGTCCGTCCCAGAAACCAACTTCTTACTGGAGGGCCTTGATGAGCAAAGCGATCTACACCGCCGAGGCGCACGTGATCGGAGGCCGGGCCGACGGGCACGGCAAGACCAGCGACGGTGAGCTCGAGGTCGACCTGCGACTGCCGGCCGAGATGGGCGGGCAGGGCGGCGGCACCAATCCCGAGGAGCTCTTCGCGGTCGGCTACGCGGCCTGCTTCGAGGGCGCGCTCGGCGCGGTCGCCCGGCGCGAGAAACTCGAGGTCGGTGACGTCGCGATCGACTCCAAGGTCTCGCTGCACCCGGGGCCGGAGCGCACCTTCGTCCTCTCGGTGGAGCTCGACGTGACGCTGCCGTCGGTCGAGGGTGACGCCGCCGCCGACCTCGTCCGCGAGGCGCATAAAGTGTGCCCGTACTCGAACGCGACGCGCGGGAACATCGACGTGACGCTGACCGCGAACGGCGCCGCCGTCTAGGACGACTCGCAAGCCGCTGGGCGTCTCGCGCCGGCGGAAGGACTCCGCGGGCGGGAGGCGAACCCGGCAGTCGTGCATCGACTGCCGCTCCGCTTCCCGCTCAGCGCCCTCGCGGTAATCGCCCTCGTCGCGATGGCGATCATCCTGCCGACCGCCTTCGGCGCCTCGGCCCCGGCGCCCGCCCCGGTCCGCAAGGCGCTGGCCCAGACCGAACACGTCCAGGGCGCGCCCGGCCGCACCATGGTGTTGAGCAAGGTCACTGTTCCCGCGGGCGCGAAGCTCGCCGTCCACCACCACCTCGGCACCCAGATCTCGCGGGTCGACTCGGGGACGCTCACCTACACGGTGCGCGAGGGCAAGGCCGAACTCTTCGAAGGCGAATCCGACGAACCGACCCGGGTGCGGACGATCACCGCCGGTCAGACCGCGCGGATCACCGGCGGCCAGTGGCTGGTCGAGCAGCCCAGTGACATCCACCAGGCCGCCAACCGCGGCTCCTCACCGGTCGTGATTTACCTGGCGACCCTGCTCAAGGATGGCGCCGCTCCTTCGACTCCTGTCGATCTGCATCCGCACGCCGCTCATTAGTCGCGTCGCGGTTGGGGTGGCGCTCGCCGGGCTCGGGCTCGGCGCGGTGCTCGCGGTTCGGGTGATCGGGGTGCTGGGCGGCAGGCTCGTTCGTCCCCGGATCTTTGACCGCCGCGGCGGCCTCTTTGGCTTTGTCGGTGAGGCTGCCTTTGCCTTTCGCGATCTCGGCCAGTTCCTGCGCGTCCTCTTTCAGCGAGTCGACGCCACCGCGGTCGTCGACCATTTTTTTGCCTTTGTTGAACAGACTTTTCAGGTCCATCTCGTTCCTCTCCGTAGGGGCACCGGGATGAAGTTAAGCGCGACTGCACGCGGCGCGCTACACTGCTCCGCAATGACGACCCCCGCCGGAGAGAACGCTGTGCTTTGCGCGTCCCCCGCGGTCGTCGTTATTCCGGTTGTCGTTACCGAGGCCGTGCTTAAAAGCACGGTCGTCGTCTGACACCGCAAGAACGCCCGCCGACCAAGCAGACACACCAAAGGGACGCGGCGGAGGCGTTGACATCCGTACCGATCCCTTCGAAGCACTGGCAAGAAGCCTTGGGCGTGGTGGCCGGTCGTCGCTACCCGCAGCCGCAGTTCCCGCTGTCCTTCGAGGACCGTAGGCCGGGCGTTTAGGAGCGGCTTAGACTCGGTCTCGGGTGGGTAGCCGCCCCGTATGACTTTGTCTAAGAAGCTCCCCCTCGTCCTGTCCGCTCTCGTCGCGCTCGTCGCCTTGGTCGCCGCCCCGGCCGCATCCGCCGCGGGGTCGGTCTCCACGACCAAGGCCTGTTTCGTCGCCGAAGGCAGCGAAGGGGTGAGCGTCGGCGTCAGCGGCTCCGGCTTCACGCCCGGCGAACTCGTCTTCGCCCAGATCCCGGCGCCGGGCGGCCTGGCGGGCTTCTCCGAAGCGACCGTCGCCCCCGACGGCACCGTCAACACGACGATCGAACACGTCTTCCCCGAAGGCATCGATCCGGTCGCCGAAGAAATGAAGATCCAGATCGCCGGCGTCCTCACCCAGCAGGTGCTAGCCGAATCCGCCTTCCAGATCACCAACCTCGGCGTCGCCACCAAGCCCGCCGTCGCGCCCTTCAACAAGGTCGTCAAGTACACCTTCGCCGGCTTCCGCCCGGGCGCCCCGATCTTCGGCCACTACTTCCGCCACAACAAGCTGGTCGTCACCCACAAGTTCGGCCTGGCGACGGGGCCCTGCGGCCTGCTCAGCACCAAGGCGAAGCTCTTCCCCGGCCATGGCCCGAACGGCGCCAAGTACAAGGTCCAGTTCGACGACTCCAAGAAGGCCAACCCGAAGGCCGCTCCGAAGATCGTGACCAGCCTCGGCTCCGCCTTCTAGCGGCCGCCCCGTTCCCC
>DAIQOT010000147.1:0-9612 GCA_036787695.1 Solirubrobacterales bacterium | reverse complement strand
GCGCATGAGCGTCGCCCTCGCCACCCTGCCCCTGGCCCTCAGCCGCGACAACGTCGCGACCTACGTCAGCGCCCTCTTCGTCGTCTACACGATCCTGATCCTGCTGAACATCCTGATCTCGTTCGTGCCGCGGATGCCCTACCACCCGTGGCTGCGCGTGGTCCTCGACTTCATCACCGAAACGACCGACCCCTACCTGAACATCTTCCGGTCGATCATGCGGCCGCTCGGCGGCCCGGGGGGGATGGCGATCGACCTCAGTCCGATGCTCGCGATCCTCGTCCTCGGCATCGTCGGGGGCATCGTCGTCGGCGCTTTCTTTTGAGCGACCGCGTTCGCCGGTCCTGGGGGCTGGCCGCCGCCCTCTGCGTCGTCGTCCTGGTCATCGACCAGGTCGTCAAGGACGTGATCGAGCACCACATCGTTCTCGGCGAACAGGTGAACGTGCTCGGCCCGCTGAAGCTGACGCAATCGCACAACGAAGGCGTCGCCTTCGGGCTGGCGAACGGCGGCGGCGTCGGGCTGGTGGTCGTGACGCTGATCGCGCTCGGCGTCGTCCTCTGGCTCTTCTCTCGCGATCCCGCGCGGCCCGGGATGTGGGTGGCGACGGGGCTCCTGGCGGGCGGCGCCCTCGGCAACCTCGTCGACCGCATCCGGCACGGCCACGTCACCGACTTCATCGAACTGCCGCACTGGCCGCCCTTCAACCTGGCCGACTGCGCGATCACCTGCGGGGTCGTGATCCTGCTCTTCATCTACATCCGCGAAGCGGAGCGGGCCGAGCGTGAGTCCTGAGACGGGGGGCGACGGCCCGGAGGACGACCGTTCCGACGCCGACCTGACGCCGAGCGAGGCGGAGGCACCCGAGGCGCCCGCGCTCCGCATCGTCCACCTCGACGACGACCTCGCGGTGATCGACAAGCCCGCCGGGCTGGTCGTCCACCCGGCGCCCTCGCACACCGGGCCGACCGTCGTCTCCGAGCTCGGCGACCTGCTCGGCGGCGGCGACCCGGAGCGGCCGGGGATCGTCCACCGGCTCGACAAGGAGACCAGCGGGCTGATGGTCGTCGCCCGCAACCCCGAGACGCTGGCGGCGCTGCAGGAAGCCGTTCGCGAGCGCCAGGTCGAGCGCCGCTACCTCGCCCTCGCCGGCGGCCGCCTCGGCTCGCGCACCGGGACGATCGACGCGCCGATCGGGCGGGCGAGCAAGCGCCGCACCCGGATGGCGGTGTCGGGCGCCGCCTCGCGTGAGGCGCGGACCCATTTCGAGGTGCTCGAACTGCTCTCGCGCGAGTCCTACCTCGAGGCCCGCCTGGAGACCGGCCGCACGCACCAGATCCGCGCTCATTTCGCCGCGATCGGCCACCCGCTGGTCGGCGACACCACCTACGGAGGCAGGCCCAGGTACGGCCTGCGGCGCCAGTTCCTCCACGCCCACCGGCTCTCCTTCGCCCACCCGCGCACGGGCGCGCCGCTCGACTTCCGCTCGTCGCTCCCGGACGACCTCGAGGCCGCTCTGGAGGCGGCCCGCGCCGAGTAGCGACGGCCCCTACAATCGCTCGTAACCCACGTCACTTCTACCCCCGTCCAGAAGCGGACCGGATCCTGCCCGAGAGCCAAATCCCGGGTCCCGGCGAGTGGGGCGGGGAGTCACGCAACCGAATCCAAGGAGAACACATGCCTGAGGCAGGCCTGCAAGAACTGCTCGAGGCCGGAGTCCACTTCGGCCATCAGACGCGCCGCTGGAACCCGAACATGCGCCGTTTCATCTTCGGCGAGCTCGACGGGATCCACATCATCGACCTCCTCCAGACCGAGGCACTGCTGGAGAACGCCCGCCGCTTCGCCGGTGAGCTCTCCTCCGGGGGCGGCACCATCCTGTTCGTCGGCACCAAGAAGCAGGCGCGCGACACGATCCAGGAATGGGCCGACAAAACCAAAATGCCCTACGTCAACAAGCGTTGGCTGGGCGGTCTGCTGACCAACTTCAACACCATGTCGGGCCGGATCGCCCGCCTTCATCAGCTCAACGAATGGAAAGAGGAGGGCAAACTCGCCCTGCTGCCGACCAAGGAGCGGATGAAGATGGAGGCCGAACTCGCGAAGCTCGAGTTCAACCTCGGCGGCGTCCGCGACATGGATCGGCTGCCCGACGCGGTCTTCGTCACCGACCTGAAAACCGAGGAGATCGCGGTCCACGAGGCCGCCCGCCTGCGGATCCCGATCATCGGCCTGGTCGACACCAACTGCGACCCGACCCCGGTCGATTACGTGATCCCCGGCAACGACGACGCGATCCGCTCCTGCCAGCTGATCATCGGCACGATCGGCAGCGCCGTCGAGGAGGGCGCCGGTGCCTGGCGCGTCCAGGAGGAGAAGCGGATCGCCGAAGAGATGGAACGGCGTAAACGCGAGGAGGAAGAGCGGCGTAAACGCGAGGAGGAAGAGAAAGTTCGCCTCGCCGCTCAGCAGGCCAAACAGGCAGAGGAAGAAGCGGCCAAACAGGCCGCCGCCAAAGCCGAGGCCGAAAAACAGCAGAAAGCCGCCGCCGCGCAGGCGCAGCAGACTCCTGCCGCGCCCAAACAGCAGCAGCAGGCCGCTCCGGCCACGCCCGCGGCTCCGGCAGCGCCGGCCGCCGAGGCTCCGAAAGCCAAGCAGCCCGCTCCCGCGGCCCAGGAGCAGAAAGCTCCTCACGCCGCCAACAGCACCGACACCCAGAAAGGGGATTCTTGATGGCAGTCACCGCCGCGGACGTGAAAGCGCTCCGGGACCGCACCGGAGCAGCGATGATGGACAGCAAAGCCGCGCTGGTCGAAGCCGACGGGGACGTCGAGCGGGCGATCGAGCTGCTGCGGGTGAAGGGCCAGGCCTCCGCCGCCAAGCGCGAAGGCCGCGGCACCGAAGAGGGCGTCGTCGCCTCCTACATCCACGCCAACAACAGCGTCGGCGCGATGGTCGAGGTGCAGTGCGAGACCGACTTCGTCTCCCGTAACGAGGACTTCCAGGTCTTCGCCTACCAGGTCGCCCTGCACGTCGCGGCGACCGCGCCGCTCTACGTGTCGACCGACGAGATCGATCCGGAGGCGCGCGAGGCCGAAAAGAAGGTCTTCGAGGAGAAGGCTCGCGAGGAAGGCAAACCGGACAACATCGTCGAGAAAATCGTCGAGGGCCAGCTGAAAAAATGGGGCTCGGAAGTCGCGCTGCTCGATCAGACGCACGTCAACGCCGAGAAACACGGCTCGAAGACGATCGAGGAGCTGCGCCAGGAGCTGGCGGCGAAAACCGGCGAGAACATCCGCATCGCCCGCTTCTCCTACTTCAAGGTCGGCGACGCCTGAGGCTGCTTGCGCGGCCCGGGCACGGAGCCGAATAGATGGCCGACGAGAAGTTCGGTCGCATCCTCCTGAAGCTGAGCGGGGAGGCCCTGATGGGCCGGCTCGAGTTCGGGACGGATGCGGCCGAGGTCGACCGCATCGCCGCCCAGGTCGCCGCCGTGCGCGAGCGCGGGGTGGAGGTGGCGATCGTGGTCGGGGCCGGGAACATCTACCGCGGCCTCGACGGCGCCGCCGCGGGCATGGACCGGGCGACCGGTGACTACATGGGGATGCTGGCGACGGTGCTCAACGCGCTGACGCTGCAGGACGCGCTCGAGCGGCTCGGCCAGCACACCCGGGTGATGTCGGCGATCGAGGTCCAGGAGGTCGCCGAGCCCTACATCCGCCGGCGGGCGAAGAGCCACCTGGAGAAGGGGCGGATCGTGATCTTCGCCGCCGGCACCGGCAACCCGTTCTTCACCACCGACACGGCGGCCGCGCTGCGGGCGCTGGAGATCCACGCCGAGGCGATCCTGATGGCCAAGAACGGTGTCGAGGGCGTCTACGACAGCGACCCGGCGACCAACCCGGACGCCGTCTTCATCCCCAGGATCACCGGCCGCGAAGCGATCGAGCGAGGGCTGAAAGTGATGGACTCGACCGCCCTCAGCCTCTGCATGGACAACGATCTGCCCATCTACGTCTTCAACATGGCCGACGAGCTGAACATAGATAGGATCGTCAGCGGCGAGACGGTCGGCACGTTGGTGTCCAACGACCCCTCCGCCTAGAGAGGAACCACCGTGGCAATCACCGACGAAATGCTCGTAGACGCCAAGGACCGCATGGCGAAATCGGTCGAATCGAGCCGTGGTGAGCTCGCGACCGTGCGCACCGGCCGCGCCAGCCCGCACCTGCTCGACCGCATCGTGGTCGACTACTACGGGTCCCAGACTCCTTTGAAACAACTTGCCAACGTCTCCGCGTCGGACGCCCGCCTGCTCACCGTCCAGCCCTTCGACAAGAGCGCGATCGGGGCGATCGAGAAGTCGATCCTCGAGTCCGACGTCGGCCTCAGCCCGTCCAACGACGGCGCCGTCATCCGCTTGGCGATCCCGGAGATGACCGAGGAGCGCCGCCGCGAGATGGTGAAAGTCGTCAACGGCGTCGCCGAGGAAGGCCGGATCTCGATCCGCAACGTGCGGCGCGACGTGATGAGCGACCTGCGCGAGCTGAAGAACGAGGGCGAAGTCGGCGAGGACGACGAGCGCCGCGCCGAGACTTCTCTGCAGAAACAGACCGACGAGGCGATCGCCGAGATCGACGCGCTCCTGAAGGGCAAGGAAGCGGAAATCCTCGAGGTTTAGCGGCCCCTTTTGAGCGCCGCGAAATATGTAGCGATCATCACCGACGGCAACGGCCGCTGGGCGCAGCGGCGCGGGCTGCCGGTGATCGAGGGGCACCGCGCGGGCGCCGACGTCGTCAAGGCGCGGCTGCGTGACGCGGTCGACCTCGGGATCGAGGAGCTGACCGTGTTCTCCTTCTCGACCGAGAACTGGTCGCGCTCGCCGGAGGAGGTCTCGGGGCTGATGACGATGTTCGGCGAGCGGATCCTGGGGGAGACGCCGGAGCTCGACGAGGAGGGCGTGCGGATGCGCTTCATCGGCCGCCGCGAGGGGGTCGACGCGGGGCTGATCGAGCGGATGGAATGGGCGGAAGAGAAGACCGCCGCGAACGAGACACTGAGTCTCTTCATCGCCTTCAATTACGGCGGTCGGGCGGAGATCGTCGACGCGGCGCGAAACTTCGAGGGGGGCTCCGAGGAGGAGTTCCGCCGTCACCTCTACGCGCCCGACATGCACGATCCCGACCTCCTGATCAGAACCAGCGGCGAGCAGCGGATCTCCAACTATCTGCTCTGGCAGTGCGCCTACTCGGAGCTCGTCTTCGCCGAGGAGCTGTGGCCGGATTTCGACCGGGCGGCGTTCGAGCGCGCGCTGGGCGCCTACACGGAGCGTCAGCGGCGCTTCGGGGGCCGTTGAGGGTGATGAGGGCGTGAGCGACTTCTTCGAAGAAGAGATGTTCCAGCCACAGCCGCCGGAGCCCGAGCCACCGCCGGAGGCGCGTCCGCCGCGGCGCCGCCGGGGCTCGAAAAAACCCAAACGCGGGCGGAAAAAACGGGCTCCCAGGAGCGCTGAGCCTTCCGCGCCCCGCAAACGCGGCGGCGGGGAGACGCTGCGGCGGATCCTCGTCGCGGTGCCGGCGATCATCTTCGCGATCGCGATTACCGTCGCCGGCGGGATCGTCTTCATGCTGGCGATGATCGCGATCGGGATCCTCTGCCTGCGGGAGTACCTCGACATGACCTCGACCGCGCGGCCGCTGGCGATCCCGGCATACGCGGCGGTGGTCGCGATGGTCGTCGCGGCCCACTTCGGCTCCTCCTACAACGTGCTGCTGATCTTCGCCGCCGCCTTCCCGGTGCTTTTCGCCTTCGGCGCCGACGCGCGGCGCCGCGACGGGGTGACGGTCTCGATGAGCGTGTCGCTGCTGGGGATCGTCTGGATCGGCATCCCGCTGGCCCACGCGGTCTTCCTCCGCGACCTGCCCAACCACGGCGCGGCGCTGCTGATCGACGTCCTCGTCGGCACCTTCGTCACCGACACCGCGGCCTACGCGACCGGGCGCATGTTCGGCAGTCACAAAATCGCCCCGAACCTGTCGCCGAACAAGACCGTCGAGGGCCTGATCGGCGGCTTCGTCATCGGCACGATGGGCTTCTGGTTCGCCGGCCTTTACCAAAATTGGCTCTCCGGAGCCGATGCCTTGATCATGGGCGCCGCCGTCGCCGCGATCGCCCCGGTCGGCGACCTCTTCGAGTCGATGCTGAAGCGCGACCTCGGCAAGAAGGACACCGGCACCCTCTTCGGCCCTCACGGCGGCATCCTCGACCGCCTAGACGCCGTCCTCTTCACCGTAGTCGTCGGCTACTACCTGGCCCAAGCTTTGGTCTACTGACCCGTCCGGTCAGCCGCGAAACGCCGACCGTACTGAGTCTTGTCACATTCCTTGACTCTCTGCGGGTCAGACTCGTACCGTCGGGAGGATGAAGGGCAGACGGACGCATCTAATACGGCTGTGGTTTGCGCGGTGGGGGTTCGCGCTGATGGTCGCGGGCGCAATCGGCGGCGGTTTCGTCGCCGCATTGGCGGTGAACCCTCCCGCGACCGTGCCTGCGGTAGCGCTGAACGCCGCCAGCGTCTATCGGCTTGAGGTCGGCGGGGTCTTGTTCGCCGGCCTCTACATCGCGGCTTTGGCGTTCGCTCTCGCGGTCCAGAACCGCGGATTCACGGAAATCGGTAGCGGAGGCATTCGGGCGCAGGATCTGGCCGTCACGTTGCCCGAGCTCATCGCGGCAAATGAGGCCGTTTCCGAACGACTCTCGGAAGCAGTCGAAAACATCGCAGTCGCCCAGCGGAAGCTGGAAAGGAGCGCGTCATGATTAGCGGGGCATCATCAGAGAAGACCGAGGATGTTCAGGTCCTGTTCGCGCGAGTTGATCGCTGTCTCAAGGAAGTCCGCGAGCTACAGCGGCGGAACCGCGTCATCCTTGATGGATGGCGAGCGAGGGGCATCTTGCCGCCGGAGGAGCCGCGGAGACGCTTTTAAAAAGCCGGAAGGTGCGCTCCGTATCCTCTTGAGCAGATGAGGAACGTGTTGATACTCGGGTCGACGGGGTCGATCGGGACGCAGGCGCTCGAGGTGATCTCTGCTTCGCCGGAGTTGCGGGTGGTCGGGCTGGCTGCTGGACGTAGCTGGGAGACGACCGTCGCGCAGGCGCGCGAGCACGGGGTGGAGGTCATCGCCCTGGCCGATCGCGACGCCGCGGCGCGGGCCGGTGAGGCCTGGGAGGGTCGCGTGCTCGCCGGCGAGGAGGGCGTGCGGGACCTGATCGGCGCGACCGAACCGGACCTCGTCCTCAACGGCATCGTCGGCGCCGCCGGCCTCGCGTCGACCGTGGTCGCGCTGACCGCCGGGATCGACGTCGCGCTCGCCAACAAGGAGAGCCTCGTGCTCGGTGGCGAGCTGGTGATGGCGCTCGCCGAGGCGACCGGAGCCCAACTGCTGCCGGTCGACTCCGAGCACTCGGCGCTCCACCAGCTGATCCGCCGCGAGACCCCCGGCACGGTCGACCGACTCACCGTCACCGCCTCCGGTGGGCCCTTCCGCGGCCGCACGGATCTGGACGAGGTCAGTGTCGCCGACGCGCTCGCCCACCCGACCTGGAAGATGGGCGGCCGCATCACGATCGACTCGGCGACGCTGATGAACAAGGGCTTCGAGGTGATCGAGGCGCACCACTTCTTCGGCCTCCCCTACGAGCGGATCGACGTCGTCGTCCACCCGCAGTCGTTGGTCCACTCGCTGATCTCGCTGAACGACGGCTCGACGATCGCCCACCTCGGCTATCCCGACATGAGGGTGCCGATCTCCTACGCCCTTCACTACCCGGAACGGATGCCGGTCGATGTGCCCAGGCTGGACCTCGCCGCGGTCGGCTCGCTGACCTTTGAGGAGCCCGATCCCGAGACCTTCGCCTGCCTGCGCCTCGCGCTCGAGGCGGGCGCCGCGGGCGGCACCGCGCCGACCGTCCTCAATGCCGCCGACGAGGTCGCCGTCGCCGCCTTCCTCGAGGGGCGGATCCCGTTCACCGGCATCGCCGCAGTGATCGAGCGCACGCTCGAAGAGCTGCCCGCCCGCCCGGTGACCCACTTCGAGGATCTCTTCGCCACCGACGCCGAGGCCCGTGAGCGCGCCGCCGCCGGCGTCAGGGAGCTGACCCCCGCATGAGTTGGGTCTACGTCTTCCTCGGCTTCTGCGCGCTGATCATCCTCCACGAGGCCGGCCACTTCGTCGCGGCCAAGGCGACGGGCATGCGGGTCGAGAGCTTCTTCCTCTTCTTCGGCCCGACGATCTGGTCGTTCAAACGTGGCGAAACCGAGTACGGGATCAAATCGATCCCGCTCGGCGGCTACGTGAAAATCAACGGCATGAACCCGGAGGAAGAGATGCCTCCGGGGGAAGAGGACCGCGCCTACCACCGCCAGAAGGTGTGGAAGCGGATCGTCGTCGCCGCGGCTGGCCCGGCGGTGAACATAGTCCTCGCTTTCGTGATCCTCTTCGCCGTCTTCCAGATAGGTGGGCTGCAGGACAACCACGGCAAGCCGGTGGTCGCGGAAACGACCGAAAACTCCGCGGCCGCGAAGGTGCTGCAGGAAGGCGACCGGATCGTCGCCGTCGATGGTCACGCCTTTCCCAACGCGACCGGCGAAGAACGAATCGAAAAATTCGGCGACCTGATCCGCTCGCACAAATGCGCCGGCGAACCGACCGACGGCTGCGCGGCGACGACGCCGGCGGAAGTGACCGTCCTGCGCAACGGCCAGACCAAGACCTACGAAATCACCCCGCACTACTCGAGCGAAGCCAAGCGGATGCTGCTCGGCGTCGCCTGGTCGGAAGGCGGCCGCTGGATCCCGGTCAGCGCCGGCACCGCCCTGTCGCGCTCCGGCGACTCGATGTGGGAAGTCGTCAGCCGCACCGCCACCGTCTTCTCCCACATCTTCGAATCGGAAAAGCGCAAGGAAATCTCGAGCGTCGTCGGGATCAGCGACGTCGGTCACGAAGTGATCAGCGAGGGGTGGCGCGAGTCCTTCCTGCTCCTCGCCCTGGTCAGCCTCTCGCTCGGCGTGATCAACCTGCTGCCGATCCTGCCGCTCGACGGCGGCCACATCTTCTGGGCGCTGATCGAGAAACTGCGCGGCGGCAAGCCGGTCTCCATCCGGGTGATGGAGCGCGCGACGATCATCGGCTTCGCCCTCGTCCTGATGATCATGGTGATCGGCGTCTCCAACGACATCGGCCGCATCACCGGCGAAGGCTTCAACGTCTCCAAATAGCCACGCGACGGGCAGTCCGTCACACACCGGCCTGGTGACAAGGCCCGCCGGGCGGGCCGGATAACCTTTGAATATGGCTTCTAAACGGCAGATCTTCGTTGGCGGCGTCCCTATTGGTGGCGGTGCGCCGGTCGTGGTGCAGACGATGACCAAGACCGAGACTTCGAATCTGACCGCGACGTTGGATCAGATCCGCAAGGTTGCCGACGCGGGAGCCGACGTGGTGCGGTGCGCGGTGCCGCGGGAGCAGGACGCCGAGGCGCTGCGGACGATCGTCGCCGAGTCGCCGATCCCGGTGATCGCCGACATCCACTTCAACCACACGCTGGCGCTGAAAG
>DAIQOT010000333.1:0-2804 GCA_036787695.1 Solirubrobacterales bacterium | reverse complement strand
CTCCAGCGATTTCTGATACAACGCGATGGCCTTCTCCATCAGCGCCGTCTCGACGTTCCGCAGATCGCTGTTGGAGGTGCAGACGACAGCGAGCGCCGCGGCCAGCCCGGCCCGCCGCAGCTGCTCCTCGAGCGCGGTCCCGGCCGCGATGTAGGGACAGCCCCAGCCTTCGACCGTGGCCGCGTGCGGCGCCGCCGCATCGTCGTCGACCACGACCACCGCGACCCCGGTCGCGCGCAACTGCTCGACGGTGCGCAGCCCGACCCCCTCGAGGCCGCAGACGATCACGTGGCCGCTCCAGTCCGAGGGGGCGTTCGCTGCGGTGACGGCGCCGTGGCTGTCCAAGAAGCGCGGCAATCTATCCGAGCTCGCGGCGTTCGCCAACAAATCCGTCACGACTTCGTGCAGCCGATGGTTACTCTGGGGTGTGGTGACCGACGGAAACCACAACGGAGTGCCCGATTCCTCGCACCGCGCGGCGGACCAGAGCGTCACCGAAGAAATGGACGCGCGCGTCGTCCAGCGCCTGCCGCCGTACCTGATCGTGATCTTCGGAGCGACCGGCGACCTCGCCAAACGCAAGCTGCTGCCGGGGATGCTGCGTCTCTTCCAATCGGCCCTCATGCCCGAATTCCGCGTCCTCGGGACCTCGATCGAGGAGATCAACAACGAGGAATTCCGCGAGATCGTCCACGAGGCCTGCGAGGAGTTCGGCCGCCATGACTTCTCCGAGGCCGACTGGGCCGAATTCTCGCGGCGGATCGTCTACGTGCCGGTCGGGGACGGCCCGGAGGCGCTGAAGACGGCGGTCGACCACGAGGTCGAGCTGCTCGGCCCCGACACGCACCTCCTCCACTACCTGAGCGTGCCGCCCGCCGCGGCCACCGAAGTGATCCACATGCTCGCCGACGCGCACCTCACCGAGCGCGCGAAAGTGATCATGGAGAAGCCCTTCGGCACCGACCTGAAATCCGCGCAGGAACTCAACGACACCCTGCACGCGGTGCTCAAAGAGGAGCAGATCTTCCGCATCGACCACTTCCTCGGCAAGGAGGCGGCGCAGAACATCCTCGCCCTGCGCTTCGCCAACGGCCTCTTCGAGCCGATCTGGAACCGCGAGCACATCGACCACATCCAGATCGACGTGCCGGAGACGCTCGGCGTCGGCTCGCGGGCGAAGTTCTACGAGGGAACGGGCGCCTTCCGTGACATGGTCGTCACGCACCTGATGCAGATCCTCGCCTTCGTCGCGATGGAGCCGCCGACCGCGCTGGCCTCGCTGCCGATCACCGAGGAGAAGAACAAGGTCTTCCGCAGCCTGATGCCACTCGACCCCGCGATGGTCGTCCGCGGCCAGTACGAGGGCTACCGCGACGAACCGGGGGTCAATCCCAACTCCAGCACCGAGACCTTCGTCGCGCTCAAATGCGAAGTCGACAACTGGCGCTGGAGCGGCGTGCCGTTCTACCTGCGGACCGGGAAGCGGATGGGCGAAGGCGCGCGGATCATCTCGATCGCCTTCCGCGAACCGCCGCAGTCGATGTTCCCGCAGCACTCGCGGGTCGGCCGCTACGGACCCGACCACCTCACCTTCGACCTCGACGAGTCCTCGCGCGTCTCGCTCTCCTTCTACGGCAAGCGGCCGGGGATGGGGATGGTGCTCGACAAGGCGAGCATGCAGTTCTCGCTCGAGGAAACCGACTACCGCGATGACACGCTCGAGGCCTACGAGCGGCTGATCCGCGACGCGATGGCGGGCGACCACACGCTCTTCACCAGCGCCCGCGACATGGAGCGGCTGTGGGAAGTGTCGGCGCCGCTGCTCGAGGAAGGGCCGGCGGTCCAGCCTTACCCGCCGGGGTCCTGGGGGCCGGCCGAGATCGGCGCCCTGATCGCCCCGCACAGCTGGCGCCTCCCGTTCGCCCGCCGCTGGCGCGAGCACGCCAAAGTCCCGGCCGCCGCGGTCCCCGACCAGGGTTAGGCGAGCGCGGCGCGGACGTCGGCGATCGCCTGGTCGGCGTCCTTGTACTGGACCGCGGTGAAGCCGAGCTCCCGCGCCGCTTCGCAGTTCAGCTCCATGTCGTCGACGAAGAGGCACACCTCCGCCGGCAATCCGAGGCGCTCGAGCGTGATCTCGTAGATCTGCTTTTCCGGCTTGCGGTAGCCGACGTAGCCGGAGTCGATGACCATCTCGAAGATGTCGTCGACCGGCAGCATCGTGCGCCAGAGCGGCTCCCACTCCTGCACGTTGTTGGTCAGCATCGCCATCCGCCGGCCGGAGACCTTCAGCTCGCGCATCAGCTCGATCATCGGCTCGTTCGGGTCGAGCGCCTCGAAGAAGACCTCGCGGAAGCGGTGCAGGTGGGGCCGATGGCCGACGGCGGCCTCGAAGCCGTCGCGCAGGACGTCGAGGAATTCGGGTTCGGTGATGTCGCCGCGCTCGAGCTTGAAGAGCGGGTTCTCGCCGTCGCCGGCGGATTCCGCCGCGCGCATCGCTTTGCCGAAGTCCTCCGGGCCGACGCCGTGCGCGTCCTGCAGCGCCAGGAACGAGTTCATCAGCGGGGTGGTGAGGACGCCGCCGAAGTCGGAGACGATCGCCTCGATGCGGCCGCTCCCGGTCGCGCCCGACTCAGCCACGGGTCCGGGCGATCTCGTAGTGGCCGAGGCCCTCGCGGCCCTCGACCGACCAGCGGAAGAAGGCGATCCGCGTCTCGATCCCGTCCGCCGTGGCGACGATCGAGTTGATCAGCGTGCCGGCGCCGCGCAGCGGTCTGCCGTCCTCGGCATCGAGCCACAGCTCCAGG
>DAIQOT010000146.1:0-9615 GCA_036787695.1 Solirubrobacterales bacterium | reverse complement strand
AAGCCCTCGGCGAATCGTACGTCGACTTCGAAGCGACCATCGACGGCAAGGGCTTCCTCACCCAACTGGTCCTGCACGGCGAAGCCGAAGGCGCCGGCGCGACGGCCACCGAGACCTACGAACGCATCGACTCGGACCTCGGCATCTCCCCGCCCGCCACGAGCGAAGTCCACGGCACCGTGCAACGCCTCGACTCGAAAGCCGAACTCGAATCCCTCCTCGGCGCCGGCCTCTGAGCTAGGCGGCACGCCGCCTCCGCCCGTCCGAGTTGCGTCCCCGGCATCCGCGCTCGGTGCTTTCACCTTGCCCTGGCAGGGTCAAAACACCAGACGCGATCGCGCTGCATGAATCTAGGGGCCTATAGCACCCAAAATCCACGCAACGCGATCGGCCGATTCATCACTCCCCGCACCCCGGGCGTCTCGATGGCGGCCACAGCCTGCCCGGGTCGCCATCGAGACGCCCGGGCGCTACTCGGTCAGGCGGGGCGGTTAGATCCCGCTGGTCGTGGCGGCGCGGACGGCTAGGAAGAAGATCACGATGCAGCTGACGGCCATGATGCCCATCTCGCGGCGGACGATCTGGAGGGCGATCTCCTCTTGGGCCTCGGCGGGGAAGGCCTCGATGTCGAGCTCACCGAGCTCGCGCTGGGCGGCGCCGAGGCGGGCGCCCTCGGCGATGAACGAGATCACCAGGGGCAGGATGCCGTAGAGGTAGTGGAGGTTTTCCTTCGCCGAGTGATCGGTGATCAGGAGCAGACCGCCGAGGGCGGCCTGGATGAAGACCGCGACCTGGGCAAAACGC
This sequence comes from Solirubrobacterales bacterium, assembly GCA_036787695.1. Taxonomy (GTDB): domain Bacteria; phylum Actinomycetota; class Thermoleophilia; order Solirubrobacterales; family 70-9; genus VAYN01. The sequence continues at coordinate 8,811 of DAIQOT010000146.1, read as the reverse complement.
AGCAGGTACCAGAACGGAACCGAGGGGCGCAATTTCCACCACGCCCAGCCCCCGATCACTCCTGCCGCCAGGTTGAGCAGGATGAGCAGGGTCCCGACCGCGATGTGGAGGCCTAGCAACACGTTAAATCCTCCTGAAAGGGTCGGAATTTGGCTTGCTGATGCGGAAAATCACTATGTAGCAAATTGTCACGATGTGGTTGTATAACTTGCGCGTAAGGGTTGCTGAGGGGACCGGCAAGGGGTTCTCGGGCGCCCGAATCGAGACATAACACCACTTCGTGCTTAAGACCTACTTCCCGATCCTCGTCTTCGCGTTTCTTGGCCTCACGGTCGGCGGGGTCTTCGCGATGCTGAATCACCTGATCGGGCCGAAGAAGCCGGCCCGCGCGACCTCGGCCAGCCGCCGCCAGACGGAGCCGTACGAGTCGGGCATCCCGGTCGAGCCGATGAAGAACTTCCGCTTCGGCGTCAGCTTCTACCTGCTGGCGATGCTCTTCATCCTGTTCGACATCGAGGTCGTCTTCCTCTACCCCGTCGGTGTGATCATGCGAGGCGCCTCAAGCGTCTTCGTGCTCGGCGAGCTGATCACCTTCGTCGTCCTGCTGATGCTCGCGTTTGTCTACGTCTGGCGAAAGGGTGCACTCGATTGGAAATAGAGCGCCGCAGCCTCGGAAGCCGTCAGGCCTCCGCCCGCGACATGCTCCGTGGCGACCTCGAGGGTGAGGACCTGGAGAAATACGTCGAAGAGCGGGTCGTCACCACCACCTTCGAGAAAATGCTGAACCTGGCGCGGGCCAACTCGATCTTCCCGCTCACCTTCGGCCTCGCCTGCTGCGCGATCGAGGCGCCGATCTCGATCGTCACCGCCCGCTACGACCTCGCCCGCTTCGGCGCCGAGGCCCTCCGCGCCAGCCCCCGCCAGGCCGACCTGATCATCCTGTCGGGCCGCGTCTCGATCAAGATGGCGCCGGTCGTCCGCCGCCTCTACGACCAGATGCTGGAGCCGAAATGGGCGATCTCGATGGGCGCCTGCTCTTCCTCCGGCGGCATGTTCGCCAACTACGCCGTCGTCCAGGGCGCCGACAAGTTCATGCCGATCGACCTCCACGTCCCCGGCTGCCCGCCGCGCCCGGAGGCGGTCATGTACGGCTTCAACAAGCTGCAGCGCAAGATCATGGGCAGCCCCGACCAGGGCTGGCGCCAGCGCTACAACGCCGCCGGCACCGAGGAGTGGGCGCGCGGCGGCCCCGCCTCCAAGCCGAGCCTCGAGGCCGCCGAGGCCTACGAGCTCGCCCGGGAGCTGACCCTTGCCTGACGGGCCCGGACTCGAGCTGCTGCGCGGCGAAATCGACGTCGACGCCCCCGGCGCCGTCCTCGCCACCTCCTTCGAAAAGGAGCGCGCGGTGCTCATCGTCGACGCCGCCCGCATCCTCGACGTGCTCGCCTGGTTGCGCGACACCCCGGGCCAGGGCTTCCGCTTCCTCTCCAGCCTCCACGTCGCCGACTACCTCCCGGCGGAACCGCGATTCGGGGTTCATTACGAGTTGTTGAACCGCGAACGGGTCGAGCGCATCAGAGTCAAAGCCATGCTCCCGTCCGAGTCGCCCGAGATCGCCTCCTGCGTCGACCTCTTCCCGACCGCCAACTTCCAGGAGCGCGAAGCCTTCGACTTCTTCGGCATCGTCTTCACCGGCCACCCCGAACTGACCCGGATCCTGCTCCCCGAGGACTACGTCGGCTGGCCGCAGCGCCGTGACTTCCCGGTCGGCGGCGAGCCGGTCACCTTCACGTACAGCGAAAAGCGTTATGGCTGACGGCAACGGGCACGAGGCGCAGTTCACCCAGGCCTTCATCGATGAGGACCCGGCCCTCCCCACCGTCGCCGACCTCTACGGCGAGCTCGACGCCGACCGCACCACCGAGGTGATGACGGTCAACATCGGCCCTCACCACCCCGCGACCCACGGCGTCCTGCGGCTCGTCGTCGACCTCGAAGGCGAGGTGGTCCGCGACCTCAAGCCCGTCATCGGCTACGTCCACACCGGGATCGAAAAGTCCTGCGAGGACAAGAGCTACTGGAAGGTCATCCCCTTCGTCGAGCGGATGGACTACGTCTCCTACTTCTTCCAGATGGAGGCCTACTGCGGCGCGGTCGAGCGGCTCATCGGCCTGGAGATCCCGCCCCGCGCCAAGTACCTGCGGACGATCATGCTCGAGCTGAACCGGATCCACAGCCACCTCGTCTGGCTCGGGACGACGGCGCTCGACCTCGGCGCGATCTCGATGCTCTGGTACTGCTTCCGCGAGCGCGACCGGATCCTCGACCTCTTCGAAATGGCGACCGGCCAGCGGATGCACACGCGCTACTTCCAGGTCGGCGGCGTGATCGAGGACATCCCCGTCGGCTGGGAGGAGAAGTGCCGCTCCTTCGTCCACGACATGCCGATCCGCGTCGGCCAGTACGAAGCGCTGCTCGACCGCAACGAGGTCTTCCTCCAGCGCACCAAAGGCGTCGGCATCGTCAGCCGCGAGCGGCTGCTGGAGCTCGGCGTCACCGGGCCGCTGCTGCGCGCCGCGGGCGAGCCCTGGGACCTGCGGAAGGCCTTCGACTACCTCGCCTATCCGGAGATGGACTTCAACATCCCGGTCGGCACGGTCGGCGACAACTACGACCGCTACCGCGTCCGCGTCGCCGAGATGGTCGAGTCGACGAAGATCATCGGCCAGGCGCTCGAGGCGCTGCCCGGCGGCCCGTTCATCGCCGACGATCGCAAGTACGTGCTGCCGCCGCGCTCGGAGCTGTCGACCTCGATGGAGTCGCTGATCCACCACTTCAAGCTCGTCACCGAGGGCTTCCGCGTCGACCCCGGCGAGATCTACTACGCGATCGAGGGACCGCGCGGGGAGCTCGGCTGCTTCGTCCTCGCCGACGGCTCCTCGAAGCCCTCGCGCGTCCACTTCCGCGACCCGAGCTTCGTCAACCTGCAGGCGTTCAAGGACATGGCGCTCGACTCCTACGTCGCCGACATGATCTGCAGCCTCGGGATGCTCGACCCGATCCTCGGCGGGGTCGATCGATGAGCCCGGTCGACGGCGCGGGCGCCTCGAACCCGAACCTCCCGGTCGACCGCTCGGTCACCGAGGGGCGGACGCCGAGCACCGACCCGCAGCAGATCCCGGAGCTTCAGGAGGTCGACTGCCCGCCGGAGCTGCGGGAGCGGATCGAGATGCTGATGGCCCGCTACCCGGAAAAGAACTCGGCCTCGATCCCGGCCCTCTGGGCGGTACAGGAGCGCTACGGCTGGTGCACCCCGGAGGGGATCCGCCAGGCCGCCGCGGTGATGCGCGTCACCCCCGCCTACCTGGAGAGCGTCGCCTCCTTCTACGACCTCCTCCACACGACCCGCGTCGGCGAGCACCGGATCGAGGTCTGCACCAACATCAGCTGCTGGATGCGTGGCGGCGACGAGCTGCTCGACGCCTTCCGCGCGGCGGCCGCCGGCGAGGACGTCTTCGTCACCGGCTTCGAGTGCCTCGGCGCCTGCGACATCGCGCCGATGGCGGCGATCGACCAGCGCTACTTCGGGCCGCTGCTGCCGGGCGAGGCGCAGACCGCGATCGACCAGCTGCTCTCGGGCGACGCGGTGCTGCCGGAGAAATCGCTGGAGAAGCGGCCGCTGGCCGGCGACGTCCAGGTGCCCGGCGCCTCGGGCGACGGGAGCGCCGCCTGATGCCGCACCAGCTCGAGACCCGCGTCCTGCTCGAGGGCGCCGAGGATCCCCGCCTCGCCACGCTGCAGGGATATAAGGACATCGTCGGCGGCTACGCGACGCTGGAGCGCGCCTACAAGGAGATGGAACAGGACGAGGTCCTGAAGGCGCTCGAAGACTCGGGGCTGCGGGGACGCGGCGGCGCCGGTTTCTCGATGGGCAAAAAGGCCAGCTTCCTGCCCCGCGGCGACATGCCGAAGTACCTCTGCTGCAACGCCGACGAGTCCGAGCCGGGCGCCTTCAAGGACCGCGAGCTGATGCAGCGCAACCCGCACCAGCTGGTCGAGGGGATCGCGATCGCCGCGCTCGCCTCCGGCGCCGGCCACGCCTTCATCTTCATCCGCGGCGAGTACGACTCGCAGGCCGACGTCCTCGACGCCGCGGTCGCCGAAGCCTACGGCGCGGGCTACCTCGGGAAGGACATCCTGGGGACGGGCCGCGACCTCGAGCTGGTCGTCCACCGCGGCGCCGGCGCCTACATCTGCGGCGAGGAGACGGCGCTGCTCGACGCGCTCGAGGGCAAGCGCGGCAACCCGCGGCTGAAGCCGCCGTTCCCGGCGGTCCAGGGCCTCTACGGCGGGCCGACGCTGATCAACAACGTCGAGACGCTCTCCAACGTGCCGCGGATCGTCGCCAAGGGCGCCGAGTGGTTCCGCCAGTACGGCACCGAGCAGTCGCCCGGCACCAAGGTCGTGTCGATCTCCGGCGGCGTCCGCCGCCCCGGCAACTACGAGATCTCGCTCGGCCTGCCGACCCGCGACCTGATCTACGACCTCGCCGGCGGGCCGCTGCCCGGGCGCCGCGTCAAAGCGATCTACCCGGGCGGCTCCTCCTCCCCGGTCCTCACCGCGGCGGAGGCGATGGACCTTCCTTACAGCTTCGAGGCGATGGCGGGGGCGGGCTCGATGCTCGGCTCCGGCTCGGTGATCGTCGCCGACGACACGGTCTCGATCCCGCACATGGCCCTGCGCACGGCGCGCTTCTACCACCACGAGTCGTGCGGCAAGTGCGCCCCCTGCCGCGAGGGGACGAACTGGACGGTGAAGATGCTCGAGCGGGTCGTCCGTGGGGAGGCGACGCCGATGGACCTCGACATCATCAGCTCGGTCCAGGAAAACATCATGGGCAACTGCCTCTGCGTGCTCGGCGACTCGATGGCGATGCCGGTGTCGGCGATGGTGCGGAAGTTCCGCGGCGAGTTCGAGCAGGTGATGGCGGAAGCCGCCGAAGGCATCGACCCCCACGTGGTCGTCGACGCCCCGGCCGAGACTTTGGGAGCGGCAACGTGAGTCCTGAGAAGCGCGAGGTGACCCTGACGATCGACGGGCGCGAGGTGACCGCGACCGAGGGCGAAATGCTCCACGACGCGGCCCGCGAGGGCGACGTCGAGATCCCGGTCTTCTGTTACGAACCGAAACTCGGCGCGCCGGTCGGCGCCTGCCGGATGTGCCTGGTCGAGATCGAGGGGATCCCGAAACTGCAGACGTCCTGCTCGACCCCGGTACGCGACGGGATGGTCGTCCATACCCGCACCGAGCAGGTGAAGACGGCGCAGAACGCGGTGATCGAGTTCCTCCTCGTCAACCACCCGCTCGACTGCCCCGTCTGCGACAAAGGCGGCGAGTGCCCGCTGCAGGACAACACGATGGGCTGGGGCCCGGGCAAATCGCGGGTGATCGACGAAAAGCGCCACTTCGAGAAGCCGATCGAACTCTCGCCGCTGGTCGCGATCGACCGCGAGCGCTGCATCCTCTGCTACCGCTGCGTGCGCTTCAGCCAGGAGGTCTCCGAGGACTCGCAGCTGCAGCTGCTCGACCGCGGCGACCGCACCTACGTCGGCACCTTCGACGACCGTCCCTACGTCTCGCCGTTCCAGGGCAACATCACCGACATCTGCCCGGTCGGCGCGCTGACCAACTACACCTACCGCTTCCGCGCCCGGCCCTGGGACATCGAGCAGGCCGGCTCCGTCTGCACGCTCTGCCCGAGCCAGTGCAACGTCAGCTTCACCGTCCGCGACGAGAAGGTGAAACGGGTGATCACCCGCGACAACGAGGACGTCGACGACGGCTGGATCTGCGACAAAGGCCGCTACGGCTTCGAGATGTTCAACGCGGCGGAGCGAGTCACGGAGCCGCGGACCAAAGGCGGCGGCAAGGTCTCTTATGAGGACGCGATCGCGAAAGCGGCTTCGGGGCTGAAGGCGCGGCTCGGCAAGGTCGCGGCGATCGTCGGCGACGCCTCCAACGAGGAGGGCTTCCTGATCCAGGAGATCCTCCGCCAGGGACTTCACTCCAGCTCGATCGACTCGCGGCCGGCCGGCGGCCCGGGGATCGACACGATCCTCGAGCTCGCGAACCCGGCCCGTCAGGCCAAGGTCGCCGACATCGACGACGCCGACGCGATCCTCGTGCTGGGCACCGACCCGATGGGCTCCTCGCCGATCCTCGACCTGAGGATCCGCAAGGCGATCCGGCGCAACGGCGCCCGCCTCGTGGTCGCGACCGAGCGGCCGACGGCGCTCGACGGCGGCGCCGAGGCGATCGCCCGCTACGCCCCGGGCCAGGCCTCCTACTTCGTCGGCGCCCTTGCCGCGGCGGTCGGCGGCGGGGTCGAGAACATCGCCACGCCGGTCGCCGAGACCCTCCGCGAGGCGGGCAAGGTCGTCGTCGTCTGGGGCGAGCGGATCGGCGCCTCGGCGACCAACGAGCTGCTCGGCCTCGCCGATGCGCTGAACGTCAGCACGACCGAGGGCGCGGGCCTCCTCGAAATCCCCGAGACGGCCAACGCGCGCGGGCTGCGCGAGGCGGGCGTCCTCCCCGATGCGGGCCCGGGCCTCGGCGCCCTCGCCCTCCAGGGCCGCGGCACCGAGGAGATCCGCCAGGCGCTGATCGACGGCGACCTCGACGGAGTGATCCTGGTCGGGGTCGACCCGCTCCGCGACTTCGGCGACACGGCGGCCTGGACCAAAGCCCTCGACGCGGCGAGCTTCGTCGTCGCCTTCTCGACCTTCGCCACCGCGACCGCCGGCAAGGCCGACGTCCTCTTCCCGCTCGAGACCCACGCCGAGAAAGACGGCACGGTCACCCACCCCGACGGCCGCCTCCAGCGAGTCCGCCCCGCCGCCGGCCGCCCCGGCGACATCCGCCCCGGCTGGCAGACCCTCGCCAACCTGTCCCTGGCCTTGGGCCACGACACCGGCGTCACGTCACAGCCCACCGCCTTCGCGGCCTTGACGAACGCGGTCCCCTTCTACGCCTCAATCACCGACGAGGCGATCGGCGGCCGCGGCATCCGCTGGCAAGACACCGCAAGCGCCTCGTCCCTCCCCGGCTTCGAACGCCAACCGGAGCAGCACGATCCCACCGCCTCGGATCGCCCCGGCCTGAAGGACGAAGCCGACCCATCCGGCGGCGAGATCCACGCGCCAGGTGCCGACGCCACGGCGTCAGCGCCGGACGCCGGCGCTGGCTCGCCGGACACTCAGCGCGAACGCGCGTCCGGCGAGTCAGTGCCGGTGGCCGGGGCCCCCGCCACGCTAGCCCTAGGCACCTACCGCGACATCTGGTCCGGCCCCATCACCGAGCTCAACCCCCCGCTCAAATTCCTGAAGCCGACCCAGCACCTGGAGCTCTCCCCCGCCGACGCCCACCGCCTCGGCCTCGCCAGCGGCGACAAGGTGCGCGTCACCCAGGGCGACCACAGCCTCGAGGCCACCGCCCTGATCAAGGAACGGACCCCCGAGGGCGTCTGCTTCCTCGCCGAGGCGATCACCGGCGCCAACGCCAACGGCCTGCTGAACGGCCACCAGGTGCGCGTCCAGATCGAGAAGCTCGCCGAGGTCACCGCGTGACCCACCTGCTGCCCCTGGGGGACACGCAGTTCGCCGAAGCGACCTGGATCATGATCGCCAAGTCGATCGTGATCTTCGCCGTGATCTTCGGCATCCTGCCGATCCTCACCGTGGTCGAGCGCAAACTGATCGGCCGCTTCCAGCATCGCTACGGGCCCAACCGGGTCGGCCCGTTCGGCCTCCTGCAGCCACTTGCCGACGTCGGCAAGCTCATCTCCAAGGAGTCGTTCCGGCCGGAAAACGCGGTCTCGACGTTATTCATATTGGGACCGTTGCTACCGGTCTTCTCCGGCGTCCTCGCCCTCGCGATCCTTCCTTGGGGCGACGTGAAGAACGGCGTCGGCTTCTACGGCATCGACGTCCCGATCGGCGTCCTCTACTTCTTCGCCGTCGGCTCGATCGCCTTCTACGGACTCCTCCTCGGCGGCTTCGCCTCGGGCTCGAAATACAGCCTCCTCGGCGCGATGCGCTCGGCGGCGCAGCTGATCTCCTACGAGGTCTCGATGGGCCTGGCGCTGCTCGGCGTGATCATGATGAGCGGCTCGCTCAGCCTCGTCGACATCGTCCGCGCGCAGGGCGGCGTCTGGTACATCGGCCCGCAGATCGTCGGCTTCCTGATCTTCATGCTGGCCGGCTTCGCCGAGACCAACCGCACGCCGTTCGACATGCCCGAGGCCGACGCCGAGCTCGTCCAGGGCTTCATGACCGAGTACGGCGGGATGCGCTTCGGCTCGTTCCTGCTGGTCGAATACATGGAGATCCTCGTCGTCTCCGGGATCGCCGCGGCGATGTTCCTCGGCGGCTGGATGGGCCCCGGACCGGGCTGGCTCGACCCGATCTGGATGCTGATCAAGATGTTCGCGCTGGTCTTCGTCTTCATCTGGGTGCGAGCGACGTTGCCGCGCCTTCGCTATGACCAACTGATGACTCTGGGGTGGAAAATCTTGCTGCCGTTGGCGACTTTGAACGTGCTCGTCACCGCGATCCTCGTGGTGGTGACCTGATGCCCGACGAGGCCGACGTGAAGGCCTACTCCTACCTCGACTCGATCGACGTGGTCGAGGTCCAGCGCGGCCCCGAGCCGGGCGGCGTCGGCGGCGCCTACCGCGCCTTCGGCGAGACCCTGCGCGGACTGAAGACGACGATGTCGCGGCTGATCGAGGGGCCGCTGACGATCGAGTACCCG
>DAIQOT010000145.1:0-9642 GCA_036787695.1 Solirubrobacterales bacterium | reverse complement strand
GCGATCTGGCTCGCCACCGCCGCCGCCTCCGAGGGCCTCGCGCTGCTCAGCGAGATGAGCGCCTTGGGGAGGCGCCCGGCGACCCGGGTCGCGCCGGTCATGTTCGCGATCCAGGTGACCGTCCCGGTGATCCTGGCGCCGCTGATCTTCGACGAGTCGTGGTCGGGCACGCCGGGCGGCGGCGCGAGCATCGTCGCCTCGGTCCTCCTCGTTCTCGCCGGGGTCGTCGCCCTGGCCGGATCGCCGGCGGTCGGTGCGGTGATCGACAGCGCTCACGCCGAGGAGTGATCCGGTCGATACCAACTCGTAACGTGCCCTCTCCGCGTCCCTGAATGAGCGTTCTCTAAACGTTCTCCTCCGGTTTCGCTGGTAGCCTGACGCCGCTTTCGGCGACGAATTCACTTAATTCCCGCCGAAACTGTTTCCACAGACTCCGTTTCCCGCACACCCCCAGAAGGAGCTGGCCGTAGGCGCCGCAGAGACATCCCTGCCCGACGTGACCAAATTCGCGATCGGCTTCGATCATCGTGATCGTCCCCGCCTCTTCGAGCTCTGGACCGAGGTGCTCGATTCCGAGCAGTGGTCGGAGGGCAAGAAGCTGGCCGCCTTCGAGGAGCGCTGGGAAGAGTGGAACAAGCTCCCGAGCGTCGGCCTCTCGAGCTGGGCCGGCGGCGCGCTGGCCGCGCTCGAGTTCGCCGGCGTCAAAGGCGAGACGGTCCTCTGCCCGTCGAACACCTTCATGGCGACGCCGCTCGCCGCGATCGGCGCCGGCGCGAGCGTCGAGTTCGTCGACTGCCGCAAAGACGACCTCTGCATGTCCTTCGAGGACTTCGAGCGCAAGGCCGAGAAGTTCAGGCCACGGGCGGCGATCCTCGTCCACGTCGGCGGCCACCTCTCATTTGACGCTAAGGAGATCGCCGCATACTGCCGGGACCATGGGATCTTCCTTCTCGAGGACTGCGCCCACGCCCACGGCGCCGACTGGGACGGCGAGCGCCCCGGCAGCTTCGGCGACGCCGGCGTCTACTCGCTATACGCGACCAAGACGATCTCCAGCGGCGAGGGCGGCGTGCTCGTCTCCTCCAACGAGGACCTCATCGAGTACACCCGCAAGTTCCGCAACTACGGCAAGTTCGATCATCAGGTCGACGGCCTCAACTTCCGGATGAACGAGTTCACCGCGGCGCTGGCGCTGGTGCAGGCCGAGCGGATGGAGGAGATCGTCGCCTGGAAGAACGACTTCGCCCGCGAGCACCTTGACCCACGACACCCGGCCCACCTGGCGCTCCCCGAGGGGATGACCTCAGGTCTCTACAAGTACATCGTCTTCGACGAGATCGAGAAGAGCACCGGCAAGGTGTACGACCAGCCTTGCCACCGCATCATGGGCCGCTCCGACGAGCTGCCCAACACCGACTGGGTGGCCGAGAACCATTGGTGCGTGCCGCTCTACTATCGCCCGGAGAGCCGCGCCGCGGCCCTCTCCGGGGAGGAGGAGTGAGATGAGGGTCCTGGTCACCGGCGGTGGCGGCTTCATCGGCTCCCACGTCGTCGACAAGCTGATCGCGAAGGGGGTGACGCCGCGGATCTTCGATCTGAGCGCCTCGCCGTATCACTCGCCGCTCGAGGTCGAGACCTTCACCGGCTCGATCACCGACCCCGCCAACCTCGACCTGGCGATGCGCGAATGCGACGCGGTAATCCACCTCGCCGCGGTCGCCGACGTCGGCCACGTGCTCGCCGACCCGGTGCTCGCCGAGGAGGTCAACACCCGCGGCACCCTGCAGGTGCTGGAGGCGGCATGCCGGGCGAAAGTCGGCCGCGTCGTCTACGGCTCGACCACCTGGGTCTACAGCGACTGCCCCGAGCAGGAGGTCGACGAGGAAACCGCGATCCCGGCGCCGCGCCACCTCTACACCTCGACCAAGCTCGCCGGCGAGACCTACTGCGCGAGCTACTCGGAGCTCTACGGCCTCGACTTCACGATCCTCCGCTTCGGCATCCCCTACGGCCCGCGCGCCCGCGCCGCCGGCGTCGTCGCCAAATTCACCGACCTCTCCTTCGAAGGCAAGGCGCTGACGATCGCCGGCGACGGCAGCACCACCCGCAGCTTCATCTACGTCGAGGACCTCGCCGACGGGATCGTCGCCGCGCTCGCCCCGCAGGCGGCCGGCCGCACCTACAACCTCTCCGGCGACGAGATCACGACGATCCTCGAGATCGCCGAGGCGGTGCAGGAAAACGTCGACACCTGCGAGATCACCCACACGCCGCCGCGCCCCGGCGACTTCCCGGGCAAGACGATCTCCAACGTCCGCGCCCTCGACGAGCTCGGCTGGAAAGCGGAGACGCCCTTCAAGGACGGCGTGCGCCAGTACGTCGAATGGGTGAAGTGCACGACCCGCCCGCCGGACCCGATCCCCGGCACGAAGCCGTCGATGAACGGCAACGACCGCGCCGCTGGGGCGCTGCTCGCCGACGCCTCGGGCCCGGGCGAGCCGCACGAGCCGCGCGTCCTCATCCTCAGCGCCGACATCGGCGAGGGCCACGACCTGCCCGCGCGGATGATCGCCGCCGACCTCAAAAGGGAACTCCCCGACGCCGAGGTGACGGTCGACAACGGCCTCGAGGCGATGGGCAAGGTGACCGCGGCGGTGCTCCGCGGCGGCTCGCGCTTCACCTTCCGCCGCGCCCCGTGGGTCTTCGACGTCCAGTACTGGCTGATCGCCAAGTTCGGCCCGACCCGCTGGCTGGCGATGCAGCTGATGTACCTGACCGGCGCCCGCGGGCTGCTGGGGCAGATCGCCGAGTACCAGCCGGACGTCATCATCTCGACCTACCCCGGCGTGACCGTGGTGCTGGGGATGCTCCGCGAGAAGCGTCGGCTCGAGATCCCGGTGCAGTCGGCGATCACCGACCTCGCCGGGCTGCGCTACTGGGCTCACCCGGGCGTCGACCGCCACTACGTCACCCACCCCGAGTCGATCGAGGAAGTCGAGCGGCTGGTCGGGCCGGGCACGGTCGAATGGGCCCGGCCGCCGATCTCGCCCGAGTTCCTCGCGCCGCGCACCCGCCGCGACGCCCGCGAGGCGCTCGGCGTCAACGCCCACGCGCGCATGGTGCTCGTCTCCGGCGGCGGCTGGGGAGTGGGGGACCTGGAGACGGCGATCGACTTGGCGCTGGCCGACGGCGAGACCGAGGTGGTCTGCATCGCGGGCCGCAACGAGATCGCCCAGCGCAAGCTCGAGACGCGCTTCGGCGACAACCCGCGGGTCCGCGTGCTCGGCTTCACCGAGCAGATGAGCGACTGGATGGCGGCGGCCGACGCGATGGTCCACGCGACCGCCGGCCTGACCGTGCTCGAGGCCCACATCCGCGGCTGCCCGGTGATCTCCTACGGCTTCTCGGCCGGCCACCTGCGCGCCAACAACGCCGCCTTCGAACGGTTCGGGATCGCCGAGGTGGCGCGTTCCGACCACGAGCTCGAGTCGACCCTCCGCCACGTCACCGCCGAACGGCGCTCGCCGGACTCATCGTTCGCCTCGCTGCCCTCGATCGCCTCGCGGGCGCTCGCGGTGCGGCCGCGGGTGCGGCAGGAGCCGATCTGGCGGCTGCGGGCGGCGCGCGCCGTCGCCGTCACCTGCCTGGCGATCATCGCCGTCGTCCTGGTGATCTCGGCGGTCCACCGCGAGAGCCCGCTGAAGCCGCTCCACCCGGTCACCAGCCGCATCCACATCGGCACCGACAGCGACGTGCCGCAGGCGACCCAGGCGGCGAAGAGCCTCGGCCCGACCGAATCCTCACGCGCCGCCGCCGCCGAAATCACGGCGGCCGAAGAAGCATCAGGGCATTGAGCGCCGAGCGGCGCCTCGCCGGCGCGGGGGCGCTCGCCCTCGCGGTGGCGGTGCCGCACGCGGGCCCGGCGCTGGCGCCGATCGTCCCCGCGGTCGGCCGTCGGCTCCCGGTCGTCCTGCGCGAGGAGGAGGTCGAGGGCGTCTTTCTCACCTTCGACGACGGCCCGCACCCGCAGGGCACCCCGGCGGTGCTTGAGATCCTGCGCGAGGCAGGGCAGACCGCGACCTTCTTCCTCGCCGGCGAGCAGGTCGAGAGACGGCCCGCGCTGGCGGCCGAGATCGTCGCCGCCGGCCATCGGGTCGAGCTCCACTGCCACCGCCACCGCAACCAATTGCGGCTGACGCCCCGCGCGCTGCTCGACGACGCCGAACGCGGGCGGGCGGCGATCGAGCAGGCGAGCGGCCAGGAGATCGCCGACTACCGGCCGCCCTACGGGATCTTCAGCGGCGCCGGGCTGGCCGCGATCCGCTCACGCGGCTGGCGGCCGGTGCTCTGGTCGCAGTGGGGGAGAGACTGGACGCGCCACGCGACCGCGGCGTCGATCACCCGCAAGGCGACCGAGCGAGTCCGCCCCGGGGACATCGTCCTTTTGCACGACGCGGACTTCTACAGCGCGCGGAACTCTTGGGAGCGCACCGCGTCAGCTCTGCCGAGAATCCTCGAGGAGCTCACGACGCGAGGGCTGAAGTCGAGCGTGCTTCGCCGTTGACTCGGCGGCGCGATGGTCCACTCGTCGCAGCCGGCGAAGGCTTCGTCGAGAAGGCGAGCCATCGTGCTGCGCGGCCGGTCCTGGTCGAAGATTTGCTTGGACATTGCTCTCCGTCCTCAATAGGGGGGTTTCATAAAGGTTCACCCCCCGGTCGGACGAAAAACCTGCACTTTGCGTATTTTGCGAACAGTTGTTCGCGAGGGCCCTACGGCGAAGGCGCAAAGTCCGCGATATGAGTGGCCACCGCTTGGGGCTGATCGAGCGGTACGAAGGTCGCCGCGTCGGGTACCTGCACGAGTTTCGCGCCGCCGACATCGGCCGCGAGGCGTTCGGCTTCGGCGAGCGGGAAGTACTTGTCGCCGGGCGCCCAGACGAGCAGCAGCGGGAAGCGGGTGCCGCGCAGGGCGGCCGCGGCGGCGAGCGTGAAGTGCTTGTCGAGGCCGGCGGTGACCTTTGCGAGGTCGCGCATCAGCGCCCGGTCCGACAGGGCGGCGGCGGTCCAGTCGGCGACCAGGTCGTCCCGGCCCCCGCTCTTGGTGAAGGCGGAGAAGGCGAGCCGCGAGACGGCCGGGATCCGGAACGGCTGCGCCATCGCCCACATGCCACCGGGCAGCTTGGCGACCGGGGGCATCGCCTTGAAGATCCCCGGCGGGAAGTTCTCGTAGGTGTCGCAGTTGGTGAGGACGAGACGGGCGACGCGGGCGGGGCGGCGCGAGACGACGATCTGGGAGACGGCGCCGCCGGAGTCGTTGCCGACCAGGGTCACGTCCTCGAGCCCGAGCGCGGCGATGAAGTCGTCGACGATCGTCGCCAGGCCGCCGGCGTCGAGTACCGCGTCGGGCGCCATCGGGACCTTGTGGGCGCCGAAGGGCAGGTCGGGGACGACGACGTGGAAGCGACCGGCGAGCGCCTCCGCGACCCCGTCCCAGAGCCGGCCGTCGACCAGGTAGCCGTGGACGAAGACGATCGCCGGCCCCGTGCCCGCCTCCCGATAGCGGATAGTTCCGGCCGGAACCTGAATCTCACGTGCGTCCATGATTCCCCAATCCTCCAGCGACCATGGAGGTCGAGCTGGATCTGTTCATCTGTTGATGATGGGAATTAACATACATACGGTATGAATGTCAGTCAACCAGAGCCTCGACCAGAACGCCGAACGCAGGCAGAACGCGCCGAAGCCACGCGCAACGCGCTGATCGCCGCGGGCCGCGACCTCTTCGCCGTCCGCGGCTACGACGACGTCGGCGCGGAGGAGATCGTCAAGGCCGCCGGGCTGACCCGCGGGGCGCTCTACCACCACTTCCCGGGCGGCAAGGCGGGCCTGCTCGAGGCGGTCTACGAAGCGGTCGAGGCGGAGTCGACCGAGCGGGTCGCCCACGTCGTCCTCGACTCCGAGATGCACAGCCCGCTGGCGGCGATGAAGGCCGGGATCGCCGCGTTCCTCGACGAGTGCGCCGAGCCGGGCTTCCAGCGGATCGTCCTCCACGACGCGCCCGCGGTGCTCGGCTGGGACCGCTGGCGGGACATCGCCGCCGCCAACGGCCTCGGGCTGATCGAGGCGAGCCTGATCGCGGCGATCGAGGCGGGGGAGATCCGGCCGCTGCCGGTCCGCCCGACCGCGCACCTGCTGCTCGGCGCGCTCGACGAGGCGGCGATGCTCCTCGTCCGTTCCTCCGACCCCGCCGGCCGGGCCGAGATCACGACCGTCCTGCTGGCCCTGATCGACGGCTTCGCGGCGCCCGGTCCCGGCTAGTTGGAGCGGCTTTGCGCATGCTCTAAACTCTTAGGAGTGAAAGCTTCAATCCACCCCGAATACCAACTCGCCAACGTGCACTGCTCGTGCGGCAACCAGTTCTACACGCGGTCGACGAAAGACGATCTGCATGTCGAGCTTTGCTCTGAGTGCCACCCCTTCTACACCGGTAAACAGAAGCTGGTCGACACCGGAGGCCGCGTCGAGCGGTTCCAGCGTCGCCAGGCGAAGACCCGGGCCGGCAGGCGGTAAGCACCCGTGAGCCCGATAACGGGCTCCGCACAACAGGCCTCTCAAACTCCTCCCTCCAGTAACGGCAACGTCGGAGGGAAGGATCTCCGCATGCCCGACGGCAGGCTCGTCGCCAAGCGCGACGCGCCGGTCGGCGGGCAGGCCGTGCTCGAGGGAGTGATGATGCGCGGCGTCTCGACCTGGGCCGTCGCCGTCCGCACACCCGAGGGCTCGATCGAAGTCGAGTCCGAGCCGCTGCGCCCCTGGGCCAAGCGCCACCGGATCTGGCGGGTGCCGATCCTGCGCGGCGTCGGCGCCCTCGCCGAATCGATGGCGATCGGCTTCCGCGCCCTGGCGATCTCGGCCAACGCCCAGATCGAGGACGAGGAGGACGGCGAGCCCGAAGAGATCGGTGGCTGGGTCTGGGGCCTGACGATCGCCTTCTCGCTGGTCCTCGCGATCGGCCTCTTCTTCGTCGTCCCGGTCGGGCTGACCAGCCTGATCAAGGGCCAGCTCGGCTCCTCGGTTCTCTTCTGGCTGGTCGAGGGCGTCCTCCGCACCGCGATCTTCCTCGCCTACATCTGGGCGATCAGCAAAATGCCCGACCTGCGGCGGACCTTCGAGTACCACGGCGCCGAGCACAAGACGATCTCCTGTTACGAGGCCGAAGACGAGCTGACGCCGGAGCGGGCGAAGCTCTACTCGCGCCTCCATCCCCGCTGCGGCACCAGTTTCCTGCTGATCGTGATGGTGCTCTCGATCTTCATCTTCGCCCCGCTCGGGCTGCCCGCCTGGTACTGGCTGGTGATCTCGCGGATCGTCGGCATCCCGGTCGTCGCGGGCGTCTCCTACGAGGTGATCAAGTGGGCCGGCAAGAACCGCCGCAAAGCCTGGGTGCGGGCGGTCATGTATCCCGGCCTGATGCTGCAGAACCTGACGACCCGTGAGCCGGACCTGGACCAGCTCGCCGTCGCGATCGCCTCGCTGAACGCCGTCCTCGCCCGCGAGAAACCCGAGGACCTGCGCTCCGAACAGACGATCGAGATCGTCGCCTAGCTCCGCTCGACTCGCCGCTCAGCCCCACGCACCTAAACTCGGTCCCATGATCGAGCAGTTGGTTGAACAGATCCGGGCCCGCTTCGCCGAGCTCGAGGCGATGATGTCGGACCCGGCGGTGATCGCCGACCGGGAGCGCTACGCCGAGGTCGGCCGCGAATACCGCCAGCTCAAAACCGCCCACGACCTGGCGGAGGAATACGCGACGCTGAAAGACGACCTCGAGGGCGCGCGCGAGCTGCTCGCCGAGGCCGAGGACGAGGAAATGCGCGCGGTGGTCGACGAGGCGCCGGGCCGGATCCTGGAGCTCGAAGAGGAGATCCGCCTGGCGATGGTCGAACGCGACCCGAGCGACGAGAAGAACGTGATCGTCGAGATCCGCGCCGGGACCGGCGGCGACGAGGCGGCACTCTTCGCCGGCGACCTCTACAAGATGCTCACCCGCTACGCCGAACTGCGCGGCTTCTCCACCGACATCCTCTCGCAGTCCGCCTCCGAGGCGGGCGGCTTCAAGGAGGTCACCTTCGAAGTCCGCGGCGAGGGCGCCTACTCGGTTTTCAAGTTCGAGGGCGGGACGCACCGCGTCCAGCGGGTGCCGGAGACCGAGAGCCAGGGGCGGATCCACACCTCGACGGCGACGATCGCGGTGCTGCCGGAGGCCGAGGAGGTCGACGTGCAGGTCGACCAGAACGACCTGCAGATCGACGTCTACCGCTCCTCCGGGCCGGGCGGCCAGTCGGTGAACACGACCGACTCGGCGGTGCGGATCACCCACAAACCGACCGGCATCGTCGTCTCGATGCAGGACGAGAAGTCGCAGCTGCAGAACCGCGACAAGGCGATGCGGGTACTGCGGGCGCGGCTGCTCGAGCAGCAGGTCGCCGAACAGCAGGCGCAGATCGCCTCCGAGCGCAAGGCGCAGGTCGGTAGCGGCACCCGGGCCGAGAAGGTCCGCACCTACAACTTTCCCCAGGGCCGGATCACCGACCACCGGATCAAGCACACCTCGCACAACCTCGACGGCGTCCTGAACGGCGGTGAGCTCGACGAGTTCACCAACGCGCTCTCGGCGGAGGAGAAGCGGCGGCGCCTCGAGACCGCCGCGGAAGGGTGAGCGCGGTCGCCGGCAGCACGTCCGGGGCCGCGGCGCGGGGGACGGGCGCGACCGGCGAAGCGCTGGCCTCGGCGACCGACGCGCTCCTCGCCGCCGGGGTGCCCGAGGCGCGGCTCGATGCCGAACTGCTCCTCGCCCACGCGAGCGGGCGGGGGAGGGCGAGCTTGATCGCCGACCCCGGCGCGATGCTGCCGCCGGCGGTGGGCCGGCTCTACGGCGAACTGGTGCGGAGGCGGCTGCGGAGAGAGCCGCTCGCCTACATCGTCGGGTCGAAAGGCTTCCGCCGGATCGAGCTGGAGGTCGACCGCAGGGTGCTGGTGCCGCGACCGGAGACCGAGCTGCTGGTCGAGGTGGCGCTGGAGCGCCGGCCGGCCCGGGTGCTCGACGTCGGCACCGGGTCGGGGGCGATCGCGCTCGCCGTCGCCGACGAGCTGCCCGGGGTGGAGGTCGTCGCCACCGACACCTCGCTCGGCGCCTTGGAAGTGGCGCGCGCCAACGCGGCGCGCCTCGGCCTCGCCGACCGGGTCCGCTTCGAGGCCGGGACGCTGCCCGAGGGCGAGAGCTTCGACCTGGTCCTCGCCAACCTTCCCTACGTCGCCGAAAGCGACTGGGCGGGGTTGCAGCGCGAGGTGACCGAGTGGGAGCCGCGCGAGGCGCTCCTCTCCGGGCCCGACGGGCTCGATGACTATCGAGAGCTGCTGGCGCCGATGGACGAGGGGCCGGCGGAGTGCCTGCGGCCGACCTTCAGCGACGCCCCGGGAGCGCTCGACGCGGTCGGCGCGATCGCGGTCGAGATCGGCGAGGGCCAGGCGGTCGAGGTGGCCGAACTGATGCGCGACGCGGGCTTCGGCGAGGTCGAGGTGCGCGAGGACCTCGCCGGGATCGAGCGCGTGGTGATCGGAGTCCGATGAGCGCGGTCGAGGT
>DAIQOT010000144.1:0-9703 GCA_036787695.1 Solirubrobacterales bacterium | reverse complement strand
GACGTTGAGCAGCTCGATGTCCTCGCGCAGCTCCTCCTCGGTCAGTTCGAGGCGGCTGCGGAGGTCGGCGATCTGCAGGCGTTCGCCGTTTTTTGCCGCTTCGATGAGCATCCCCGCGAGGGTGACGAGCCGGGCGAAGCGCTCGGGGCGGATCGCCGCGTCGCCGCGTCCACCGGAGCGCGAGCGGCGGGGCGCGTCGCGCAGCGGCCGGTCGACGACCTCGGCGGGCTCGAAGCCGTTGACGTGGCGACTGCGGAGGGTGTCGACGCGCTCGTCGGTCTCGGCGCGCAGGTCGTCGGGCGCCAGCACCTGCGTGTTGGCGCGCCAGCGCAGGACCCAGGCGATCAGCTCGCGGTGCGAGGCGTAGTCGGTTTCGAAGATCTTGCCCTTGCCGGGCGCTTTGTCCGACGCTTTGGCGTCGCGGATCGTCCCGTAGGTGCCGAAGTCGCGCTCGATCAGCCAGGCGATCCGCTCGCGGATCCAGATCTTCGCCGTGCCCTGGATCTCCCCCAGCTGCCAGTCGGCGCGGCTGCCGTAGTCGCGGCGGTCGAAGTCCTCGGGCGGCGAGAAGTCGTGCTCGGCCTTGGTCGCGTAGCCGACCTTGCCCTGGATCCGGGAGAGGCGGAAGACGCGCACCGCCTCGCGCTCGTGCGAGTAGCCGATCAAATAGAACTGGCCGCCGCGGAAGACCAGGTGGAAGGGGTCGACCTTGCGCTTCGAAGTGTCGCCGCGCTCCATCGTGAAGTAGGTGAACTCGATCGTCTTGCGGCGCGAGATCGCGGTCTCGATCTTCGACAGGCGCTGGGAGAGGTCGCGGCCGCCGGCGCTCGCCGTCATCGCCATCTCGACCGGGGCGCGCGTCTCGCTCTCGGTGAGCGGGTTGGGATGTCCCCAGGCGACCTGCTGCAGCGCGAGGCGCAACGGCTCGGCGTAGGCGAAGCCGCCGTCGGTGAGGAGCAGCAGCGCGGTCGAGAGCGCGGCGAGCTCGGCGTCGTCGAAGGAGATCGCGTCGAGATAGAAGTTCTCCGGCGGCAGCGAGTAGAGCTCGGCCTCGAAGAATCCCTCGCCGGGCTTCTCCACCCCGAGCTGGATGCCGAGGCTCTCGAGCTCGGCCCGGTCCGCGTAAAAGCGCCGCGCGAAAGCGTCGTCGTTCATGTCGCTATAGCCCTCGACCTCACGCTTGATCTCGAGAGCCGAGACCGGCCTCCCCTGCGCCATCAGGAACGAGATCAACGAGAGCTGTCGAATCAGCTTCTCAGTGTCCTTTGCCACTACGTCCCAGGATAGTCTGCGGGCGCCCGATGGCACTCCTGCTCGCGCCTCTTCGCTGGCTTACTTCCTCGATTATCCGGCTGGCGATCGTCGCCGGCGTGCTCGTCTTGGCCTATTTCTTGCTGCTCAAGCCGGCAATCGACAGCGGCGAGAAGTCGGTCGATCACTCCCTTCACCGACTCGAGCGAGCGGCCAGCCCGACGCGCATCAAGCACTGCCTGAAGCACTCCGAAGGCAACCTGGAAAAGATGAAGCGCTGCACGACGAAGTTCTAGGACAAGCTTCAAGCCTCTTCCGCGAGCTTGAACTTTACCTTGCTAAACTTCAAGCATGAGCCGTACCCTTGAAACTTCTCCGACTCCCCGAGGGCAGTACGTCGAGCTGGCCTGGGAGCCCTCCGCCGCCGGCGCGCGCAAGGCGGAACGGACCCCGTGGCGGTATCGGGCGTGGATCCCGGACGCGATCGCGGACTTCGAGCCGAGCCTTCGCTCGAGCACCGCGAGCCTCTGCGAGCGGGCGGGCGTCGAGGTCAGACAGCTGAACTCCGAGCCCGCCGCGCTGATGGCGCTGGAGGGTCTGGGACGACAGCTGTTGCGTTCCGAGTCGTTGGCGTCTTCCCAGATCGAGGGGCTTGCGATCTCGCATCGCAAACTCGCCGCAGCGGAGTTCGGCGAACTCGCGAACTACAAGGCCCGGGAGATCGTCGGCACGATGCGGGCGATGGAGCGCGCGCTGGAGATCGGGGCGACCCCGGGGCGCCTGTCCATCGAGTCGATCCAGGCGATCCATCGGGAGATCGCGGTCGTCCCTCCCCTCGACCGGATCGCGGGACAGATCCGCGAGGAGCCGAGCTGGATCGGCGGCACCGATCCGAGCGTCGCCGAATACGTCGGCCCACCGGCGGAGGAGGTGCCCGGCCTGCTCGATGACCTCTGCGAGTTCATGGACCGCGACGACATCTCGCCGATCGCCCAGGCCGCGATCGCCCACGCGCAGTTCGAGACCATCCACCCCTTCGGCGACGGCAACGGACGGGTCGGCCGCTGCCTGATCCAGGTGCTGCTGCGGCGACGCGGCCTCGCGCCCCGCTTCGTCCCGCCGATCAGCATCGTCCTCGGCTCCCGCAAGGACGCCTACATAAGCGGCATCGAAGCCTTCCGCGCCGGCGCGGTCGACGATTGGGTCGCCTACTTCGCCCGCGCCACCGAGACCGCCGCGCTCGGCTCCCGCGAGTTCTCCGAAGAGGTCGAAGAACTGCAGGGTGACTGGCGCGCTCTCCTCAAGCCGGTCCGCAGCGACTCGGCCGCTCTGGCGCTGATCGACCTCCTGCCTCGCTTCCCGATCGTCACCGCGGCCGCCGCCGAGGGCGAGATCGGTCGCTCCCGACGCGCCACCATCACCGGGCTCGAACGCCTCGCCGACGCCGGGATCCTCACCCGCCACCGCAACCAGAAAAAGGGCGACAGCTGGGAGGCGAAGGAGCTCTTCTCCCTGCTTGAGGAGTTCGAGCGCCGGGTCGGTCGCTCGTCCAGATGACCGGCGGTTATTAGGAACGTCCGTGATCGCAGGTTAGTCTCGCGCGGATGGAATTCCTCTCCACCGTCTTCGGCAACCTGACCTCGGGGATCATCCGGCTCGCCGTCGCGGTCGGGATCCTCGCGGCGATCTACTTCTTCTTGCTGAAGCCGATCCTCCACACGACCGAAAAGACGGTCGAAGGCGCGAACCAGTCGTTCGAAAAGTCGTTCAACACGCCGACCGTCGACACCAAGGCGATCGAAGCCAAAGTGAACAAAACGATCGAAGACGTGAACCGGCAGGTCCAGGTCGAAGTCAAGCGCTCATTCCACGCGTCGAAGGTCCACGGCAGTCCGGAGAAGCTGTTGCACTGCGTCCAGAGGGCGAACGGGAACGTCCACCGGATCGAACGCTGTACGCGGCGCTACTAGCGCCGCTGCGCTAAGCGGCGCGCTGGGAGAACCAGGCGGAGCCGGAGAGGGCGCGGTCGAAGCCCGACCAGGACTCGCCCTCGGGAAGCTGGCGCTCGAGGCGATCGAAGGAGCCGAGGCGGCCGCCGAGGTTGTCCATCATGTGGACGAGGACGGCCTCGCGGGTGGCGGGGACGACCGGCGAGCCGTGTTCGAGCGAGCCGTGGTGGCTGAGGATGATGTGGAGGACGCACTGGGCGAGGTGCGGGTCGAAGCCCGGGATGTCCTCGATCGCGCGGCGCACCGTGTAGTAGCCGAGCGGGATCTCGCCCTGGAGGCGGCCGGCGTCGGTGAGGTCGATCGCCAGCGGGTCGTCGTTGTAGGCGATCAGCTTGCCGATGTCGTGGAAGAGCGCGCCGGTCACGGCGATTTCACGATCGACGCCGGGGAAGAAGTTGGCCGCGGCGGAGACCGCCTGGGCGACCGAGAGCGTGTGCTCGAGCAGCCCGTGGCGATAGGCCTGGTGGTAGGTCTTGGCGGCGGGCGCGTCGCGGAAGCGCTCCCAGTTCTCGCTGCCGGGGGCGAAGAAGAGGTCGAGCAGCTCGCGCAGCTCGAGGTTCTGGATCGTGCCGAGAAGCTCACGGAGGCCCGACTCGAGGTGCTCGGCCGAGACCTCGGATCCGATCGCGAGGTCGTCCATCTCGAACTCGCCATCCTCGGCGGCACGCACCTCGGTCACCTTGATCTTGGCGCCCCACTTCTCCGAGTTCTCGAAGACGCCGCTTACGTGGACCGGGGTGCCCGAGGCGCAGAGGGCGTAGCGAACCTCGGCGTCGTCCCAGCAGACCGCCTCGGCGGTGCCGGTCGCGTCGCCGACGGTCATCCGCAGCCACGGCTCACCGTTCTTCTTGCGCCGCAGCTCGCGGCCACGGACCGCGTAGACGCCGCGCACCCGTTGCCCGTCCTCGAGGTCGCGGATCGAGATCCGCGCGCTCGCCACCAACTCGGCGGCGGCGACCTCCGCGGGGCGCTCGCGGATCGGCTCCGGAGCGGGGCGTTCGGCCGCTTCCACCGTGGGCTCCGGCTCGACCGGGGCGAAGGCGGGATCGGCACCCAAAAGGCTGTCCATCTGCGTCTGCTCGCTCATTTCCCAACTCAAGGTAGGGCCGGCCTCGGACGCTTTTTGTAACACGGTCGCAACCCAGATGCGCCGCCAAAAGTCCCGCAAAGAGCGCTTTTTCGGCGCCACCTTGCGGAACCCTTCTGGCGACTTTTCGCTGCAATTCGGCTCAGACGCCGCTCGGCACCTCGGCCTCCGGCGGCGTCGCGGCCTGCGTCGCCCGCTTGAGTCCGGAGGCGACCCGATTGCCGATCTCCTGGTCCACGTTGGTCCAGTAGGTCACGACCCGATCCTGCGTCTCTCCGCTCACCTCGGCGCTGGCGTGGCCGACGATGTTTTCGACCAGCGCGTCGCGTTTCGCGTCGTCCATCACCTCGCGAACCAGCGTCCCCGCCTGGCCGAAGTCGTCGTCATCCCGGTGCTTCGGATTCTCGTAGCGGCCGAGTTCGCCACCCTCGACCTCCCAGGACAGGTCGGCCCCGTTCTCGCCGTCGGCGACCGGGCCGCCCTTCGTATTCGGCGCGTACACCGGCTGGTCGCCCTTGTTGATGTAGGTCATCGGCCCGTCGAAGTTGTAGGAGTGGACCTCGACCTTCGGCGAGTTGATCGGCAGCTGCTCGTAATTAGGACCGATCCGATGCAGATGCGTGTCGTGGTAGCTGAAGATTCGCCCCATCAGCATCTTGTCGGGGCTGAGCCCGATCCCCGGCACGAGGTTCGACGGCGAGAACCCGGACTGCTCGACCTCGGCGAAGAAGTTGTCGGGGTTGCGGTCGAGGACCATCCGGCCGACCTGGATCGCCGGGTAGTCGGAGTGCGGCCAGACCTTGGTCAGGTCGAACGGGTTGAAGCGATAGTCGAGCGCCTCCTCGAACGGCATCACCTGCACCTCGATCTTCCATTCCGGCGCGTCGCCGTCGTCGATCGCCTTTCTCAGGTCGCGGCGGTGGGCGTCGGGGTCCTGGGACGCCATCTCGACCGCCTCGTCTTCACTGTAGTTCTCGATTCCCTGGACCGTCTTGAAGTGGTACTTGACCCAGAACTTCTCGCCGCCGGCGTTCTGCCAGGAGAAGGTGTGACTGCCGAAGCCGTTCATGTGCCGGTAGGTGCGCGGAACTCCACGGTCCGACATCAGGATCGTGACCTGATGCGCGCTCTCCGGCGAGAGCGTCCAGAAGTCCCACTGCATCTCGTTCGAGCGCATGCCGGTGTCGGGGAGGCGCTTCTGCGAATGGATGAAGTCCTGGAACTTCGAGGCGTCGCGGACGAAGAAGACCGGCGTGTTGTTGCCGACCAGGTCGTAGTTGCCCTGCCCCGTATAGAACTTCAGCGCGAAGCCGCGAGGATCGCGGGCGGTGTCGGGGGAGCCTTGCTCGCCGGCGACGGTGGAGAAGCGCGCGAACATCGGCGTCCGCGTCCCCGGCTGGAAGAGCCCCGCCTTGGTGAACTGGCTGACGTCCTCGGTCGTCTCGAAGAACCCGTGGGCACCGGAGCCCTTGGCGTGGACGACCCGCTCGGGCACCCGCTCCCGGTTGAAGTGCTGCATCTTCTGCACGACGTAGTGATCGTGCAGCGCGGTCGGGCCCTGCGGGCCGACGGTCAGGGACCGTTCGTCGTTGGTCGCCGGGACGCCGGAATCGGTCGTCGTGGTCGGGCGCTTCTCGCTCATATCGAGCCTCCTCGGGGTCGCTTGCTCGCCTCCCGACGTACCCGTCTTTCGTCACTCCAAAGTAAGAGTTCTCTCGATCGACTGGGAGTCGACGACGTCGTCCTCGCCGACGAAGGAGAGCGCGAGGTCGTGCCAGCGAGCAGCGAGCTCGGGCAAGTCGATCGCTTCGACCAAGATCGGCACGTCGCGCCGCAACGCCAGCACCCGGTCGCCGTGCGGCGGCGTCGAGCCGCGGAATCCCCAGACCCCGCGCAGCGCCGTCGCCCCCGCCGCCCCCTCTTCTCGGAGACGGTGGATCAGTTCGAGGTAGCAAGGATGCGGCCCGCGCGCTTCGGTCTCCGAGGTGATGTAGGTGACCCGGGTCGCGGCCGCGCTGTGGAGAGAAACCGTCCCTATCCGACGGGAAGTCTCCACGGCCTCGACGGTGACGAGCGGCGCGGCGTCGTCGACCTCGGCCAGCGCCGCCTCGATCCTCCCCCACTCCCCGACCGCGACGGTCAGCGCCGGCACGTCGTGGTTGGAGGCGACGAAGCGGGCGCGGCGGCGCTCGCCGTCCAGCACCCCGTCGACCCCGAGGAAGACCATCGCCGCCTCGGCACCGTGACGGTGGAACGCGTCGACCGCGCTCGTATGCGGAGAGCGCGGGCCGGTGCGCGGCCCCCAGATCGTCACCCGCACCACGTCCTCCGGAGCGCCCCGATCCGACGCGGTCCCGCCGTCCGGCGCGTTCGCACTTTCCCGCGCTATGCGCGGAGAACTGCGAACGCGGTCGGGGGTGGTGACCCGGTTCAGCGCAAGGAGTCCGTCGTGGGCGATTCCGCGGATCTCCTCCGCGAGCGCCTCGACCCGCTCCCTCTCCCCCACCGCGACCGCGACCAGCGGCGGGTCTTCGGAGAGCGTCAGCAGACGGTCGGTCCGCATCCGCTGTTTCGCGCCGAAGCCCTCGACCGCACGCAGCAGCGCCGCCGCGGACACTCCGTGGCGGGCGCAGGTGGCCATCACGGCGGTGTCGAGCGGGCCGTCCCCGCAGCGGTCGCGCTCGCCGAAGTAGAAGCGCACCTGCAACATCTCGCCGCCGTCGGTCACAGTGCCGTCCCGATCGCGTGGCCTATCGCCACCGCCGCCAGTCCGGCGACCAGGGAGATCGCGATGTTCGCCCACAGCACGCGAGCATCGCCGCGCTCACCGGCGAGGTGGGACTCGAGCATCCAGGTCGAGAACGTCGTGTAGGTGCCGATCCCGCCCCCGGCGACGATCGTGTAGGCGGTGCCCGAGAGCGCCACCCCGGCGAGGATCCCGAGCGCCACCGCGCCGCTCAGGTTCACCGCCAGCGTCCCTGCCGGGAACGAGCCGCCGCCGCGCGCCGAGGTGACCGCGCCGTCGAGGAGGAAGCGGGCGATCGCCATCACGCCCCCGAGCGCCGCGACCGCGACCCACGCGAGCGCCGTCACGAGCGCCACCTCCGATCGAGTTCGCGGAAAGGGCCGCATAGCGACCGAAAGTGCGAACTCATCGGAGGACCCTCGCGCGGCGGGTGGCGACGGTGCTGAAGTGGACGCAGGCGAAGCCGCCGACGATCGTCGCCGCCGCGTAGGCGACGGCCAGCCCGACGTAGCCGCCTTCGATCATCTTGAAGAGCTCCAGCTGCAGGGTCGAGAAGGTCGACAGCGCCCCGCAGAGGCCGGTCGCCAAGAACGGGCGCCGGTAGGTCGACGGCGGCAGCCGCTCGCCGAGCCGGGTCACGAACCAGCCGAGCAGCGCGGCGGCGACCATGTTCACGATGAACGTCGCCCACGGCCACGCGTCGACCCCGTGCGGCAGCGCCTCCAACAGCCCGACCCGCGCCAGCGCGCCGATCACACCGCCCACGTAGATCGCCCCCAACTCCCGGCGATCGAATCGTCTCTTGCTCAATTTCCACAGCCTCCTACGCGTCTTGGTTGACGTCGGTAGGAGCCATCAGCGGTCCGCGCCGCGGTTATGAGGGAGCGAGCTCCATCGCTCAGAGCGGGGACTTTAGCCCAGATCGGGGGTTATCCACGCCCGCGCGCGCGAGCCGGCGGATCGGGTTCACTAACGTTCAGTAAGTGGAACAGATAACTGCGTGGCACTTCTCAGATCCGGCCTGTCCTTGGGCGTACTCCTCCCGGCCCGCGATCGCGCGGCTGCGCTGGCGCTTCGGCGATCAGCTCGACTGGCGCCTGGTGATGATCGGGCTCAGCGAGAGCGCCGACCGCTACGAGGAAATGGGCTTCACCGCCGGTCGCATGGCGGCCGGGATGCGCAGCTTCGAGCAGCGCTTCGGGATGCCCTTCGGCGCCGGCGTCAAGCCGCGGCTGGCGGCCAGCTCGCGCGCCTGCCGGGCGGTCATCGCCGCCCGCGAGGAGTCGATGGACCTCGGCTACGCGGCGCTCCGCGCGATCCAGCTGATGCAGTTCACGACTTCCGGGCTGCTCGATGACGACGACGACCTGCGCGGCGCCCTCGAGACGGTCGACGGGCTCGACGCGGCGGCGGTAGTCGCCCGCATCGACGATCCGGCGATCGTCGCGATCTACGACGAAGACAAAGCTCGCACCCGCTCCGCCGAGGGTCGTCCCACGCACGTCCAGGGCCGCCACTCCGACTCCGACGGCCCGGTCCGCTACACGGCGCCGACCGTGATCTTCGAGATGCCCGACGGGCGCTGGCTCGAGGTCGGCGGCTTCCAGCCGTTCGAGTCGTATGACACCGCGCTCGCCAACCTCGATCCCGCCCTCGAGCGCCGACCGGCGCCGGAGCGTGCCGCCGACGCGGTGCTCGCCTTCCCGATCGGCCTCACCACCGCCGAGGTCGCCGCGATCATGCGCGGCTCCGACACCTCGGCCGAAGACATCCCCGGCGCCGAGCGCGAACTGATCGCCGCGGTCGACGACGGCGAGCTGGTCGGCATCCCGGCCGGCACCGATGCCCTCTGGCGCCCCGCCTCGGCCGTCGCCGCCGGCAGCGAGCCGGACGCCGTCCCCGCCGCCGCCTAGCGCCACTCACCACCCAGCGAGTTCGCAGAAACCCGCGGTATGCGCGGGAAAGTGCGAACTCGCCGGGCTGGGGCGAGCTCTCTAGGCTGGGAGGCCGAAGTCCGCGCGCCGATCCGCGGGGACGAGCGGCAGGAACTCGCGGTGGGCGCCGACGTAGTCGGCGACGAAGGAGCAGAACGGCATCACCTCGAGGCCCTCGTCGGCGGCGTCGCGCAGTGCCCGGTCGATGACCTTGCCCGCGATGCCCTGGCCTTTGTGGCCGGCGAACGTTTCGGTGTGAGTGAAGGAGACGATCCCCGGCTGCTTGACGTAGTCGGCGATCGCCACCGTCTCGCCGTCGACCCGCGCCTCGTAGCGCGACTGCTCCTTGTCGTCGACGATCTCGATCTCTTTCGTCACCGTCGCTCCCTACCCCGTTCGTCGAGTTCGCACTTTCGGCCGCTATCCGGCCGTTTCTGCGAACTCATTCGGGGGCGATCCACTTTTCCACTTGGCCGCCGCCGCGCAGGCCGCTCAGGTCGCCCGCCTGCATCCGCTCAGCCACCTCGGCCATCGCCTCGACCGCCGTCCAGGCCAGCGAGCCGCCGACGCTGATCCGCCGCGCGCCCGCCCCGGCGATCTCGGCGACCGAGAGGGTCGGCCGAGCGAGCACGTTGACCGGCTTGCCGACCGCGCCGACGACCGCCTCGATCTCCGC
>DAIQOT010000143.1:0-9752 GCA_036787695.1 Solirubrobacterales bacterium | reverse complement strand
GACCGAGTTGAGCGCTACGAAGACGGCCACGACGACCTCCCCGGCCACGGCACCTCGGGACTCAGCGCCCACATCCGCTGGGGCTGCGTCTCCCCGCGGGAGCTCGCCGCCGAGGCACGCGAGGTGCGCGGCGGCGCCCCCTTCGTGAGGCAACTCTGCTGGCGCGACTTCCACCACCAGGTGCTGTCCGCGTTCCCGGCGCTGCCGCGGCGCGACTACCGGCCCCGCCGCGACCGCTGGTCGCGCTCGGAGGAGGCCTTCGAGGCCTGGCGCGAAGGGCGCACCGGCTACCCGCTGGTCGACGCCGGGATGCGCCAGCTCGCCGCCGAGGGCTTCATGCACAACCGCGCCCGGATGACGGTCGGCTCGTTCCTGACCAAGGACCTCTACGTCGACTGGCGCAAGGGCGCCTGGCACTTCTGGGACCTCCTCTCCGACGGCGAGATCGCCAACAACGCGGGCAACTGGCAGTGGATCGCCGGGACCGGCAACGACACCAGGCCGAACCGGGTGATGAGCCCCGTCCGCCAGGCCGAACGCTTCGACCCCGACGGGATCTACGTGCGCCGCTGGGTGCCGGAGCTGGCGGGCGTCCACGGCAAGGCGATCTTCCGGCCCTGGCTGATGGAAGGCTTCGAGGACCTCGACTACCCGGCCCCGATCGTCGACCACGACGAGGCCGTCGCCGAGTTCCAGGCCCGCCGCGAAGGCTGAGCGCTCCACGTAGGATCCGCCGATGGGACGACTGGCCGTCATCCTCGGCTCCAACGCGATCGGCCCCGGCGGCGAGGGGATCGTCGCGGCGGCGACCGAGCACGGCGCCGCGGTCGTGCAGCGCCACGGCACCGTCGACGCCTACGTCCTCCCCCACCGGATCGACCACGAGGCCAACCTGCGCCCGCTGATCGAGCAGGGCGTCGACCGCGTCCTCGCGATCGCCTCGGTCGGCAGCCTGCGCACGGATCTCCCGGTCGGCAGCGTCGTCTGCCCCGATGACTTCATCGCCCTCCAGGTCGGCGAGTCGATCTTCGGCGACACCCGCGCCCACACCGCCCCCGGCTTCGCGGCCGGCTGGCGCGGCGAGGTCGTCGCGGCTTGGGACGAGGTCGCCGCCGAGCCGGCGGTCGACGGCGGCGTCTACTGGCAGACGATCGGGCCGCGCTTCGAGACCCCGGCCGAGATCCGCATGATCGCCCCGCACGCCGACCTGGTCGGGATGACGATCGCCTCCGAGTGCGTGATCGCGACCGAGCTCGGGCTCGAGTACGCGGCGCTCTGCATGGTCGACAACCTCGCCAACGGGCTCGCCGACGGCGAGCTCTCGGTCGCCGAGATGGAAGCCGACCGGCTGATCAACGCGGCGAAGCTGCGCGACGGCATCGCCGCCGTTCTGCCGCGGCTCGGCGTGGTCGGCCGGTGAGCACGCTCTTCGTCGCCAACGCGGTCCACCACGGCGACCACGTCGGCCTGCGCGTCGGCGATGACGGGACGATCGCCGCGCTCGGCGCCGAAGTCAGGCCCGAGCACGACGAGGAGGTCCTCGACGCCGCCGGCGCGATCCTCGTGCCGCCACTCGTCAACGGCCACACCCACGCCGCGATGACGCTCTTCCGCGGCTCCGGCGGCGACCTGCCGCTGATGCCCTGGCTCGAGGAACGCATCTGGCCGATCGAGGCGAAGCTCGAGCCCGAGGACGTCTACTGGGGCACGCGCCTCGCCTGCCTCGAGTTCATCCGCTCCGGCACCACCCGCTTCTGGGACATGTATTGGCACCCCGAGGCGACCGCCCGCGCCGTCGCCGACGCCGGCCTGCGGGCGACGATCGGCGCCCCCTTCATCGACAAAGGCCGCGACCCGGGCCCGATCCGCGACGCCGCCCGCGAGAGCCTCGCGATGCTCGAGGGTTTCGGCGGCCCGGTCCGCGCGTCGCTCGCCCCGCACGCGATCTATACCGTGAGCGAGGAGTCGCTGCGCTTCCTCGCCGAGCTCTCCGCCGAGCGCGACGCGCCGGTCCAGATCCACCTCTCCGAGACCGCGCCCGAGGTCGAGGACTGCATCGCCCAGACCGGCCTGCGCCCCGCCTTCTACCTCGACCGCGTCGGCCTCCTCACCGAGCGCACCCTGCTCGCCCACGGCGTCTGGCTCGACGAAGACGAGCTGGCGCTGGTCGCGGCGCGCGGGGCGACCGTCGTCTCCAACCCGGCGGCGAACATGAAGCTCGCGGTCGGCAAGGTCTTCCCCTATCCCGCCGCGCGCGCCGCCGGGGTGCGGATCGGCCTCGGCACCGACGGCGCCGGGTCCAACGACTCGCTCGACCTGCTCGCCGACCTGAAGCTCTTCGCCCTCGCCCAGCGCCACGCCGCCGCCGACGCGACCGCGATCAAGGCCGCCGACGCCTGGACGATCGCCACCGGCCGCGCCGCGCCGCTCCTCGGCGCCACCCCGCTCGCCCCCGGCGCCCCCGCCGACTTCCTCCTGCTCGACCCGCGCTCCCCGGAGCTGGCGATCGGCGACCTCGCCGCCGACCTCGTCTACGCCGCCGACCGCAGCGCCGTCGACACCGTCGTCGTCGCCGGCAAGGTCCTGATGCGCGGCGGCGAGCAGCCCGAGCGCGACGAGATCGTCGCCAAGGCGCAAGAGCGCGCCGCCCGCCTCGGCCTCTGACCAACCCGTAGCCCTTTGTCACCCACAGGGTTACAAAGGGCTACAGGTTCGCCTCTCGATACCCCCTGGGGGTATCTGCTACCTTCGATCGATGGCGGTCGGCTACAAAACTGACAAGGACGCATTGCTCAAGCGCCTGGCGCGGATCGAGGGGCAGGTCCGCGGGGTCTCGCGGATGGTCGAGGACGAGCGCTACTGCATCGACGTGCTCACCCAGATCGGCGCGATCGAGGCGGCGCTCGACAAGGTCGCGCTCGGCCTGATCGACGACCACACCCGCCACTGCGTGATGCACGCCGACGGCGAGGACCAGACCGAGAAAGTCGACGAGCTGGTCGCCGCGCTCGGCCGCTTCGTCGGCCGCTGAGGCCGGCGGACAGGGACCGATGCCGGTCATCGAAAAGATCTGGGAAGGGCTCGAACAGTCCTTCCTGATGGCCTACGAGGTCTGGTGGGCGCTGGTGATCGGCTTCGCGATCAGCGGCATCGTCCAGGCCTGGGTGCCGCGCGCCCGCATCCAGAGCGCCCTCTCCGGCACCGGCTTCGCCCCGATCGCCCGCGCCACCGGCCTCGGCGCCGCCTCCTCCTCCTGCTCGTACGCGGCGATCGCGATCGCCCGCTCGCTCTTCGCCAAAGGCGCCTCGGCGATCACCGCGCTCGCCTTCCAGTTCGCCTCGACCAACCTGGTCTGGGAGCTCGGCCTCGTCCTCTGGGTGCTGATGGGCTGGCAGTTCACGCTCGCCGAGTTCGTCGGCGGGATCGTGATGATCGCGCTGATGGCGGTGATGCTGCGCCGCTTCGTCTCCCCCGCGCTCGAGGCGCGGGCGCGGATGCACGCAGAGGAAGCGGCCGGCGAA
Organism: Solirubrobacterales bacterium; assembly: GCA_036787695.1. Classification (GTDB taxonomy): domain Bacteria; phylum Actinomycetota; class Thermoleophilia; order Solirubrobacterales; family 70-9; genus VAYN01. The sequence goes on along the minus strand of DAIQOT010000143.1, from coordinate 6,231 downwards.
AGCACCGGCGGCTGCGGGCACGATCACAGCGCGCACGATCACTCCGGCCACGATCACGGCTCGCATGACCACGACGCCCACGCGGGGCATGACCACGAACACGATCCCGGCGGCTCCCACGACCATCACGACCACGGCGCCCCCGGCCCCGAACGCCCGCTGGGCGAGTCGATCCGCTCCGCCGACGCCTGGCGCGAAGTCGCCGGCAACTTCGTCATGGACTGGTCGATGCTGTGGAAGGAGATCGCGATCGGCTTCCTGCTCGCCGGGTTCATCGGCCTGCTCGGCGACGATTTCTTCAACGTCCTCTTCATCACCGACGCGCCGCCCTTCCTGCGGACGCTCGAGAACGTCATCGTCGGCCCGCTGATCGCGGTGCTGAGCTTCGTCTGCTCGGTCGGCAACGTGCCGCTCGCCGCGGTGCTCTGGTCGGGCGGGATCGGCTTCGGCGGCGTCGTCGCCTTCCTCTTCGCCGACCTGATCGTGATCCCGATCGTGCTCGCCTACCGCAAGTACTACGGCAGCGCCTTCGCCTTCCGGATCACCGCGCTGATGCTGGTCACGATCATCGTCGCGGCGCTGATCGTCGATGGCGTCTTCGGCCTCGTCGGCCTCGTCCCGACCGGCCCCCGCCCCACCCGCACCGACGTCTTCGGCTCGGTCGGCCTCAACTACAAGCTGGTGCTGAACGTGATCGCGACGGCGATCTTCGGAGCCCTGGTCTGGCTGTCCCGCAGCGGTTCCGGGGCCGGAGCCGGTATAGATATTGTTGATGAACAAGGTCAACAACAGCGTGAACCCGACCCGAGAGGGGTATAGGGTCCGCTCAGTGCCCGCCCCAGAGGCGTCCGAACAGACCCGAGGCGGAGCCTCCTCCGTCAGCTTCCAGGGCGCTACCAAGCGCTACGGCAACGCCACGGCCCCTGCCGTGGATCATCTCGACCTCGAGGTCGAGGCGGGCGAGATCTGCGTGCTCGTCGGGCCCTCCGGCTGCGGCAAGACGACCTCGATGCGGATGGTCAACCGGATGATCGAGCTGAGCGAGGGCGACATCCTGATCGGCGGCGAGTCGGTGATGCGCAAGGACGCGGCGAAGCTGCGCCGGGAAATCGGCTACGTGATCCAGCAGGTCGGCCTCTTCCCCCACCGCACGATCGCCCAGAACATCGCCACCGTGCCGCAGCTGCTCGGCTGGGACAAAGCGAAGATCCGCGAGCGCACGACCGAGCTGCTCGACCTGGTCGGGCTCGAACCGGAGCTCGCCGACCGCTACCCGGTGCAGCTCTCCGGCGGCCAGCAGCAGCGCGTCGGCGTCGCCCGCGCGCTCGCCGTCGACCCGCCGGTGATGCTGATGGACGAGCCCTTCGGCGCGATCGACCCGATCGCCCGCGAGCGCCTCCAGAACGAGTTCCTGCGCCTCCAGGCCAACATCCGCAAGACGATCCTCTTCGTCACCCACGACATCGACGAGGCGATCAAGATGGGCGACCGGATCGCGATCATGAAACAGCACGGGCGGGTCGAGCAATACGCGACCCCGGCCGAGATCCTGATGGCTCCCGCCAACGAGTTCGTCGAGGACTTCGTCGGCGCCGACCGGGCGCTGAAGCGGCTCTCGCTGCTGCGGGTCGGCGACATCGACCTCTGGCGAGCGCCCAACGCCCGCCCCGGCCAGTCGACCGCCGAGGTCCGCGCCGAGCTCGACCATCCCGACGTCGAAGTCCCCTACGCCCTGCTCGTCGACGCCAACGAACGGCCGCTCGGCTGGCTGACCCAGCGCGACCTCGCCGGCGACACCGTTCCGACGACCGCCGACGCGCCGCTCGGCCCGGTTCTCGAAACCGGTGACGTGATGCGCGACGCGCTCGCCGACCTGCTGCAGGGCGAGTCGCAGTACGCGCCGGTGGTCGACCACAACGGCGCCATCACCGGCATCCTCTCGATCGAGATCATCTCCGAGTACCTCGCCTCGCCGGACGCGAAGATCGACGAGCGCAGCGCGGTCGAACGCCCCTTCGGCCCCGACCGCGAGACGGAGATCCGGGCCGATGAATAACCCGCTCGCCGCGGTGCCGCTGGCCGCCGTCGGGGAACTCTCGCCGGAATTCTTCCACGAACGCAACGGCTCGAACCTCGCCTGCCAGGCGAGCGAAACGCACCTCTTCTGCTTCGACTGGGCGAAGGAAAACATCCACCGCTACGGCACGCCGACGCTGCAGCAGTTCGAACTGGTGATCATCTCGGTGCTGATCGGCTTCGCGATCGCCTTCGTCCTCGCGCTGCTCGCCCACCGCTACAAGGTCCTCCAGGTTCCGCTGCTGGCGGGGACCGGAATCCTCTTCGCGATCCCGAGCATCTCGTTCTTCCTGCTGCTGTCGCCGATTACCGGCCGCGGTCGCGAGACGGCGATCGTCGCGCTCAGCGCCTACACGCTGCAGATCCTCTACCGCAACGTCGTGATCGGCCTGAACAGCGTGCCCGAGTCGGCGAAAGACGCGGCTCGCGGGATGGGCCTGACCGACCGCCAGGTGCTCTGGAAGGTCGAGATCCCGCTCGCCGTCCCGGAGATCATCGGCGGCCTGCGGATCGCCACCGTCAGCACCGTCGCGCTGGCGACCCTCGCGGTCTTCGCCGGCGGCGGCGGGCTCGGCAACAACGTCCTCAACGAAGCCAACCTCAAATTCCCGACCGCGCTGGTGATCGCCCTCGTGATCGTCGTCCTGATGGCGTTCGCCTGCGACCTCGTGCTGCTGACCGTCCAACGGTTCGCGACGCCCTGGCGGCGGGCGGCGGCGAAGGCGGCCGCATGAGCGCCGCCCTCCTCACCCATCCCCTCTTCGCGGGCTTCAGCGGCGCCTTCGAATTCATCTTCCACAAGCAGAGCTCCAACGTCACCGGCGGAGCGAAGGTCGGCGGCTTCGATCGAACGATCGAACTGATCTGGACGCAGATCTACGTCAGCGCCCTCGCGCTCGTGGTGGCGATGCTGATCGCGATCCCGGTCGGCCTCTACTTCGGCCACCGGGGCAAAGGCGAACTGATCGCCGTCGGCATCGGTAACGCGGGCCGCGCCGTCCCCGAGCTCGTCGTGATCGCCCTGGTCGCGACCGTGATCGGGGTCGGCATCCCGACGCTGACGATCGCCCTGGCCGTGCTCGGCATCCCGTCGATCCTCACCAACACCTTCGTCGGCATCCGCCAGGTCGACCGGGCGACCGTCGACGCCGCCCGCGGCATCGGCATGACCGAGTTCGAAATCCTGCGCCGGGTCGAGCTGCCGCTGGCGGTCGGGAGCATCATGACCGGCATCCGCGGGTCGACCGTGAACATCGTCGCGACGGCGACGATCGCGCCGCTGATCGGCGTCGTCACCGTCGGCGACTACATCCTCGGTGAAAGCATCTACGGCGCCGACGGCGTCCTCGCGGGCGCCATCGTGGTCGCGATCCTCGCCTTGATCTTCGAGTTCGCCCTGGCAGGGTTGCAAAGGCGTCTCACCTCCAAGGGCCTCCGTCTGCAGGCCCAGTAATCCTCGTCCGTACCAACACACCAAGGAGGCAGTAGTGAGGTTCAACCAGAAGAAGCCGTTGATGGCGCTGGTCATGTTGATAGCGGCGCTTTCGCTCGCGGTGTTCGTATCCGCCTGCGGCGGCGGCTCGAGCAGCTCGTCATCGGAATCGACCGAAGCCGTAACGACGGCCCCGGAAGAATCCGAAACCGGCGAAGAAACGACGGCAGAAGAACCGGCCGAAGGCGAAGAAGCCGAAGGCGGCGCCGAAGCGATCGCATCGAACCCGGAAAACGGGAAAGTCAGCCTGACGATCGGCTCGAAGAATTTCCCCGAACAGGAAATCCTCGGCGAAATTTATACGCAGGCATTGGCCGCGGCCGGCTACAAGGCCAAGAGCGACCTCAGCCTCGGTTCGGAAACCGTCGCGCTGAAGACGCTGAAACAGGGACAGATCTCCGGCTACCCGGAGTACGCCTCGACCGCGCTGACCTCGTTCTTCGGCCTCGAACCGGAAGAAGTCCCCTCCGACGCGACCGAAGCCTGGGAAAAAGCCAACGCCGAATTCGAAAAAGAGGGCCTCACGGCGTTCGAACCCACCCCGTTCGCCAGCGCCAACGCGGTCGGCCTGCTCAAATCGACGGCCGAAAAGTACAACCTGAAAACGATCTCCGACCTCGAAGGCGTGAGTGAAAAACTCAGCCTCTACGGGTCGCCCGAGTGCCGCCAGCGGATCGACTGCCTGGCCGGTCTGGAAAAACTGTACGGGCTGAAGTTCAAGGAATTCAAACCCGTCGACATCAGCCTCCGCTACAAGGTGCTGGAACAGGGTCAGGCGGATCTCTCGATCCTCTTCACTACCGATCCGCAGCTTGCCGCCGAGAGTGAAAAATTCGTCATCCTCGAAGACGACAAGAAGGTCTTCCCGGCCGGGAACATCATCTTCGTCACCTCGAAAAAGGTCGCCGAAAGCGCCGGCCCGGATTACGAAAAGACCATCCTCGACGTCCAGAAGGGCCTGACGTTGGAAGTGATGCAGGAGCTCGACGCCCGGGTCGAACTCGAAAAAGAAACGCCGAAGGCCGCCGCCACGGCCTACCTGGAAGGTGCCGGCTACATCGAATAGGCCGGTTGCCTCGGCCTAGACGGTTGCCTCGAGCGGGCGGGACCGCGGTCCCGCCCGCTCGGACATCCGGGTGAAGATCACCCGCGCCGCCCAGGCGGCGCCGAGGCCGGAGATCCCGGCCAGGACCAGGGTCCAGCGCGGGTCGTAGGCTTCCGCCAGCCAGCCGGTCAGCGGGCCGCCGATCGGGGTCGAGCCGAGGAAGACGATCGAGAACAGCGCCATCACCCGGCCGCGCATCTCGGCCGAGACGGCGAGCTGGATCGTCGAGTTGACCGAGGAGACGAAGATCACCGCGGCGGCGCCGAGCGCGGCCAGCGTGACCGCCTCGAGGATCAGACTCGGCATCGCGGCGGAGAGCAGGGCGGCGACGCCGAAGGCGAGCGAGGCGGCGGCGATCACCTTGGAGCCGGTCTTGCCCTGGTTGCCGTTGATCAGCGCGGCGACGATCGAGCCGACGCCCATCGAGCAGACCAGCACCGCGTAGGAGCCGGCGCCGCCGCCGAAGCTGAACTTGGCGAGCAGCGGCAGCGCCACCTGGAAGTTGAAGCCGAGGGTGCCGACGAGCGCCATCAGCACCAGCGGCACGGCCAGCTCGGGGGTCCGGCGGACGTGGCGCAGGCCCTCGCGGATCGCGCCGGGCTTGCGCACCGCCGGCGGCGGCGTCCGCAGCGCCCGCGGGTCCATCGACCAGAGCGCGACGATCATCGCGATGAAGGTGAGGAGGTTGATCGCGAAGCAGGGGACGACGCCGACGGTGGCGATGATCAGGCCCGCTATCGCGGGGCCGATGATCCGCGCCGTCTCGATGATCACGCTGTTCAGCGAGACGGCGTTGACGAGGCGGTCGGGGCCGACCATCTCGATCACGAAGCTCTGCCGGGTCGGGTTGTCGACGCAGTTGACGGCGCCGAAGAGGAAGACGCCGACGAAGATCATCCACGGCTGCTCGATCCCGAAGAGGGTTACGAGGAACAGGCCGAGCGCCGGGATCGTCATCAGCGACTGGGTGACGAAGAGGAGGTTGCGCTTCGAGAAGCGGTCGGCGAGCACGCCGCCGTAGGCGCCGAACAGGAGCATCGGCAGGAACTGCAGCGCCGTGGTGAGTCCGACGGCGAAGCCGGAGTTGGTCAGGCTGAGGATCAGCCACAGGACCGTGACGGTCTGCATCCAGTTGCCGGACAACGAGATGACCTGACCGGCGAAATAGCGCCGGTAGTTGGGGACCTCGAGCGAGTTGAACGAGCGTCGGAGAGCGGTGCTCACGACGGCCGCTCATCCTCCCGCATGCGCTCGAGGATCTCGGCGGCGCGGGCGAGCGTCGCGACCTCCTCGGGGTCTAGCTTGGCCAACCGCCGGGCCAGGTAGGCGCTCTTGCGCCGGCGCAGCAGGGCGAGGCGCTCGCGGCCGGCGGCGCTGATCGAGACCAGCGAGCTGCGGCCGTCGGCGGGGTCCGGGGTGCGCTCGATCAGGCCCTCGCGGTCGAGGCAGGCAAGGGTCCGGGTCATCGAGGGGCGCTTGACCCGCTCGATCTCGGCCAGCTCCGACGGGGTCAGCGGGCCGTCGCGGTTGATGCTCGCCAGCGCCGCCGTGGTCGAGG
>DAIQOT010000024.1:0-26257 GCA_036787695.1 Solirubrobacterales bacterium | reverse complement strand
TAATAGACGCCATCAACGCGCGGTCCGGTCGTCGGCAGGCTCTCCTGATAGTCCTTGAAGGAGAGGTTGTGCTCGACGAGCTGGTGCGCGATGGTCTTGGGGGTGTACCGGATCGCCTTGTAATTGCGGAGCGCGCAATTGTTCTGGACGGGCGTGCCGGTAAAGGAGATCTGGCCATTGCAGCTGCCGCTCGGCGCGGTCAACCTGGGACGCGGCGATTACGTCGCCGGGCTGCTCGGAGGATTCGTCAGCTTCGGCGCGACCGGCACCGCATCGAGCATGGTGATGAGCGGCAACACGATCACCATCACCCTCGGGACCGAACTCGGCGTGCTGGTCGGGACCACCACGGCGGCCGGCACCGGGACGATGATCTGGACCCCGGTGGCGACCCCCTACGACCGCGCCGGCAACGTCATGGCCACGTCGGCGGCGTCTCAGTCACCCGCGCCGACGAAAGCGTTCTGATGCGGCGCCGGCTGCCGCTACTCGTCTTCTTCGCGCTGGCCGCGATGGCGGCGGTCGCGCTCGCCCAGGTGACCGACCAGCCACAGGCGCGCGCGGCGGCGATCGCGGCCTCGGGCCCTTTCGAAATCTCGAACTCGCACGAAGGCCAGGCGATCTTCGCCGCGTCCGGGATCGCCCCCGGCGAAGCGACGACCGGCACCGTAGCGATCGAGGACACCGGCTCCGAGCCCGTCGCCCTGACCCTCCGGCGCGGCGAACTGCTCGACGAACCAGGAGTCGGCGGCGGCCTGCTCTCGAGCCGGCTGCGGCTGACCGTGGTCGACGTGACCAGGCCGACGGCCCCGCGGACCGTCTACGCGGGCCCGCTCGACTCGATGCCCGAACGGCCGGCGGGGACCCTCGCCGGCGGCGAGGCGCGTACCTACGAATTCACCGCGACGTTGCCCGAAGGCGGCGAACCGACCTTCCAGAACGCGGTTCAGGGAGCCTCGACCACGGTCGCCTACTCGTGGGTCGCGAGCGAAGCCGCCGAGGAAGAATCGGGCGGCGACGAGACCACGCCCGTGGAGGAACACCCCGCCCTTCCGAACTCGAGTGGCGACGGCGGCCAGGGCAACGGCGGTGTGCACGGAGAAGGAGCGCCGCTCAAGTTGACCGTGCCGAAGATCAAGGGCTCCGTGCGCCGCGGCCGCATCACGGCCTGGACCAACTGCACGATGCCCTGCCGCCTCCAGGTCCGCGGCAGGCTGCGGGCGATGTCGGCGACCACCGGCACCCGCCGGGTCGCCAAGGTCCGCTGGACCTCGAAGGGCACCTACGCCGCCGGCGCCCACCGCGTCCGTCTCCGCATCCCCCGCTCGATGCGCGCCTGGATGCGAGCGACCCCCGGGCCGGAGCGCCTCCGCGCCCGCCTGCGCTTCACCGCGGTCGGCCTCGACGGCCAGCGAGACGTGGTCCGCAAGGTGGTCCGGCTCCGCCGGCATCGCTGAGCCCTATCCAAAAACGATTGATCAACAATTGAACCTTGTGGTCAATCGATCTATCTTTTGAAAATGAAAAACCGTCCGCGAAGTCTCTCCCGTCTTATTCCTCTACTCGTCGCGTTAGCCGCGCTCACCGGCCTCATCGTGGCGGTCGCCCCGGCAGGCGCGACCCCGGCGACCAGCCCGCCGATCGAACCGCTGATCCCCAGCGAGAACGCCGGCGTCCAGGCGAGCGGCGAACCGCTCGCGGTGACCTTCTCCTGCCCGGTCTTCGCCGCCGAAGAAGGCGAAGTGATCGAACCGGAAGAACCTGAAGAAGAAGAAGTCGAAGAATCCCTGGAAGAAAGACGGGAACGGAAAGAACGGGAACGGAGAGAACTCAAAGAAGAAATCGAACAGATCAAAGAAGAAGAAGCAGGCGTCGAATTCCCCGAAGAACCGGAAGAAGAAGTCGTCCCGCCGGTCATCCAGCAGGAACCGCCGGTCCTGGGCGGCGGCGAAGAATACGGCGTCCACTTCTCGACCTCCTTCGCCACCGACCAGTTCGGCCAACTCGGCACCGCCGGCTTCGGCGAAGCGGGCGAAGGCTCCTCGGAACCGATCAAAGGCTCCAACGCCCAGTGCAGCTCGGAACTCGAACTGCCGAGCAAACCGGTTCCCGCGGCGCTCTACGAAGGCCGCATCTACTGGCAGGTCTTCCGCGAATCCGAATTCGGCGAGAACGGGGTCGAAGTCGGCCCGGTCCACTCGTTCATGGTCTATCCCTTCATCGAAGAACCGGAACTCACCTTCCGCGAACAGATCTTCACGGGGTACCTGACCAAGATCGACTTCGGGTACGAAGCCGAACTCGGCGGCGCGGTCGTGCAGCTGCAGGAATGGGAAAACGGCGCCTGGAAAACGATCGCCGAAGCACCCGGCAGCAACTCGGGCGAAAACGCCTTCTTCGTGAAGCCGAAAAAGGCGGGGCGGCACGTGTACCGGCCGCTGGTCCTCGGCGGCGCCCAGCCGCAGGGGCTCGAATCGGTGTCGAAGGTGGTCCGCAAGCCGACCAAGCAGCGCGTCACCAGCGCCGCCGACGACGGCGACTACCTCGCGGCGAGCGGGAAAGAAAAAGAAGAATGGCCGATCGAATTCAGCGTCAAGAGCAACGGGACGGTGCTCCAAAACCTGGATGTCGAAGCCGAAACGACCTGTAAAGGCCCGACCAAAGCGCAGGACGTGAAGCTCGAAGTCCCCGCCCACCTGAGCAACGCGAAGATCGCGCCCGACGGCACGGTCTACGGCGTGACCAAGACCAGTGGCCCCGAAGAATGGACGGTGACGCTGGAAGGCAGCATCTTCCAGGGCCGCTTCCAGGGCGAACTGTCGACGTCCCATGCCAACTGCACCGGCTACCGGACGATCGACGCGGTGCTGCAGAAGCCGAAGAAAAAATAGACGCGTAGAGACAAGCGGACGACCATCGCCGGCGGCTAGAGTCGCCGGCGATGGTCCATGAATCACTCGATTCCGCCCACGGCCTCTACGCGATCGGCGCGGTCGTCCTGATCCTCGGCATCATCGCCGCGGTCGCCGGGTCGCTGATCAAACGGCGCCTCGAGGAAGAGAGCCGGGACGAGCGCTACGTCCGCGAACGGCGTGGCGAAGACGTCGTCGCGGTCGAGCCGCCGCGGATCGCCAACCTCTTGCAGTACGGCGGCTTCGTGCTCGGGGCGATCGCGATCGTCGTCCTGATCATCGGCTGGACCGTCGCGCCGGGCAAGCCGTAGCTCCCGCCGGCCCGCCCGGGCCGCCGAAAGCTGCCGTTACCTAGACAGGGTTTCCGTCCTAACCTGGACCCGTCGTACATTGGTCCGAATCGTCTGGATGTCCCGAAAAGTAGGTAGGCAGTACGTATGATCCTAGACATGCCACCCCGCCAGGCCACCGAGGATCGGCTCCTCCGCATCATCCACACGCAGAACGAGATCGCGACGAGCGACCTCCGACTCGGTGCGGCGATGCAGCTTGCCGTCGATCGTGCGCTGGAGCTGACCGACGCCCGCGCCGCGGTGATCGAGGCGCCCGACCAGAGCGAATTCGTCGTCGAGGCGACCGCGGGCGACGCGGACGTGATCCAGCCGATCCGCCTTGATCCCGGGAACGGCTCGCTGATCCGGGTGCCGCTGTTCCACCGCCGCGACCGGGTCGGCGTGCTCACCGTCTGCCACGACGAGCCCGACCACTTCCACGCCGGCGACGCGCAGACGCTGGAGCTGCTGAGCGACCTGATCGCCGCCCACATCTCCCACGCGGCACTGCTCGCCGAAGAGGCCCACGACAGCCGCCACGACGCGCTCACCGACCTGCCCAACCGCCGCGCCTACGAGGAGCGGCTGCGGCACGAGCTCGCCCGCGCGCTCCGTTACGGGCACCCGCTGGCGCTCTGCCTGCTCGACCTCGACGGCTTCAAGGGCGTCAACGACCGCCTCGGCCATCCGGCCGGCGACGAGGTCCTGCGGGCGGTCGCCGACGCGATCCGCGCGACCCGCGCCGGCGACGAGGGCTTCCGGATCGGCGGCGACGAGTTCGCGATCCTGCTTCCCGAAACGACCGCCCGTGGCGCGGTGGCCGGTGTGCAGCGGATGATCGACGAGCTGGGGCAGACCTCGGTCGACGGCCTCGAGCGGATCGGCGTCTCCTACGGCATCGCCTCCGGCGAGCGCGACCCGGACGCGCTGCACGCGGCCGCCGACCGCGAGCTGCTGGCGGCGAAGACGGCTCTCTACGGGCAGAGCGCCCCGCGGCGGGCCCCGCTCGCGGCCTAAGCGGCGGCGCTGCTCGTCGCCAGGATCGCCGCGGCGACGGCGTCCGGCTCGAGCGCCATCGGCGCGTGGGCGCAGCCGGGGACGATCGTCACCTGGGCGCCGGGATGGAACCGGGCGAGGACCTCGGCGTTGCCCGGCGGCACCACGGTGTCGAGGGAGCCGTGGACGACCGCGACCGGGATGCCGGGGTCGGAAAGCGGCAGCGGGTCCGGGCGCCCGTGCCACTCCCGAAGCGTTTCCTCCTGCATGAAGAGCACCCGCTCGGGGAGCTCGGCGCGCGCGGCGGCGACGATCTCGCCGAAGCGCTCGTCGGCTTCGGCGGCGCGGTCGGGTGGGAAGAGCAGTGAGATCAGCCGCGTCGCCTGCTCGCGCGGCGTGCCCGAGTGGTCGACGAGTTCGCGGGCGACCTCGGGCGGGCCGTTGACGCAGTCCGGGCCGCCGGTGTGGGTGGAGATCAGGCCGACCGAGGTGACCCGCTCGGGGACGGCGCGAACCAACGACTGGGCGACGAACCCGCCCATCGACCAGCCGGCGATCGCCGCGCGCTCGATCTCCAGCGCGTCGAGGAGGGCGACCATGTCGGCGGTCATCCCCTCCACCCCACCGACGATGTCGTCGGCGGCGAGGACCGAGGCGCCGAGGCCGATGTTGTCGGGACTGATCACCCGATGGTCGGCGGCGAGCGCGCCGAGGAAGGCCGGATCCCAATCGGCGCCGGTCGCCGCGTAGCCGTTGATCAGCAGGAGCGGCGGGCCGTCGCCGAACGCCCGCCAGGCGATGCGACGCCCCGGCCGCACCTCGACCGCCCCCGCCTCCTCCCCACTCACGGTTTCTCCTCGGGCGCCTCGACCTCGACCTCGACCGTGACCGGCCCGTCGTTGATCAGCGCCACGCCCATGCAGGCCCCGAAGACGCCCTTCTTGGCGCCGGTCTTCTCGCAGAAGCGGTCATACAGCGGCTCGGCGTCCTCGGGCCGGGCGGCCTTGATGTAGCTCGGCCGAGTGCCCTTGCGCGTGTCGCCGTAGAGCGTGAACTGGCTGACGCAGAGGATCTCCCGCTCCGGCCCGAGCGGCTCGTTCATCTTCCCCTCGGCGTCGTCGAAGATCCGCAGCGCCAGCACCTTCTCGGCGAGCCGGTCGCACTCGACCTCGGTGTCCCCGACCTTCACCCCGAGCAGCACCACCATCCCTGCCTTGATCTGCGCGACCCGCGCCCCCTCGACGTCGACCGCCGCCTGGCTGCAACGTTGGACGAGCGCCCGCATCGCCGAGCAGTTTACGGACGCCGCGCGCCACTCAGATCGTCCAAACAAATATCTTCCACCCGTGGCCGGGGGGACCATCGAGATCGAGCGTGAGCGGTCCGCGCCCGAATTGGTCTCGGCGACCTTCTCGGTCTACCAACGTTTCCCCCTCCTCTTCCTGATCCTCGCCGCCGGCGTCGTCGTCCCGTACGAGCTGATCGTCCTCGCGGTCACCGGCGCCGGGCCTCTGTCGCTCCGGGAAGTGAGCGGGACGACCAGCCTGATCCTCAGCGTGGTCGACGTCTTCCTGATCGGCCCGCTGATCTCCGCGCTGCACGTTCACGCGGTGCTGGAGATCCGCGACGGCGATCAGCCACAGCTCGCGTCGGTCGCCTCGAAGGCCGTGACCGTCCTGCCGGTCGTGGTCGCCGCCGTGATCATCAGCACGCTCGGGATCTTCGTCGGCTTCATCGCCTTCCTGGTGCCAGGAATCCTGCTCTCGCTGCGCTGGGCGGTCGTCGCGCAGTCGGCCGCGCTCGAGCGCGGCAGCTGGACCGACGCGCTGCGGCGAAGCGCCGACTTGACGCGAAAGAACTACTGGCACGTCCTCGGGCTGATCCTCCTGGTCGGAGTGATGGGCTGGCTGGTCACGTACGGCGTGGTGAGGGCCTTCGACCACCCCTCGACGACCGTTGCCTCCTTCGTCGCGGGGACCGCCCTGTCGACGGTCGTCCGCTCGTTCACCGCCCTCGCCACCGCCCTCCTCTACTTCGACCTGACCGCGCGGAGCCGGGCGAAGGTCAAATCGGCGGCGACGGCCGAGGAGGCGGAGCCCGAGCCCGAGCCCGACTGGGAGGTGCCGCCGATCGGCCATCCGCTCGACCCGAACAGCTGGTCCGACGAGGACCGGCCGGCCGGCTGGTACGTCGACCCGAACTCGCCCTGGGTCATGCGCTACTGGGCGGCCGACGGGACGCCGACCTGGAGCAAGCGCACGACGAAGACTCCACGTGCCGTCTTGGCGAAATGGAAAAAGGACCCGGCAGCCGCCCGGCGCCGCGAAGAAGAATCCTCGTGAACGATCACCGCGATCTCGACCTCGATCGTCCACGCTCGGTCGGGGAAATGCTCACGGGGGCGTTCGCGCTCTACCGGCGCGTCCCGATCCTCTTCCTCGCCTTCGCCGCGATCGTCGTCGTCCCGTACGAGCTGATCGTCCTCGCCGCCACCGGCGCCGGGCCGCTCGCGCAGGGACATCTGGGGTTCCTCGGGAGCAAAGGCCTCCTGATCGCCGACTCCTTCATCGTCACCCCGCTGATCTCCGCTCTTCACGTCCACGCCGTCCGCGAGGTCGGCGCCGGTCGCCGACCGACCTTCGGCGCCACGTTCCGCCAGAGCCTGCCCAGACTGCCCGTGGTCGCGGTCGCGGCGGGCATCAGCGGCGTCGCCATCGGACTGGGCACGCTCGCCTTCGCCATCCCCGGCATCCTCCTGCTCGCGATCTGGCCGGTCGTCGCGCAGGCCGCGGCGCTCGAGAGCGGCGGCCCGATCGATGCCCTTCGGCGCAGTTTCAACCTGACCCGCGGATACCGCTGGCACGGTATTGGCCTGTTCTTCGCCGCCACGCTGACCGCGGGCATTCCCTGGCTTGTCCTTTTCCTGTCCGTCGGACACACGACCACGAATGCCGGGACCTTTGTCGCCGGCACCGCGGTCCAGATCGTGCTCCGCTCCTTCACCGCTCTGGCCACCGGCCTTCTCTACTTCGACCTCGTCGCACGATCCCGGTACGGGCCGCCGGCCCCTGGCGATGCTGGTGAACCGACTGAGGCGATGGCCACCGTCGCGGCGAACGGCCACCCGCTTGATCCGAACAGCTGGTCAGACGAGGACCGGCCCGCCGGTTGGTACGTCAATCCCCTGTCGCCGAATCGGATGCGCTACTGGATGACCAACGGACCCGGGACCGGGGTCTGGAGCGGCCGCTCGACCAAGACGCCGGGGCCGGTCCAACACGAATGGGAGAAGCTCCGGCAGGACGCCGAGGTTGCGGACTAGGGGCGCTTCGGGCGCGGCTGCGAAGTCTGGGACTCCGCCTGGTGCCGCTTGTGGTGCTTGTGCCGGGGCTTCGGCTTGTGGCGCTTGACGCAGCGCTGCTTGCCGTGCACCTTGCGCTTGACGAAGCCGCGCTTGCACTTCAACGGCTTCTTCGCGACCGGCGGGGTGATCGGGGTCGCGGGAGCCGGCGTCGGTGGGGCGACGAGGGACGCGTCGATGTTGTTGACGATCGCCGGCGGGGTGATCTCGATCGTCTCGCCGGAGGCGAAGGTCGACTGGCCTCCCCACCATTGGGTCGGATAGGGGCTGGGGCCTTCGGTGCCCGACGGTTCGGGCGAGAAGACGACCTTGTAGGACCCGGGCCAGACGCGCATGAAGCGGTAGGCCCCCGAGGCGGGGGTGCGGATACAGCCGAGCGGAGTCGGCGATGACGCCGTCGTGACGCAGACCTGAACCCCACCGACCGGAGCGCCCGTCCCGGCGAGGCGGACGGTGCCGGCGATCTGCCCGCCGGGGATCAGCGCCTGGCTCACTCCCGGCAGATCCTGCTGGGGCCCGACTTCGACCGTGGGCTGTGCGTACGGCGCCGAGACCACGTCGGCTTCCGCCTGCTGAGCGTAGAAGTTGACGATCCATTGACCGGGGACGAGGCCATCGATCGTGTATTCGCCGGCGGCGTTGGTCTTCGCGCACCGTTCGAGTTCAAGTTTGGGTTCGAGGCCGAGTTCGACGAGCTTGGCGCAGGCTTCGACCTTTTCGACCGGCGCGCCGGTCGCCGCGGCCGTGATCGTCCCGCTGATCGTCGCCCCGACTTCGAGCACCGCGTTTACTCCGGGCGTCGTCAGTTCGGCGGCGACCTGCACCGCGGTCGCTTCGCTCCAGGTCAACCCGTGGTTCCAGAACTGAGTTACGTAGTTGCCGGTCGGCCAGAACCCGACTTTGTATTCGCCTGCCGGCAGTTCGGTGATTTCGTAGGGCCCGCCACCGAGCAACGCGACACATTTGAACGTGCTTTCGTCGATCACCGATTTGGCGCAGACTTCGACTTCACCCACGATGGGGTCGCCCCCTGCGCTCACCGTGCCGGCAATGCTCCCGGTGGTGGCCGTGGTGGTTTCTTCGGCGATCGCGCTCGCCGGCAGCGCGAGCAAGAGCGCGCCGAGCAGGAGCGGGAGCAAAAACCGCCGGAAATTGGCCCAATCGGGTCGACGCCTCGTCGATCGAGTATAGGTACGCCCCGCACCCGCCTAGACGGATTAACGGTGGAGAACTCGGTCTCTCAGCGCGGCTGAGCGTGAAGCTTGAAGGTCCAGCTGCCGCGACAGATGCTGGTCGTGGTGCGATTGTCGAGGTGGCCGACGAAGACGCCCTTCGGGCCGAACTTGCCTTCGAGGTGGACCGTGCCGAGTTCGGGGTCGCCGACGATGCTGGGGTCGTCGATTTCCAGCGGAAACGAGATATCGAAGCCGCCGCCTTCGACCTGGGCGTGGCGGTTCGCCGCCGGTTCGCCGAGCGGGCCCTGGGCGCACTTGGTGCCGAAAGGGGCGCCTTCGGGGAAGACGAACGAGCCGACTTCCTTGCCCGACGGCGAGACGTCGAAGCTGAGCCGGAATTCGTAGGTCTTTTCCGCGCCCTGCTGACTGGCGATCAGCCCGGCGTAGTGGCCGCCTTTCCGCGGCGGCGTCGCGTCACCCGTCGCCGGTATGAGCAGCAGCAAGGCCGAGACGAGTAGGGACAGGGCGACGGCGGATCGAGATCTCCTCATGGCCGCGAACCATATGGGACTCAGTCTCGGAAGAACTCGAGGGCGCGCTCGGCGACCAGGTCGGGTTTCTCGTCGGCGATGAAGTGGCCGCAGCCGGGGACGAGCTCGACCCGCATGTCGTCGGCGTGGCGCTGGTAGCCGGCCAGGAGATGGGGACGCAGGGCGGTGTCGTCGGTGCCGAAGAGGAGCCGGGTAGGGACGGTGAGGCGGTCGTGGGCGTAGCGGCCGCGGAGGATCGCCGGCGACTCGTGGAGCTGGAAGACCCGGTACATCTGGACGCAGGCGCGGGCGCGGGCGGGCTCGGCCAGGTTGTCGGCGAAGGAGCGGATGGTCGTCTCGTCCCAGTTGTCGCGGACGGTCGAGCCGCCGACCAGCACTTTCGGCACGAACTGGCCGCTGCGATGCGCCTGATAGCCGAGGACCGGCGCGGCGATCACCAGCTGGTACCAGAAGCGCCAGAGCTCGGGCACGAAAGCGCGCATGTTCGGCCACGGGGTCAGGATGTTCAGCGACAGGTACCGCGAGAAGCGCTCGGGCGCCCGCAGGCAGAGCAGGAAGCCGATCCAGCCGCCCCAGTCGTGGCCGACCAGCTTCACCTGCTCGTGCCCGAGCGTGTCGAGCACGGCGAGGACGTCGGTGGCCAGGTTCTCCTTCTCGTAGCCGTCGCGGGGCGCGTCCGACCAGCCGAAGCCGCGCAGGTCGATCGCGATCGCCCGGTGCCCCGCCGCCGCCAGCCGCGGCATCAGGTCACGCCACTCGTACCAGTGCTGCGGCCAGCCGTGCAGGCAGAGGACGACGTCGTCGCCCTCCCCCGCTTCGGCTACGTGAAATTGCAGCCCGCGCGCCTCGACCCAGCGGTGGCGGACGCCGTCTACTACCGGCGGCTCCGCCACGCGCCAGGCCCCCGCGCCGTCGCTCTGGCTAGGCGACGGACGTCGCGGTGCGGCGGAACTCTTCGAGCTGCTCGCCCATCGAGTCGAGGTTGCAGGCGACCATTTCCGGCCAGGCCTTGTCCGGATGGTCGGCGATCGTCTTCAGGCCGTTGCCGGAGATCACCGCGACGACCGTCTCGTCCGGGGCGATCTTGCCCTGGGCGGCGAGCTGGCCGACCGTGGCGATCGTGGTGCCGCCGGCGGGCTCGGTGAGGATGCCCTCGGTGGCGCCGAGCAGGTCGATCGCCTCCCAGATCTCCGGGTCCGACGGGGTCGCCGCCGAGCCGCCGCGGGTGCGGACGGCGTCGACGACCAGCGGGCCGTCACCGGGCGAGCCGATCGCCAGCGAGTGGGCGGCGGTGTCCGGGGTCTGCGGCTCGATGTCGCCGCCGTCGAGGATCGCCGTGGCGATCGGGTCACAGCCGCCCGCCTGGGCGATGTTGATCCGCGTGCCCGAGGTCTCGGCGAGGCCGACGATTTCCAGCTCGTTGAGCCCCTTGTGGACGCGCGAGGAGAGCGTGCCGCCGGCGGCCGGGATCACCCAATGGTCGGGCGAGGTCCAACCGAGCTCCTCGACGACCTCGAAGGCCATCGTCTTCGCCCCCTCTGCGTAGAACGGGCGCAGGGTGATGTTGGCGAACTCGATCCCGCTCGCCAGCGAGAGCTCACGACAGGCGCGGTTGGCCTGGTCGTAGTTGCCGTCGAGCTGACAGACCTGGGCGCCGAGGGCGCGACAGGCTTTCGCCTTCCCCTTCTCCATGTTGCCGGGGTAGAAGACGTAGGCGGTGGCGCCGGCCTTGGCGGCGAGCGCCGCGACCGCGGTCCCGACATTGCCGGTCGAGACGCAGCCGATCTCGTCTTTGCCCAGCTCCAGCAGACGTGCGATCGACATGCTGACGACGCGGTCCTTGTAGGACAGCGACGGGCGGTTGGTCGAGTCGTCCTTCAGATACAGGTTCTTCAGCCCGAACTCGGCGCCGAGCCGGTCGGCCTTGATCAGCGGCGTTTTGCCGGCGAACTGGCCGACCCGCGCCTGGGCGTCCGCCGAGATGATCGGCAGCAGCTCCTCGAAGCGCCAGATGTTCCAGGGACGACCCTCGAGGCCACGCTCGGCGATCGCCGCGGTGGCGCGCTCGTAGTCGTAGTCGATGTCGAGCCCGTCGCCGCAGGCCGGACACTTGAAGGCCCGCTCTTCCAATGGAGCACGGTAGCCACAGTCCCGGCAGACGAGTTCCGTCGCGCAGGAACTGGTTCGACGGCCGATAGGCCCCCCCAGATGCTGCGTGTCGTTGCTCATCTAACTTCCTCCTTGGCTACCGCCGAAGCGGCTCGTTTTGGCGCGGCGCCCCTGTGGGAGCCGCATAACTTTGGTCCTGGTGGTGTAACACATGGGTCACCCTCACTCAACGCTTTTCACGTAAAAGTTCAGATAACCCGTTAGTCCTCAGCCCATCAAGGTAGCGGACGCGTCGGTGTTCTCAAGCGGGAGCGGTCTTTTGTCTGTGGAACGGTTGTCTGCGCGCAGCGACGATGCGCGGGTGATTCGCGATAAGCATCGGCATCGGAGGCGACCGAATTGACCCCCCAGGAGCGCTTCGCCCAGAACCTCCGCAAGCGCCGTCTGGCGGTCGGGATCTCGCAGGAGGAGCTCGGCGAACGCACCGACCTGCACCGGACCGAGATCTCGCTGCTCGAGCGGGCCGGGCGCGAACCGCGCTTCGCCACGCTGCTGAAGCTCTGCGGGGCGCTCTCGACGACGCCTAATGAGCTCTGCGCGGGGACCGGCTGGGACCACGTGAAGCGCGTCTTCACGGTCGAGCCGCCGCCCTCCGACTGAGCGGGCGCCCGGGCCGGCGCAGCGAAACCGGCCCGCGATGGCGGACCGGCTCCGCATGCTTCTCGTCACCGGGGCCCCGGTCCGGTGACGAGAAGAGATTTGAGGCGGGGCGGCGCCGACTGCGCGTCGGCGCCTTGGGATCGGGTCGTGACGAACTCTGATCCCGCTCAGCACCAGGTCCTCCTTTGCCACCCCAAGGCGGTTTCCCCGTCTGAGTTGTGGCCCCGCCTCTGCCTGTCGGTTGATCCCCCGACAGGGATTTCATTCATAACAGACCGAAGTGAAGCAATCAAGGCTGTCTGAACAAAAAGATCCCCCTGCGTTTAGGTACGAAAGGAGCACCTTTTCGGCGCCGCTAGGAGGCCGCGGGGAGGGCGTCGTCGGCGGCGACGGGAATCGTGCTCGCGTCGGGCCAGACGCCCGGCAGGTCGTCGCTGGTGAAGCGGCCGGAGTTGATCAGGGTCCCCTCGGAGGCGTGCGGGGCGAACGGCTGCAGCGCCCGCGCCAGCAGGAGAATCGCGGCGACCAGCGCCTCGGCGTCGGCGGTGTCGAGCTGCCCCTTCTTCTTCAGCTGCTGCTCGAACTGCTGGATCCGCTCGAAGAGCCGGGTGAGGTTGCGGATCGCCTTGTGCATCTGCAGGTCGGCGGTGTCCTCGGCGACCCGCTGCAGCCCGTTCTCGCACCAGCTACGCAGCTTCTCCCGCTGTTTCTCGGTCGCCGCCGCCTTCTCGGGATCGTGCTTTGAGCCCTCGAGCTCGACGAAGCGATCGTGCGCGTAGATCCAGAAGCTGCGGAGGAATTTGTTGGCGAAGCGGATCGCCGCGTCGGACCAGTTCAGCGTCTTCGCCGGCCCCGCCGCCCAGAGGACGGCGACGCGGATCGTGTCGGCGCCGAACTGCCCGACCAGCTCGTCCGGGTTGACGACGTTGCCGAGGTGCTTCGACATCTTCCGCCCGTCAGAGATCACCATCTCGTGAAAGAGGTTGCCGTAGAAGGGCTCGCCGTCGGTCATGTAGTCGAACTCGCCGTGATCGCGGAGCGCCTTGGTGACGACCCGCTGGTCGAAGACGAAGTTGCCGGAGTCGCCACCGGCGACGAGGCGCTCGGCGGGCAGCCACTTCTTCGACTCGGGATGGGTGAACATCTGCGTCGCCCGGTCCTCCGGCGGCAGCGTCGCCGGGACCCAGAGGAAGAGCGCGTCGAAGTGGCAGTCGAGCGTGTCGGTCTCGCGCTTGGCGGGCTTCCCGCACACGGGGCACTCGACGTCGACGAAGTCGGAGCGCTCGGCGAGCGGATTCCCTTCACCGGTCGCGACCAGGTCACGCGGCAGGACGACGGGCAGGTCGGCCTCGGGCACCGGCACCGGCCCGTGGTCGGGACAGTGGATGACCGGGATCGGCGTCCCCCACGAGCGCTGGCGGGAGATCGAGAAGTCGTTGGCGCGATACCGCTTCGCCTCCCGCGCTCCCGCAACGGGTGCGTGCGGAAGCGGCGCATCATCCGTCGCACCGTCAGGTTGATGGGCCGATTTCTCAAGCCCATCTTGAGTTTTCGGCCCATCAACACCGGGGAAGCGGGCGGCGATGTCGGCGTCGGCCTCGTCGACCGCGGGGATGCCGAGGACGGCGGCGGGACCGTAGCGGGCGTCGACCAGGGGCGAGACCAGGAGGGGAAGCTCGTCCTCGGGCCCGGTGACCGTCAGGCCGGTGTCGATGACCGGGACCTCTTTGGCGTCGCGGGCGCTCCGCTCCCAGCCACCCGAGCGCAGCTGCTCGAGCTGCTCGCGGACCTCGCCGGCGGCCAGCGTGTCGACCAGCGGGTGACGCGGGGAGAGCAGGACGAAGCTCGCCAGGCCGGCGGCGTCGGCGTGCGGCGTGAAGACGGTCAGCGGCCCGTCGGGCCCGTCGACCTCGAACTCGACCCCGTCGGTGCGGCCGAGGATGATGCGCTGCGAGGCGAGCGCCAGGTCGTCCCACGGCTGCTGCTCGAGCTTCGCCATGTTGGCGTCGTTCTCCTCGAGGTAAGGCGTGATCTTCAAGAACCAGGTCGGCTTGCGGATCAGCCGCACCTCGTTGTGGCAGCGCCAGCAGGTGCCGCCCTCCTCGACCTGGATCGTCGCCAGCGTCGTCTGGCAGGTGTCGCACCAGTCGACGGTCGCGTCGTCGAGGTAGATCAGCCCCATGTCATAGAGCGTCAGGAACAACCACTGGGACCAGCGGTACTGGCCCTCGTCGGAGCTGTAGAAGACGCGGTCGTAGTCGAAGCTGTAGCCGAGCCGCTTCATCTGCTCGAGCATCCGCTCGCCGCACTGCTCGACCCACTCGGCGGCGGGGATCTGGCGCTCGATCGCGGCGAGCTCGGCGGGCAGGCCGAAGGCGTCGAAGCCGAAGCCCATCAGCACGTCGCGGCCGCGGGCGCGCTGGAAACGGGCGTAGGCGTCGCCGATCGTGTAGTCGCGGACGTGGCCCATGTGGAGGTTGCCCGAGGTGAACGGGCTCGAGGACTTGACGTAGACGCCGTGCTCGCCGTCGGCGGGCGGCGTCGGCGCGTCGTAGTCGCCACGGTTGATCCACGCGGCCTGCCGCTCGGTCTCGATTCGGGCAGCGTCGTAGGGCGGCTTGCGGGCGTTCTCGGTCATGCAATCAACGTTAGCTGAGGCGCCAAGGCCGACCTGAGGCGGCGTGGGCCAGCCTCGCAAGGACGCAGGGAAGCGGCGTGAGGGGAGCGCACTCCAGTGCGTGACCCGAACGAAGCGACCGAGGACGCAGCGAGGCGCTCCCACGCCGCCTCAGGTGAAGGTCCAGAGCTTGTTGCCGAGAAAGTTGAACGGCATCGCGACGGCGACGGCGATCGCCTGCGCGGCGAGTTCGCCCATCCCCGACCCGACCAGCAGCTCGAGCACGACCAGGTTGATCACCAGGCACGCGACGGAGACCGCGAGGAAGCGGGCCGCCTGCAGGTGGGCGAGCCCCTCCCCCGGCCCGAAGGTCCAGTAGCGGTTCCAGAGGAAGTTGCTGGTCACGGCGACGCAGAAGGCGCCGACCGCGGCGACCGTGTGGAAGACGCCGAGGTTGCCGGAGAGGAAGGCGAAGACGCCGAGGTTGATCAGGTAGCCGGAGCCGCCGACGACGCCGAACTTGAGCAGCTGCAGCCAGCTGTCGCGGCTGCGGGCGGCGGCGCCGAGGCGGACGACGAGGGTGTTCTGGCCGTCGCTCATCGCGTCGCCCCTTCGCTCGCCCGCCGCGCCGCGACCGCGTGGGAAGGCGCGGTACGGGCGTTCTCACCGAGCGTCGCCCGCGACGAGGGCGGGCCGTCGAGGACGACCGTGTTGGCCAGGTGGCCGGTCGGCTGGGCGGCTAGTTCGTGGATCCAGAGCAGCACGGGAGTGGGCGAGACGAAACGGGAGACGGTGATGCGTCCCAGCCGCGCGACCCCCGCCGGACGGAACGCCGGCGGCAGCGTAGCGTGCTGGCCGGCGGCGGAAGGCTTGCTGACGATGTCGACTTCCCTCACTTTTTCGGCGCCGCCGAACCAGCTCAGCCCGCCGTCGTCGAGGTACCAGCGCAGCGGGTCGCGGTCGAGCTTCGTGCTGACGATCGCCCGGGGGACGCGGGCCGGGCCGAGCTCGGCGGCGACGGCACGGTAGTCGGGCCGCTGCAGGTTGGGCG
The DNA here is from genome assembly GCA_036787695.1 of Solirubrobacterales bacterium. Classification (GTDB taxonomy): domain Bacteria; phylum Actinomycetota; class Thermoleophilia; order Solirubrobacterales; family 70-9; genus VAYN01. Next base: position 10,493 of record DAIQOT010000024.1, on the reverse strand, counting down.
TCTGGGTCACGTAGACGTCGAAGGCGAGCCAGTAAGCGCAGAGGGCCACCGCCACGAGCAACCCGGCGAGCCGGGCGCGCGTGGTGCCGAGACCGAGCGCGACGACGGCGGCGAGCGGCACCAGCGCCGGGAGCAGGTTGCGGTCGACGACGAAGTCCTTGCCGATGATCACCGCGAGCTCGGCGAGGGCGATGACCCCCAGCCCGACCGCGAGACCGAGCGCGGCGCGGCGGCGCTCGCGCCCGCTGCCGAGCGCGAGCAGGAAGAGCGCCGCGAGGCCGACCACGATCACCGGCACGAGCGCGTAGTGGACGCGCGGCGGCTCGCCGATCACGGAGCCGGTTTCGCCGATCAGGAAGGAGACGCCGGTCTCGAAGAAGCGGTTGCCGACCGGGCTGTGGTCGATCCAGCCGATGTGGTCCGGGTTGATCTGGGAGGTGATCAGCGGGATCAGGGCGGCGCCCGTGGCGGCGACCAGCGCGAAGGCCGGCAGCAGGGCCTTCCACCGGTGGCGGAGGGCGACGGCGAGCCAGAGCGCCTCGATCCCGACCGCGAAGAAGGCGAAGTAGTGGCTGCCGATGGCGAGGGCCGAGGCCACCGCCCAGAACGCCAGTTCGCGGGGTCGGCCGCCGTTGTCGAGCGCCCGCAGGAAGAAGAGGAAGGAGAGCGCGCCGAAAAGGATCAGGAGCGCGTAGGAGCGGGCCTCCTGCGAGTACCAGATCAGCATCGGGCTGAAGGCGAGGAGACCGGTGAGGATCAGGCCGACGCGGCGGCTCGCCAGCTGCTTGCCGATCGGATAGCCGAGCGGCACGGTCAGCGCCCCGAGCAGCGCCGAGAGGGAGCGGATGCCCCATTCGTCGCGGCCGAAGGCGCGCGCCCATCCCCAGGCGAGGACGTAATACAGAGGCGGGTTCGACTCGCTCGCCTTCACCTCGTGCAGCATGTGACCGAAGCTCCCGGGAATCACCCGCATCACCGTGATCACCTCGTCGTGGTGGAAGCTCTGGACGCCGAGGGGGATGAAGCGGATCGCCGCGCCGGCGATGGTCAGGGCCGCGACGGCAGCGACGATCGCCCAGCTGCGCGGAGGTGCTTCGTCATGCGGGGCGAGCGCGACGGGAGCGTCTGGAGCAGCAGTGGCGCCGGCCGCGGAGTTCTGCATGCGCGGAACTCTCCGCGCGGCGGCTAAATCCTCGATTAACGACCGAACCCTCTGCCTTTGGTCACCCACAGGGTTACCAAGGTACGAGGGTTGGGCTCAAGGAGCGCAGGGAGACTTCGGCGCGGGCGTTCCGGGGCCGTACGAGGGTGGGAGCTGGCCGCGTTGCGCCCAGCGGGTCGGGTGCGCGCTGGTCTTGAAGGCGAGGGTGGCGCCGGCGGAGAGTTCGCAGTAGCTCGCCCAGGGACGGTCGTGGGGACGGCCGTCGAGCTTGAGGGCGCTGACGTATGGCGTCCCGCCGCCGAGGATCGTCAGCTTCTTGCCGTGGGCGAGTCGCACTTCGGCGCGTTCGAAGAGCGGCGTGGCGAGCGCCAGCGTCCCGGTCCCCGGCTGCGCCGGGTAGAGGCCGAGCGCGCCGAAGACGTACCAGGCCGAGAGCGTCCCGAGGTCGTCGTTGCCGGGATAGCCGGTCGGGGTCGGGCTGTAGAGGCCGAGCCCGCGGCGGACCGCCTCCTGGGTCTTCCACGGCCGTCGCAGCCAGTCGTAGAGCCAGGGCGTCTCCAGGGTCGGCTCGTCGCCGAGCAGGGCGTGGTCGGTGTGCGTCCCTCCCGCACTCCCGTTGAGGACGCGGAGGAAGGAGTCGAGTCGCGCCGACGCCTTGGCCGGACCGCCCATCCGGTGGATGAGGCCGGCCGGATCCTGGGGAACCATCCAGGTGTACTGCGCGGCGTCGCCCTCGACGAAGCCGCCGCCTTGAAGTGGGTCGTACGGATCGGGGAATTCACCGCTCGCGAAGCGCGGCTCGATCAGGCCGCTTGCCGGGTCGAAGAGGTTCCGCCAGTTGGCGGCGCGGGCGATGAAGTCGTCATAGGTCGCGGCTGCGCCGCTCCGGCCAGCGTCGGCAGCGCTCCCCCCAACGCCGCTCCGCGCCGCGAACTGGGCGATCGCGAAGTCGTCGATCGCGTACTCGAGCGTCGTCGCCGCCGAGCCCCAGACCGCGGTCGGGCTGCCGTAGATCGAGTTGGCGTTGCGGACGTTGGTGTCCTCGTCGAAGGGGACGTATCCGTGTTCGAGGTAGCCGGCGAGGCCCTGGCGCTCCACGTATTCGCCGTTCGTGTTCTGGCACGGTTCGCTCGCCCCGCGGACCATCGCCGCGAGCGCCGCGGCGTGGTCGAAGTGGTCGGCGCCGAAGGCCGCGGCGGCAGCGATCATCGGGTCGGCCGAGTCACCGACCATCGTCATCGACTGGCCGTTCGCGTAGGGCCAGCGCGGCAGGCAGCCGGATTGTTCGGCGTCGGCGACGAGCGACTGGGCCATGTCGGAGGCGCGGCGCGGCTCGATCAGGGCGAGCAGCGGGATCTCGGTGCGGTAGACGTCCCAGCCGGAGAAGTCGGCGTACTGGGTGCGGGCGCGGGCGCGGTGGACGGCGCCGTCCATGCCGATGTAGTCGCCGCCGACGTCGTTGAAGGTCCGCGGCGCGAGCAGCGCGTGGTAGAGCGCGCTGTAGAAGGTGCGGATGTCGCGAGTCGATCCGCCGCTGACATCGACTTTGCCGAGCGCCTGATCCCACCGCTGCCGTGCCGCCGCACGGATCGCGCCGAAGCCGTGGCCGGAGCTTTCGGCGCGCAGCGCGGCACGGGCGCCCGCGACACTGACGAAGGAGACGCCGACGCGGACCGCCACGGTGCGATCCTCGCGGGTGTCGAAGGTCGCGTAGGCGCCGGCACGCGCGGTCACCTTCGGGTTCGACGACGGGCCCTGGGTGTCGGACGCCGCTTCGCTCCCCGGTTCGAGCGCCCCTTCTGTCCAGGTCCCCGAGGCGGCGAAGGGACGGGCGAAGCGAGCGGCGAAATAGACCTTGTAGCGCGCCCGCTGGCCGCAGAAGAGGCCGCTGCGGGCGCTACCGCTGATTTCGCGGGCGGCCGGGTCGACCTGGACCGCGGCTTCGTCGTCGGGCTGGGCCGATCCCCCGGCGTCGATGAGGACGCTCGCGTGCGGGCTCGCCGGGAAGGTGAAGCGGCCGAAGCCGGTGCGGGTCGTGGCGGTCAGCGCGACGCCGATCGGGCCGCCCCGCTTCGGCTGCAGTTCGACCGAGTAGAAGCCGGGCGCGCCGCTCTCGGACTTGTGCGAGAAGCCCGGCTCGAAGCGCCCCGCGAGTCCCGGCCCCGGCCGCGGCGCGGGCGATTCGCTCAGCGTTTCGGTGGTCGGGACGAAGGGGAAGTCGCCGTAGACGGCGCAGCCCGCGCCGCTCAGGTGGGTGAGGCTGAGGCCGGTGATGTGATGGTCGCGGTAGTCGTAGCCGCCCGAGTGCGGCGCCGCCGGGGTCGTGTCGGGGCTCCACTGGACCATCCCGAACGGCAGCGTCGCCCCCGGGTAGTCGTGGCCGCCGCCGAAGGTGTGCGGCCCGGGCCGGGTCCCGGCGAAGACGTCGACCTTCGCCGCCGGGTCAGCCGTCGCGCCGGCGACCGCGATCAGCCAGAACGCGGCGGCCAAGGTGAGGATGTTTCGGAAGTTCCGCGTAATGTCCCGTCTCATGCGGCTGAGGAAGGCAACCTTGGCGGCGCTGGTCCTGACCGGCGCGGCCGTCGCCCTGGCGATCGTATTCGGGGGCGGTAAAAGCACCGATAAGGCGAAGGCCGCGGAAACGAACCCGGGCCGGCCGACGGTGTCGATCATCTCGCCGCGCAACGGCGAGGTGCAGCCGACCCACGCCGTGGTGGTCAAGGTCGGGATCGAAAACTTCCAGCTCGCTCCAGAGAGCTTCGGCGAAGAGCCCGAACTCGGCGAGGGCAGCCTGCGCTTCAGCCTCAACCGCGTCCCCAACTGCGTCGATCCCGTGAAACTCGAAAAGGCGATCAAGAGCCCGACCGGCAAGGAACGGCTCCAGGGACAGTCGATGGACTTCCCCAAGAACGCCGGGCCGAACGGGATCCTCGCCGAACGCGAAGGCACCGAGGGCAACTCCTCCCCGGCGACGCGGCCGGAGATCTTCTACCACCAGCTACCGCCGGGCTTCTACCGCCTGATCGTCAGCCTGGCGCAGAACAACGGCACGCCGCTGAGCTACCACGCGGTCACCAACTTCCAGATCCTGCAGAAACCCGGGCACCACATGAAAAAGTGCGAACCCGGCAAGGTCAGCAGCGCCAAAGCCGCGGCTTCCCTGGAATAGTCCAATACTTCACTTTGTATAGTTGGTGGTAATGCGTACGTACCGCCGGCTGATGGGTTTCCTGCGTCCTTACAGGCTCCAACTGTGGGGATCGTTGGCCTTCGCCTGGGCGGCGATGGGGATGACGGTGCTGATCCCGTTGCTGATCGGCCAGGCGATCAACGCCATCCACGACCACAACAAGCCCGACCTCCTCCCCCTCGCGGCGGTGATCCTCGGCGCCGCGATCCTGCGCATGGGCCTCACCGTGGTCCGTCGCCTGGTCGCGGGCAAAGTCTCCCTGGCGGTCGAATTCGACCTGCGCCAGATGTTCTACGCCCACCTCCAGAAGCTCGAGCTCGGCTTCTTCGACAGCCAGCAGACCGGGCAGCTGATGTCGCGGGCGACGGTCGACCTGGGGGCGATCCGCTTCTTCCTCGGCTACGGCCTGATCTTCATCACCCAGAACCTGCTGACGATCATCCTCGCCTCGACCGTGATGTTCATCGTCAACCCGCTCTTGGCGGCGCTGGCGTTGATCCCGGCGCCGTTCGTCATCTGGGTCGCCGCGCGTTACAACCGGATCTCACGGCCTGCCGTCCAGGAGGTGTCCCAGCGGGTCGCCGAACTGACCGCGGAGGCCGAGGAGAACGTCTCCGGGATCCGCATCGTCAAGGCCTTCGCGCGGGAGGAATTCCAGCTGCACCGCTTCCAGCGGGCGGTCAAGCGGGTCTTCGACCAGTCGATCTACTCGACCCGCCTGCAGGCCTTCTTCTCGCCGCTGATCGGCCTGCTGCCGCAGATGGGGATCGCGCTGATCCTGCTGATCGGCGGGCGGATGGTGATCGAAGGCAATCTCACGCTCGGCAACTTCACCGCGTTCTACACCTACCTGGTGATGCTGGCCGGGCCGCTGCGGATGCTCGGCGTGGCGATGGGGATGGCGCAGCGCGCGGTCGCCTCGGGCAACCGGATGTTCGAGATCATCGACCGCGAACCGGAGATCCAGAGCCCGGCCGATCCGACCCCGCTGCCCGCCGACGGCGGCGGCCGGGTGGAGCTGCGCGACGTGACGCTCCGCTACGCCTCGGCGCCGAGCTCCGAAAACGAGTCGGTGCCGGCGCTGCACGACGTCTCGCTCGAGGTCGACGCCGGCAAGACGGTGGCGTTGGTCGGGCCGTCCGGCTCGGGCAAGACGAGTCTCGTCGCGCTGATCGCGCGCCTCTACGACCCGAGCCAGGGCGAGGTGCTGGTCGACGGCGTCGACGTCCGCGACGTCGACCTGGCGCAGCTGCGCTCCGAGATCGCCTTCGTCGCCGACGACAGCTTCCTCTTCACCGCCTCGGTCGCCGACAACATCGCCTACGCCCGTGGGAGCGCCAGTCGCGAGGACGTCGAAGCGGCGGCGCGCCTCGCTCAGGCCGACTCCTTCATCCGCGAACTTCCCGAGGACTACGACACCCGCGTCGGCGAGCGCGGCCTGACCCTGTCGGGCGGCCAGCGCCAGCGCGTCGCGATCGCCCGCGCGCTGCTCGCCGATCCGCGGATCCTGATCCTCGACGACGCCACCTCCTCGGTCGACGCGACCACCGAGGGAGCGATCAAAACGGGGCTGCGCGAGGCGATGGCCGGGCGGACGACCTTCATCATCGCCCACCGCCTCTCGACCGTCTCGCTCGCCGACGAGATCATCGTCCTCGACCACGGCGCGATCGTCGACCGCGGCACCCACGAGGAGCTGATGGAGGGCTGCGGCTTCTACCGCGAGATCGCCGAGCACGGCCTCGCCGACTCGGTCTTCCTGCAGGCCGACCTCGAGGAGCGCGAGGAGGTGGCGCGACTGTGAGGCGGCGCCGGGACGACGAGCCGACGGCGCGCGAGGAACGCGTGGCCGCGGCCGAGCGGGGCGAAAACCCGCTGCGCAACATCGCGATGCTCTTCGGCGCGATCTGGCGGACGCTGCGCGGCGCCGACCAGCGCGGCCGCAAGGTGCGCTGGCTGATCGGCCTGCTGAAGCCCTACCGCGCCCGCATGGCGCTGATGTTCGTCGCCCTGCTGATCGAGACCGGCGCCGGCCTGGCGCCGCCGTACCTCGCCGGGCGGGCGATCGACGCCGGGATCGAAACGGGCGACCTGAGCGCGCTCGACTGGATCGTCGCCGCCTTCGTCGCCGTCTCGATCCTCTACGCGATCGCCACCTACGCCGAGACCTACCTCGTCGGCTGGGTCGGCACGCGCACCCTGCAGGACCTGCGCGAGCACATCTTCACCCACATCCAGGGGATGTCGATCGGCTTCTTCACCCGCAACCGGCCGGGCGTCCTGATCTCGCGGATGACCAACGACGTCGAAGCGCTGCAGCAACTGGTCACCGATGGGGTGGTGACGATCTTCTCCAGCTCGCTGACCCTGATCGGGGTCGTCGTGATCCTCGTGGTGCTCGACCTGAAGCTGGCGCTGATCACCTTCCTCACCTTCCCGCTGCTGCTGATCGCGAGCTTCATCTTCCGGATCGCCTCGGCGGGCGCCTACCGGGCGACGCGCGAGCGGATCGCCGCCGTCACCGCCTACCTGCAGGAGAGCCTCAGCGGCGTGCGGGTCGTGCGCAGCTTCGGCCAGGAGCCGCGCCACGTCGACGAGCTGACCGCGCTGAACGAGGCCAACCGCGCGGTCAACATGAAGACCGTCTACCTCAACGCCGCCTACTTCCCGGCGGTCGAACTGCTGGCCGCGATCGGCACCTCGGTGATCCTCCTGTACGGCGGCACGCAGGTGATCAACGGGGCGCTCGAAGTCGGCATCATCGTCTCCTTCGTCGCCTACCTGACGACGTTCTTCGAACCGATCCAGGAACTCTCCCAGCTGTACACGACCTACCAGTCGGGGATGGCGGCGCTCGACAAGATCTTCGACCTGCTCGACACCGAGCCGGACATGATCGACGCGCCGGGGGCGATCGACCCGGGGCGGATCCGCGGCGAGATCGAGCTCGACGACGTCTGGTTCTCCTACTCAGACGAGAAGGACCCGGCGAAGGTGCCGGAGGAAGAGTGGGTGCTCGAAGGGGTCGACCTGCACGTGCCGCCGGGGCAGACGCTGGCGCTGGTCGGCGCGACCGGGGCCGGGAAGTCGACCTTCGCCAAGCTCGTCGCGCGCTTCTACGACCCGCAGAAGGGTCGCGTGCTGGTCGACGGCCACGACCTCCGGGGCGTGCAGCAGAAGGCGCTGCGGCGCCAGCTCGGGATCGTGCCGCAGGAGGGCTTCCTGTTCAGCGGCAGCGTCCGCGAAAACCTCGCCTTCGGCCGCCCCGACGCGACCCTCGAGGAGATCGAGGAAGCGATCGCGACGGTCGGCGCGACCGACTTCGTCACCGCCCTGCCGGACGGGATCGAGACCCAGGTCGGCGAGCGCGGCGTCACCCTCTCGGCGGGCCAGCGCCAGCTGATCGCCTTCGCCCGCGCCCTCCTCGCCGAACCGCGCATCCTGATCCTCGACGAGGCGACCTCCAACGTCGACGTGCGAACCGAGAAAACGATCGAGAAAGGCCTCGAACTCCTCCTCCACGGCCGCACCGCGATCGTCATCGCCCACCGCCTCTCCACGATCCGCCGCGCCGGCAAGATCGTCGTCCTCGAACACGGCAGCATCGTCGAGCAAGGCACCCACGACGAGCTGATCGCCGCCGAAGGCGTCTACGCGAAGCTCTACGGCGCCTGGGAAGAGAACGCCGCCGCCTAGCGTTGTCGACTTTGACCCTGCCCTGGCATGGTCAAAGTCGGACAGGTGAATCTGACCGCCGGCCGGGGTTATCCGGGGCCGATGCCGCCGGATTCGTTCGATTCTTCCGGCGCCACTTCTTCCGGCACTTCTTCGATTTCGCCACCGGCGCCGCCCGTTTCCGCTTCGGGGACGAATTCTTCTTCGGGAGCCACTTCTTCTTCCGGGACGAATTCTTCTTCGGGGGCGACTTCTTCTTCGGGCAGCGATTCGATGCCGCCGGATTCTTCGGGGGCCACCGATTCTTCGCCCGCCGGGGGGACGGATTCGGGGCTGGGTTCGGGGGCGTGCGGGCCTTCGGCGCAGTCTTCGAAGCCGTAGACCGCCGCCTGCTGCTGGAATTCTTCGAGCGCCGGGCCCGATTCCCCAGCCGCTTCTTCCTCGGCGACGAGGTCTTCTTCCTCACCGGCTTTTTTGAGGTCGTCCTCGACCATCGCCAGTTTTTCCGCCGCCCCCATGAATTCGGAGTAGCCGTCCTTTTCACTCGGCTGGCCGAGCCGCTGGATGCTCTCGACCATGCCGGTGTAGAGGTTGGCGACCTGGCTCGTCTGGACCGAGGCTTCCGCGGCCGATTCTTCGGTCGACCCGACCGCCGTGTTCACCTCGGCGCAGATCGCGTCGCCCTGGCTGATGAAGCCCGCTTTGGAGAGCTGCGCCACCGTCGTCTTCTTCTTCGCGACGGTGGTCGTCGTGCTCGAGCTGCCGCCACCCCCGCACCCCGCTACAACGAGGGCGACGACCAGTAGCGCCAGGGGCGCAAGGAGAAAATGCCGGAACCGCATGAGATATCGAAGCTAGCAGCGACTTCGGACTACTGCGCCAAGAATGACCCGCCTCGCCGTCCCGTCTGAGAAGCGCCTGGGGCGCCGGCAGATCCTGCGATGCGGTCGCGACAGCGCTAGGCGTCGATGAGGACGCGATTCAGCGAATTCATGTCGAGAAGCTCCGGGCGCGGCGGCATGGGGACGGTAATGGTCATCTCGTCACCTGCATCAACAAATCCCTGAACGCCGATGAGGGTCAGACCGCAAAAGGTCCCATCACTATCGAAACGCCAAACGTGGCCCTCCGGGCTCTCCTGACCGTAACCTCGCCGGGGCTGACCGATGCTCAAGTACAGAACATCTGCATCGGCGTCGTAATCGACATCGTCGAATACCCATTGACCAATTTTCACGCTCATATGCGATCCGCCTCTCTGGGTCCGTTCCGATCCGCGTACGCCGTGATTACGGTACCCATATCGCCTACATAAGCTACTACGACGGCTAGCCATGCTGCTGGACCAAGCTCCTGCGCATACAGGATCTCGCGTCCATCCACATGCTCACCATTCTTCTTTCCGTGGCATCGGTCTTGTGCCGATTCGACCGCAGCCTTGATCGCCATCTGGCAACCGTCCATCTCCGGATGGCGTCTAGCGATGTGTCGCATCGAAGTTTCCGGCAGATTGACGACTCGACCGCGCCGGTCCATCATCTGCTCGATTACGCCGGGTGGGAGCTTGCGCCGGATGACCATACCGGCCGCGATCCTAAGCAAGCACGGCTGATATCGCAAGGGAAAAGCGGGATGGGACGACCTAAAAAAGTCCCCATCCACTGAGAGACGGCGGCGCTCGTCGCATGGGCGACAAATGACGCCCTTATCGATCGGCCGGTTCAGGTCGGCCCGCGGGCCGTCAGTCGTCTGGGGTTCCCGGACCGGAGCATGGGCATCCGAAGCGAATGAACCCGACCTACGGTCATGCTCGGATCACTGCGCCCCAGGGACTCGAACCCCGACTACCTCGTCCAGAGCGAGGCGTGCTGCCATTACACCAGGGCGCAACGCGGCTTAGGAGGATAACTAGAGGCTGGAAATATCGGCGGTTGCGTCGGCGATGCGGGCCGTGGCGCCCGAGACGTCGACGCCTTCGTGGATCATCCGGCGGGCTTCGGCGAGGTCTTCGGAGCGGCCCAGGCTGAGGCATCCGGCCACCTTGCCGGCCTTCAGGTACCAGACCGAGAACTCGCCGTCGGCGCGCGAGCCGCGCCAGATCTCCTGCTCCCAGTCGGCCGCCGGGCCGACGTACTCGAGGCTCGCCCAGTCGTCGAGGTCGCTGAAGAAATAGGGGACGACGTCGTAGTCGGCGTCCGCCCCGAGCATGTTCTTCGCCGCGTGCATGCCCTGCTGCATCGCCACGTCCCAGTGCTCGACCCGGATCCGCCGGCCGTGGACGACGCTGTCGTAGCTGCAGACGTCGCCCGCCGCATAGATCCCCGGCGCCGAGGTCCGGAGCTTCGAGTCGCAGATGATCCCGTCGTCGCACTCGAGCCCCGCCCGCTGCGCCAGCATCATGTCGGGACGCACGCCGGCGCCGACGACGACCATGTCGCACTCGAAGGCCTTGCCACTCTCGGTCAG
>DAIQOT010000142.1:0-9766 GCA_036787695.1 Solirubrobacterales bacterium | reverse complement strand
CGGGGCGCCGTCGGCGGCGCGCGCGGTGACAACCGAGACGCCGGTGGCGAAATGACCCATCACGTCGCGCATCAGGCGGCCGGCCGCCGCCATCTCGGCGGCGGCGCCGGGCTCGACCGCGCGCCGATGGGCGACCACGTCGGAGACGTTCAGGATCGCCAGCCCATGGCGGACGGCGAAGACCTCGAGGTCCTCGTCGCGGGCCATGCGGCCGTCCTCGCGCATCACCTGACAGAGGACGGCGGCGGCGCGCAGCCCCGCCTCGCCGGCGAGGTCGACCGCGGCCTCCGTCCGGCCCGCCCGCTCGAGCACGCCGCCTGGGCGGGCGCGCAGAGGGAAGACGTGGCCGGGCTGGGCGAGGTCGGTGGGGCCGCTCGCCGGGTCGATCGCGGCGGCGATCGTGCGGGCGCGGTCGCCGGCGGAGATGCCGGTGGTCACCCCCTCCCTGGCCTCGATCGAGACCATCGCCGAGTCACCAAGCGAGGACTTGTTGCCGCGGTTGCCGATCTGCTCGAGGCCCAGTTCGCCACAGCGCTCGGTCGAGAGGGCCAGGCAGACCAAGCCGCGGGCCTCCGACGCCATGAAATTGACGGCGGCGGCGTCGGCGAACTCGGCGGCGATCAGCAGATCTCCCTCGCCGCGTCGCTCGCAGTCGTCGCGCAGCAAGATCATGCGGCCGGCGGCAAGCTCGTCGGCGGCGAGGGACACCGGGTCGGGGGGACGGACGGCTCGCGTGCTCACAGCGAGACTTAGGCCGCCCGACGGGCCGCCGCGGGCGACGCGGACACGAGAGCTCGACCGATGTCCAGCGCCACGTCTCGCGCCTGAACGCGGATCTCCCCCACCGCGGTGCTCTCCCATAGCTCGCCGCGCCGCAGCGGACCGAGGACGTGGATGCGGCCATCCGCGAGCCCCGTCCTACCGTCGACGGCAACACCGGCGTGCGAGGCCCGCAAGCCGACCGACAGCGGGTCGGGGCTGACCAGTTCATGCCGCAGGAGATCCTCGATCAGCGGGTTTCCGGATCGGGTCACGTCGCGACCGCCGCCGGCACAGACGAGGATCCGTTCGAACCTGTCCGTCCTGTTCCCATCGGTGGAGTCCTTCAACGTCACCAGGAGCTCGCGCGGCCCGACGGTGACCGCCTCGACCGTCGCCGAGATAACCGTGAGGCGACCCTCTTCGCGGAGTCGGTCGAGTCGGGCGGCGACCTGCGGCGCCATCCGATGCCGGTGCCGTTCCCAGGCGCCGCTCGGACCGCTCAAAAACTGACGGCGTCCGGCTTCGGAGAGGAGTCCCCAGAGGGCCTGGGTGACCGGCCTGAGGCCGTCGATAGTTTCCCTCCAGCCGTGTCCTCGTGCCGCCATCCCATCGATGTGGCCCTTTATGAGTGACTCCATCGACGTCAGCTCGACGGGCTCGGCCGGGAGCTGAGGGGGCGGCGCAGGAAGATGGAGACCCGGTAGATGGCGGGACGGGAGCGCGCCGCTGCGCGATGCCGCGACGATCTTGGCGTTCGGGTTCAAGGTCGCCAGGGAGAGGATCTGGTCGACTGCCGTGAGCCCGGCTCCGATGACGAGAACTCGGTCGGCGTCACTCCCTTCCCGTGCCGCCGGTTCCGACCAAGGGTCGACGGCGATCCGCGGATCCTCCGGCAGATCGATCGGCGGCCGCCCGGCGAGCCAGCCGACAGCCAATACGAGGCGGTCGCACCGCACCTTTCGATCCCCGAGGATCAACTGCAACCCGTCGTCATCCGGGACGACGCCACCCACCGATCCCGCGACCTTGACGAGCCGACGACCGGCGGGCGCCTGGCGCTCGGCGTCGTCCAAGACCGACTGCAGGTACTCGCGGTAGAGGCGCCTCGGGACGTATTCGGCGGGTCCCCGCTTACCGGTGGTGCGATGGAGCCAACCGGAGAAGTGCAGCGGCTGTTCGCAGTACGCGCTCATCAGCTCGGCCGGAACGTTGAGGAGATGGGACGGGTCGTCGGTGCCGTAGGCGACCCCGCTGCCGAAGGTGCCTGCCCGGTCGATCAGCACGACCTCGAGTGGGCCCCCCGGGCCGCGCAGAAGGTGGGCCGCGGTCATCGTCCCCGCGAACCCACCACCGACTATCGCGACGACCGGGGCCTTTCCGTTCTGATCCATCCGTCTCCTAGCTCGCTTTCAAGACTTTGGAGATCCAGAAAGTACTGATAGGCCGACGAACCGCAAGGCGGTTGGTTGTCGCCCTGAGCAATGGTGGGCGGACGAAACTAGAACGCCCTACGCCGTCGCGGCGCTGTCTTCGTATGGAGTCGGTCCGGTCAAGTTGTCGCCGCGATTGGGATTCGGGCGGGCCTGCCGGGGCTCCGCGTCGCCGTATCTCTCGCTCACCAGGCTCGCGTGCGTGGGGGCGTCGGCGGCGCCCGGGGAGCGGCGCGCCTCCATCTCGCGGCGCAGCGTCGGCACCACCTCGGTGCCGAGCAGCTCGACCTGCTCGAGGGCGACCTCGAGCGGCAGGCCCATCGCGTCGACCACCCAGAGCTGCCGCTGGTAATCGCCAAATCCGTCTTGAAAGCCGAGCGTCTTCTCGATCACCTGCTGGGGGCTGCCGACGCTGAGCGGCGTGGCGCTCATGTAGTCGTCGAGGGAGTAGTTGGTGCCGTAGATCGGTGAGCCCTCGAAGTAGGGACGGAACGCGGCGATCGCGTCCTGGGATCGCTTCGCGATGAACGCGTGGCCGCCGAGGCCGACGATCGCCTGCTCCCGGGAGCCGTGTCCGTGGAAGGCGAAGCGTTCGCGATAGAAATCGACGAGCGGGCGGAAGTGAAGGTTCGGCGCGAGGACGTTGTTGGCGAAGTATCCGTTGCCGTAGAAGGCCGCCTGCTCGGCGATCTCCGCGGTGCGGATCGAGCCGTGCCAGACGAACGGCGGCACGCCGTCGAGCGGACGCGGGATCGAGGTGAAGTCCTGCAGCGGCGTCCGGTAGGTCCCCTCCCAGTCGACCACGTCCTCGCGCCAGAGGCGGTGCAGAAGGTCGTAGTGCTCGAGCGCGAGCGGCAGCCCCTGGCGGATGTCCTGACCGAACCAAGGGTAGACCGGCACGGTGTTGCCGCGACCCAGCATCAGGTCCAATCTGCCCTTGGCGAGGTGCTGCAGCATCGCGTAGTCCTCGGCGAGCTTGACCGGGTCGTTGGTGGTGACCAGGGTCACCGCGGTGCTGAGAACGATCTGCTCGGTGACCGCAGCGATATGGGCCAGCAGGGTGGTGGGCGAGGACGAGAAGAACGGCGGGTTGTGGTGCTCGCCGATCGCGAAGACGTCGAGTCCGACCTCGTCGGCGCGGCGGGCGATCCGGACGATCGCCTCGATCCGCTCCGCCTCGCTCGGCGTCCGACCCGTGACCGGGTTCTTGGTGATGTCGCTGACTGAGAAGATTCCGAATTGCATGCGGGGACCGTCGCCGAGGACGGGGTGACTGGGTGCCACACGGATCGGGTGATCGCGACGGCGCCCGATCGGGTCGGGACGGCCACCAGCGTATTCGACGGCGACGATCACCCGGTCCGGGTGGCGCGCCCTAACCCTGCCGGGGCCGAGGGTGCATCCCAGCCGAGCCCACAGGGGCCCCCCGATCCAAAGGAGAACCGACATGTACGAGAACGTGGTCTGCCTCGCCCAGACCGCGCTCTCGGCATCGACGGACGACTACGAGGTCTACTTCGTCAGCGACGCCTCGGGCGGCGTCACCGAAGAGGCTCATGAGGACGCCAAGCGGCGGATGGAAGCCACTGGTGCCAACGTCAAGGAACCGACCGAAGCAGAAGCCGCGGGCCGGGTGACGCGGCGGCCGGCACCGAAGTGTTCGATGAAAACTGCTCGACTGACACGGCGCATCCGCCCATGGCGGCAACGGCGGACCCGACCTGTGGACGATGCCGCTGGCGAAAACCGAAGCCGGGACGGTCAAACAGGTGAGGCGGCGGGATGCCCGGCTTCAAAGGCCAGCCATCGGCCGAGAAGTCAAGAACGTGGCCGCTTACGCGGTCGAAGAAATCGTCGGCGGTAAGTAGCCACGATCAGTGCGGCCGCCGGGTCCACCCTCTCGGCGGGCGCGCTTTATTCCCGCGGCGAGGATCGCCAGATCCTCAACGACGCAGCGCCCGGACCAGCGGCGGCGTGTCGTAGTAGAAGACCATCAGGCGGGTCGGCATTCGCCTTCGGCAAGGCGTTCAGGCGCGCGTTCGGCGAGCCGCCCGAGCAGTACCGCCGCCACCCCGCGACCGCGGCGGTGCAGCAGGCGCAAGACGTCGCGCCGACGTGACCACCGCGGCGCGACGGGCCGCCCGATCAGCCTCGGCGTCGACCCCGGTCACCATGCGGGCGACCTGCGGAACCGCGGTCCACCAGGCAGCCATCGCCATCACGATGAACAAGAGGTAGGGCGCGCCGACCTCGTCGATCAGCTCGCCGTCCCTCTGCGCCTTGCGCAACGCGCCGGTCTTCGCCTCGTACTCGCCCTTGCGCCCCTCTTCATCCGGCGCGGCCGCCGTCCCGGAAAGCTCGAGCGCCTCCCAATGCAGGAGCCGGACGAGCTCCGGGTGATCGCAGTGGTAGTCGAAACAGCGTCCTGCGTACTCGCCGATGTCTTCGCCGTCCTCCTCCAGGACCGGCACCGCCGCGGCGATCCGCGCCAGCTCCTCGGAGATGACGACGGCGAACAGGTCCTCCTTGTTGCCGAAGTATTTGTAGAGGCGCTCCTTGTTGACCCCGGCGCGCCGAGCGATCGACTCGACGCGGGTCCCTGCGAGGCCGTTCGCCGCGAACTCGGTTACCGCCGCCGCTTTGAGCTTCGCCTGCGTCTCTGCCGTGTTCCAAGCCATGGAGACAGTTTAAACCCCAACGGTGCAGTTGCAAATCTGGATTCTCTGCTACTTTCCAACCACAACGTTGGAGATGGAAGGAGAAGTACACATGGAAACGTCAATCGAACCAACGAACGACCCGGTCGCCCGCTCCACCCCGACAAGGGACCTCGGGATCCGCGGCTGGCTGGGGGTCTACGCGCTCGCGCTGGGCTGTTTCTGCTTTGTCAGCACCGAGCTCTCCCCGGTCGGGCTCCTGCCCCAGATCGCCGGTGGCCTCGGGACTTCGGACGGCACCGCGGGACTCCTGGTATCAGGCTTCGCGATCGTCGTCGCCCTCACCGTGGCGCCGCTCACGATCCTCGCCGGCGGCATGTCGCGCCGCTCCCTGATCACCCTCCTGCTCGGCGCCTGCCTGGCCGGAAACCTGCTCGCCTCGGTCGCGTCGAGCTACCCGATCCTCCTACTGGCACGGATCATCGTCGCGCTGGCGATCGGCGCCTTCTGGTCGACTGCCGCGGGCACCGCCGTGCGGTTGGTTCCTGAGCGCGATTCGGTTCGAGCGACGTCGATCGTGATGGGTGGGCTGTCACTCGCGGCTGTGCTCGGCGTCCCGATGGCGACCTGGCTCGGCCGCCACGCCGGCTGGCACGCCGCCTTCGCGGGATTGGCCGTGGTGAGCCTTGTCGCGATGTTGACCACCTTCGCCCTGCTGCCTCACCTGGCTCCGACCGGCGGCCGTCGCGGCACCGCGTCGTTGCGTCGGGCCCTCGAGTCCGCGCCGATCCGCAGCGCCATCATGGTCACCGGCTTGGTGATGACCGGGACCTTCCTCCTTTTCACC
This sequence comes from Solirubrobacterales bacterium, assembly GCA_036787695.1. Classification (GTDB taxonomy): domain Bacteria; phylum Actinomycetota; class Thermoleophilia; order Solirubrobacterales; family 70-9; genus VAYN01. The sequence continues at coordinate 4,070 of DAIQOT010000142.1, read as the reverse complement.
TTCATCACCCCGTTCCTCACCGAAGTGACGGGACTGGGCGGGGGGATCGCGATCTTGCTCGTCGTCTACGGGGGAGCCGGCGTGCTCGGGACCCTCGGTATCGCACCGATCATCCGGCACGGTTTCGAGCGCGCCCTGACCGGAGTCCTCCTCCTGATGGCCGCGAGCCTGTTCGGCCTCTGGTTGGTCGGAAGCCTGCCGGCGCCCACCGTCGCGCTGCTCGTTTTCTGGGGGGCGGCGTACGGCGCCCTGCCGGTGCTGCTGCAGACGTGGGTGTTTCGCGAGACGGCGAGATCCGGCATCGACGCGGAGGCCGCCACGTCCCTCTACGTCGGCGCGTACAACGCCGCGATCGCGATCGGCTCGTTCGCCGGCGCTCTGATCGTCGATGCGGTCGGCCCACGTCCGATCGCGGTGGTCGGCGCCGCCTGCGCTACCGCGGCGCTGGTCTGTGCGGTGGTCGGCCTGGGTCGCGGACGGGAACGTTCCCCCGCCGGCGAGCCGGTCGGCCTCTAGTGGTCAGAGGGGACGTCGGCACCCGCAAGGCGGCGCATCAACTCGGCGGAGATCGCCAGGATGTCGCGCTCTGCGGGGGTCAACGTCTCTTCGATCGCCGCGCTCAGCCAGCCGTAGCGAGCGGTCATGATCTGCTCGAGCACCTGATCGCCCGCGGCCGTAATCTCGATCAGGACGCGTCGGGCGTCGTCGGGATCCGGTCGACGCTTGACGTAGCCGCGATCCGAGAGGACAGCAACCGTTTGATTCATCGTCTGATGGCGAACGTGCTCGATCTGGGCCAGGGCGGCGTTGGTGATCGGACCGCCCTCCCGGATGCTGCCCAAGGCCAAGGCCTGAGGCAAGGTCAACTCGTCCGAAGGTGGCTGAGACTCCTCTCGTAGACGGCCGCGCAGGGCCCGCATCTCCCGCGTCAGCGCCATCGCCGTCTCGGTCGCGTCCGGTGCCATGGGCCATAGATTAGCCTTGCGCAGGCAGACTGCGCATCACTCCCGGTCACCGGCACGCTCGACCCTTCAGGGCCGGGCGCTCATTTTTGTATATTTGGGTCAACAAAGTTGGTTATCGACCATGCGCCTTGAGCAACTCGAATACCTCCTGACAGTGGCGCGCAGTGGCTCCTTCAAACGGGCCGCCGAGCTGCTGCATCTGTCCCAACCCGCACTCAGCGAAAATGTCCGCAGGCTTGAGGTGGAGCTCGGCGTCGAACTGCTCGATCGTGGTCCCGATGGGACCAAGATCAGCCCTGAGGGCCGCGAGTTGATGCCGATGATGACCGAGATCCTGGATGCCGCCTCCCGGCTGAAGCAGGGTGCGGCAAGCGCCGACCAGAGCCATCGCATGACCCGCGCCACGTATCGCCGAGCAGGCCGGACGGCGGAGAGCGGACGCGCGCACGAGGCGTTCACACGGTCCGGATGACGAGAGATGACCCGCCTCGGATGAAGACTCGCTGCGATCTCGTGGACCGACGAATGAAGGAGCAGCAGATGAGCGGAAACACCCCGATCGGCGACCTGAACATTGCGCAGGCCACCTGGAGACTGGACCCGGCGCGCTCGCAAGTCGAATTCCGAACGCGCACCTTCTGGGGCCTCTCGACCGTCAAGGGTCGCTTCGAAAAGTACGCAGGCACCATGGACCTTTCGCTGGAGCCGGGAATCGTCCTGACCATCGAGGCCGACAGTCTCGATACGGGGAACAAAAAACGCGACGACCACCTACGTTCGAGGGATTTCTTCGACGCTGAGAAGCATCCGACGGTCACCTTCATCTCCGAGTCGGTCTTTCTCACGGGAGATCTCCTCAACGTCAAGGGACACCTGCATGCTGCTGGTCGCAGCGTTTCGATCGACCTCGAGGCAAAGGTCTCGATGGTCGAAGGCGAGCCCGCGATCGAGGCGGTCACAAAGGTCGACCACAAGCGGCTAGGAATGTCATTCGGCCCGCTCGAAGTGATCCGGACGCCGACCACGTTGGTCTGCAAGGGTCGCCTGGTGGCAGGCTCCTGAGCTTGTACGCCCGAGACTGGGGATGATCACGGCGACCACGGGCTTGGTCGGCCGAATGCGTCCTATGGACCTCTGTCGATGACCTGCGTCTAGGTCGGGCAACGCGTGGCCCGATCAAGTTCTCCGACCGGAGATGATTGGCTGCTGTCGGGTCCCCCCGCGACGCTCCCGTCGCTTTCTCAACCATTATCGCCTCGGAGGGAACGTGCCCAAATTGTGGTCGGTGGTGCTGCTAGACGGCCGGGATTGCGGGCCGCGCCGGACTCGACCGGGTTGCCGGCGGCGCGCCAGGCGCCGACCCCCTTGCCGACGTGGATCACGTCGCCGAAGCCCTCGCGCTGGAGCATCGAGGCGGCGAGGCCGGAGCGCTTGCCGCCGCGGCAGATCGCCGCGATCGGGCGGTCGTGGGGAAGCGCGCCCGGTCGTGCAGGTCGCCTCGCTCGGCCACCGCCCACAGCCGGACGGACCGATGTTGGCGCTGAGTGTGCTCGCCGCGCATGACATCAGCGCCCGGGTCGTTGGTGCCGTCGCCAATCTCGGCGGAGTGCTCAACGCCGTCCGGGCGGGGCTCGGCGTGGCGCTCGTCGCCTGCGCGGCCCTTCCCGAGGGACTGGTGGAATTGGCCGACCTCCCACCAGCGCCACCGGTGACCGGGGGGCTGGTAAGCCCGCAAGCGGCTTCTCGTCGAGGCAAAGCACCACGGCGGCCTCACTGGGTGGAGGGCGTCACCCGGCTGTGAACTCGGCCAACCCTACCGGCGAGACGCTCCGATCGGCATGTCCTCCCGTCGGCCTCCGGAGGCCGCGTCAGGTCGTCGTGAAGACCGGACTCGGCCCATCTCCCACGCGTATCCCTCGCGTGGTCGCGGTCCCCCGCTCGAGGAGCAACACGTAGCCCAGCCGCCGCCGAATGCGGTGGCCTGCGTCCCGGTCCCGAAGGCTTCCGCCGACCAGAGCTGCAGTCATTGATGGCGGCTTCCACTTCGACCGGCGCGCCGAGCAGCCGTTCGGCCGCCGCTGCGTCCACCCCGAAGGTGAGAGGACCGAGCGCCTTGGGGGACAAGCGGAGTGTCGGTGGCGGTTTCGCCCGCGCAGGAGAGAGAGGGAAGACCGTCACCGCGGCGGCGACGCCCAGTAGAAGGGCAATGGCTGAGACGGTGATCGGTCCGGTGCGACCGGCGATGTCGTGCGCCGGGCGCGGGTCGAGAAAGAGCATCAGTTCGGGAATTTATCGAGAAATAGCCTGATTGTCTTCGGTTGGCTAGAGTCGCCACAGTGGAGACACTTCCCGGCAACAGAGCGAGCCGACCGGTCGGGTGGAAGGCAGTCTGGACGGCCCTCGCGGTCGCGATATTCGCCGTCGCCCTGCTGACCGCGGCGCGGCCTGCCGACGGGGCGATCGTGAAGTGCGCCGATGTGATGTTCGTCGGCGCGCGCGGTTCCGGGGAACCGGAAACGGCGCAGACGGATGGCATGGGAGTGCCCGTCGACTACATGGGCAAGGGGCTCGAGAAGCTGGTCCTCGCGGAGGGCGAATCCTTCGCCTTCAGGCAGGTCCCCTACGGCGCCGACTCCGTCTCGGAGCTGGTGCCGTCGAAGCTCGAAATCGACGGGATGAAGGTGGCGGGGATCGTCGGCGTCGGCAGTCCCGGAGCCGGGGTCGCAGGTCTTGCCGGCGCCGCGGCGCTTTACTACACCCGGCACGCACGGCCGTATCTGGCGAGCATCGCCGACGGAGTCGCCAAGACGGTCGCACGCGTCCGACAGCTGAACGCAAGCTGCCCCGAAAGCGAACTGATCCTCGCCGGCTACTCGCAGGGGGCGATGGCGATCCACCAGGCCGAGTTGCGGTTGGAACGGGAAGGCGACGAAGAAGCGCTGGACACGATCGGCGGCACCCTTCTGCTCGGCGACGGCGACCGGGTTCCCCATAGCCGGGCGAAGCTGATCGGCGGTGCGCCCCAGGGTGGCGAGGGGGTCCAGGTTTACCTCCACGGCTTCAAGCCTCGCGACGTCGTCGAACCCGAAACGACGGTCGAGATCT
>DAIQOT010000332.1:0-2849 GCA_036787695.1 Solirubrobacterales bacterium | reverse complement strand
AGGCCCTGCGCCATGTCGACGAGGCGCCGCAGCTGCCCACCGGCTACGCCGGGATGATCGTGCTCGCCTGGTTCCCGCCGATCTGGCGGCGAGTGATGGACCCGCGCCTCGTCGACCACTTCGAAGGCGACGTGACGCTGGCGAACATCCAGCCGCGCAAGCGCGAGAAGATCCTCGCCCGCTATGGGTCGGGCGGGACGCGGCCGGGCGGCGCGAGCGCGGGCGGTGCGACCGCCGGGGCGACTTCGTGAGCGCCTGGCGCTGCCCCTCCTGCGGATACGTCTACGAGGAGGCCGAAGGTCATCCGCGCGAGGGGTTCCCGGCCGGGACGCCGTGGGCCGACGTCCCCGACGACTGGGCCTGCCCCGACTGCGGCGTCCGCGACAAGGTCGACTTCGAGCCGGTGGAGGAGGGCGGCTGACCGCCGGCGCTGCGACGATAGGGAGGATGGCGAGCCGCACTCCCTATCCCGAGGCCGCGCGCGCGCTGCTCCGGCAGACGCTCTTCGACGCCGCCCGCCACCACCTGGAAGAGCGGCCCTGGTCCGAGGTGACGATGGGGGACATCGCCACCACCGCCGGGGTCAGCCGCCAGACCCTCTACAAGGAGTTCGGCAACAAAAGCGAGTTCGCGGTCAACCTGACGATCCACGAGGGGGAGCGCTTCCTCGGCGCTGTCGAGGACGCGGTCCGCGCCCACACCGAGGACCCGCGCGCCGCGATCCGCGCCGCGCTGGAGCTCTTCCTCCGCACCGCTTCCGAAGACCCGCTCATCCGCATGGTGGTTACCGACGACGGCTCCGGCGGCATGCTGTCGTTCGTCACCACGCAGGGGATGCCGGTCACCGTCTGGGCGACGACGCGGCTCTCGGCGGTGATCGAGGAAGGGTGGCCGCAGGCGGCCAAAGCGGACGTGCAGTTGCTCTCCGAGTCACTGGTCCGCCTGGCGATCTCTTACATCATCAATCCCTCGGGGTCGCCCGATTCGACCGCCGCCTCGGTCGCCGACCTGCTCGGCCCGTTCATCGACCGCGCCCTCGGCACCGCTTGATCGCGGTCCTCTCCGACACTCACATGCCCAAGGGCGGCCGGACGCTGCCGAAGCGTGCCGTCGAGATCCTCGGCGAAGCCGAGGCGGCGCTCCACGGCGGCGACTTCTTCACCATCGCGACGCTGCGGGAGATCGAGGCGCTCTGCCCGGGCCCGCTCCACGCGGTCCACGGCAACGTCGACGAAGGCGAGCTGCGGGCGGCGCTGCCGGAGACGCTCGAAGTCGAGTTCGACGGCGCCCGGATCGCGATGATCCACGACGCGGGCCCGTCGAAGGGACGCCTGAGGCGGATGCGCGGCCGCTTCCCGAACGCCGACGCGGTCGTCTTCGGCCACAGCCACCTGCCGCTGCACGAAGAAGACGACGGGTTCCAGATCTTCAACCCCGGCAGCCCGACCGAGCGCCGCCGCGCACCGCGCCACTCGATGGGGACGCTCCGCATCGAAGCGGGCCGTCCCGTCTTCGAGCACGTCTGGCTCTAGTCGTCGGCCGGCGCGACCAGCTCGTGCTGGTAGGCGTAGGCGACGGCCTGGGCGCGGTCGCGGGCGCCGATCTTGGCGAAGAGGTGGTTGACGTGACTCTTCACGGTCGCGCCGCTGACCACGAGGCGGTCGGCGATCTCGCCGTTGGAGAGGCCGGCGGCGATCAGCTGGAGCACCTCGGCCTCGCGCGGGGTGAGGCCGTCGGGCAGCTCGTCGCCGTCGGGGCAGGGGGGAGGCGCGGTGTCGCCGCGTTGCACGGCCGCGATCAGCTGACGCTGGACGGCCGGGTCGATCGCCGCCTCGCCCGCCGCGACCCGTTCGACCGCGCCACGGATCTGCTCGGCGCCGGCGTCCTTGGTCAGGTAGCCGCGCGCGCCCGCCTGCAGGGCCGCGACGATCGTCTCGTCGTCGGCGTAGGTGGTCAGCGCGACGACGCCGATCCCCGGGTGCGTCTCGGCCAGCCGGCGCGTCGCCTCGATCCCGTCGAGGCGCGGCATCCGCAGGTCCATCAGCACCACGTCGGGGCGCTCGGCGGCGACCATCGCCAGCGCCTCCTCGCCGTCGGCGGCGGCGCCGACCGGCTCGATCCCGTCGATCAGTCCCAGCATCAGGGTGAGGCCCTCGCGGACGACGCGCTGGTCGTCGGCGACGATCACCCGCAGCGGCGCGCGCCCCGCGTCGGGGGCGCTCCCGCCGGCCTCGGCCGCGCTCACGCGGGCACCCAGAGCTCGACCCTGAAGCCGTCCTCGGTCGGCCCGGCGAGCAGGCGCCCGCCGATCAGCTCGGCTCGCTCCCGCATCCCGCTGACGCCGTAGCCCGCGCCCGCCCCGGCGAGCGCCGCCGGCTGCGGCACCCGCGGCTCGGCCCCGTCGCCGGCGGAGTCGGTGACGATCAGCTGTACGCCGTCGGGGTCGTAGTCGAGGCGGATCGTGACCCGCTCGGCTTCCTCGGCGTGCTTGCGGACGTTGGTCAGCGCCTCCTGGGCGGTGCGGAAGACGGCCAGCGCGGCTTCCGAGGGGAGGCGCCGCGGCTCGCCGACGATCTCCAGCGAGCAGGCGATCCCATGCGCGCGCATGTCCGCCAGCAGCTCCTCGAGCTTGTCTGGGCCGGGGACCATGTCGCCGCGCAGGGCTTTGATCGCCGCGCGCGCCTCGTCGAGCCCGGCCGCCGCGTGACGGTGCGCGCGGCCGATCGCGGCGATCCCCTCGGAGTCGACCTCGCGGTCGAGCGCCAAGAGGCGCGCACCCTCGAGCTCCACCGAGAGCGCCGAGAGCGAGTGGGCGAGGACGTCGTGAAGCTCCCGCGCGATCCGCCCCC
>DAIQOT010000141.1:0-9789 GCA_036787695.1 Solirubrobacterales bacterium | reverse complement strand
GGCGTTCCTCAGGTCGGCCTCCATCGCCTCGGCGATCCCCGGGTACTGGATCTTGACCGCGACCCGCCGGCCGTCGAGCAGCTCCGCTCTGTGGACCTGGCCGATCGAGGCGGCGGCGAACGCCTCGTGCTCGATCTCGGCGAAGTATTCGGAGAGCGGTTCGCCGTCGTACTCCTCCTCGAGCACTTTGACGACCTGCTCCCACGGCATCGCGGGCGCCTCGTTGCGAAGTTTGCCCAGTTGCTCCTGGTAGATCTCGCGGTACTCCTCGGGGATGAACTCGGTGTCGATGAACGAGGCGAACTGCCCGAGCTTCATCGCCGCGCCCTTCATCTGGCCGAGCGCGCCGACCATCTTCATCGCCGTTTCGAGGTGCCGCGCCTCCAGCGCCTGTTTGCTGTCCTCCTCGGAACGGGCGACGTTGGCGGCTTTCGTGCCCGCGTAACGGGCCCCCTGGGTGCCGATGATCGACCCCAATTTGGCCGAGCGGCGGATCCTCCCTTTCGGGATCTTGGCTTCGTCCGGCATGGGGAGAGCTTGCCACAGACTCCCTTTCGCGCCGATTCTCTATGCTGTCCGGCCCTATGGCTGATGCAAGAACTACTTTGAATGTCGCCCCGCGCGCCGCTTTCGGCTCGCGCACCGCTCGTCGTATGCGCCGCGAGGGCCTCGTGCCCGGCGTCGTCTACTCAGGCGGATCGGAGGCGACCGCCTTCCAGGTCTCCGAACGGGAGGTCCGCAGCGTGATCGCCGAGGGCGCCGCGCTGTTCGATCTCTCCGTCGACGGCGGCAAAGCGCGCCCCGTCGTGGTCAAGGAGCAGCAGCTCCACCCGGTCAAAGGCACCCTCCGCCACATCGATCTTCAAGAGGTCAAACTCGACACCGCGATCGAAGCGGAAGTGACGATCGAGCTCGAAGGCGTCGAGGACGCACCCGGCGTGAAAGCCGGCGGCACGCTCGAGCACGTCACCCGCGAGATCACGATCGAAGCTCTGCCGACCGCGATCCCGGAGAAAATCAGCTTCGACGTCTCCTCGATGGAGATCAACGACACGCTGCAGCTCTCCGCGATCCCCGCGCCGGAGGGCGTCACCTTCGTCGTCGATGACCCCGAGGAGCTCACCATCGCCACCCTCTCCCCGCCGCGCGTCGAAACCGCGGAGCCGGAGGTCGAGCAGGAGACCGAGCTGGTCGGCGATGCCGGCGGGAGCGACGACTCCGGCGACGGCGACTCGGGCGACTCAGAGGGCGAGTAGCGCCCCCTGCGTCTCTTCGGCCGTCGCATGGCGAACGGCGAGGGCCCCATCTTCATCGTCGGTCTCGGGAACCCCGGGACCGAGCACGCGCGCGACCGCCACAACATCGGCTTCGACGTCGCCCGTGAGCTGGCCCGGCGCTTGGACCTCGGCAAGCCGCGCGCCAAGTACAAGGGCGAACTCTGGGAAGGGCGGACCGGCCCGGGCGGCCCTCGCGTCGCGATCCTCCTGCCGCTGACCTACATGAACGCGGTCGGTGACTCGGCCGGCCCCGCCCGCGGCGCCCTCAAGGCCGACCTCGACGAGATCGTCGTCCTCCACGACGAGATCGACATCCCCTTCGGTGAGATCCGCGTCCGCGAGGGCGGCGGCCTGGCCGGCCACAACGGCCTCAAGTCCCTCAAACGCGGCTTCGGCTCCGCCGACTTCTGGCGCGTCCGCATCGGCGTCGGCCGCCCCGACTCGACCGACCCCGAGATCGTCTCCGCCTGGGTCCTCGGCAAGTTCCGCGAGCCCCCCGCCGAGGTCGAAGACCTCGTCGACCGCTCCGCCACGGAAACCGAACGCCTGGTCGAGCGGATAGCGTCCGGGGACGACGATGAGTGAGCGCGGAGACAACGGGGCGGCGGCGGAGCCGCAGAACGTGACCAGCTACGACGTCGCCGAGGACGGGGTGGCGCTGATCCGGCTGGAACGGCCGCAGGCGCGGAACGCGATCAACACGCAGATGCTGAGCGAGCTGCTCGAGCACCTGGCGGTGGCGCGCGGCGACGACGCGGTCCGGGTGCTCGTCTTCTCCTCTTCGGACCACATGGGTTTCTCCGCCGGCGCCGACGTGCGCGAGGAGCTCGACCACGACGGCCACGTGCGGCGGATGCAGATGTTCTCCGACCTCTACGACGCGGTCGTCGCCTTCCCCAAGCCGACCGTGGCCACCTGCCACGGCGACGTCGTTGGCGGCGGCGCCGAGATCGCGATCGCCTGCGACATGCGCGTCGGCGGCGCCAACCTGCGGATGCGGTTCCCCGGCGCGGCGCTGGGGATGCCGGTCGGCCCGGCCCGCCTCGTCTCCCTCTGCGGCCTCGCCGCCGCCAAGTACCTGCTGCTGAGCTCGCGCACGGTCGGCCCCGACGAGGCCCTGCGCCTCGGACTGATCAACCGCGTCGCGCCCGCCGCCGCGACCGAGGAGTCGGCCCTCGCCCTCGCCGCCTCGGTCGCCGCCCACCCGCCCGAGTCGGTCGCCCGCCTCAAGCGGATGCTCCACGAGTGGGACGACATCGAGGGCCGCTCCGCCGCCGAGGGCGTCGGCCAGGTCGAGCACGTGCGCAACCTCGGCAGCGGCAACCTGCCGTTCGGCTAATCGAAGAGGCGACCTGAGGCCTCCCCAGTTTTCGGCCTCACGCATCCAAGAAGTTGGATGTGTTCAGCAATAAGTTGGCTATTGGGTTTCGTTCTGCTTTTCTTCCGCCGGTGAAGAGCGGGAGGCGCATCGAATCCAGACGTTTTCCCGCGGTCTTCCTCCTCTTGGCGGTGGCGATGTTCGCGGCGCTTTTCGGTCCCGTGGCGGCGGCCAGCGCCGACACGTTCACCGTCGACTCCGTCGGCGACGCGCCGAAGACGGCCGTCGAACCTGTGTGCGAAACCGCCGCCGGCGAATGCACCTTGCGAGCGGCGATCGAAGCGGCAGATCAAGAAACCGACTTCGACACCATCGCCTTCGACAGCGCTGAGTTCCCGGGTGACCTGAGCGGGACGATCGAACCGACCTCGGCGCTGCCCGCGATCACCGCCCCGACGACCGTCGACGGCCAGTGCCCGCCGCGCCAGTTCGGTGAATTTCCCTACGGCACCTGCGTCGGCCTCGACGCCGCCGGGCTCGCCCACGGGTTCCTCGTCGAAGCCGATGAAGTGACGATCAGGGGTATCGCCATCACCGGCGCGACGATCGGCATCGAAGTGGCCAACTCGGCCGACGAATTCGCCGCCCGCAACGACGTCCTGGGAGCGAACCTGGCCGAAGAATCGGGCCCGAACGGAACCGGCATCCTGCTCGGCCCGGGAGTCGACGAGGCCCAGATCGGCACCTATGCCGAAAACGGAACCTCGGGCGACGATCGGTTCGTCGGCAACACCGAGGTCGGCCTCGACCTCGAAGGCGCCAGCCACGCCTTGATCAGGAACAACGATTTCGGCGACACGCCGGCGCCCAACGGCACCGACATCGAGATCAGCGACGTCTCGACCGGCGGCCGGGTCGTGAAAGCGATCGACAACGAGATCGGCGCGAAGAAATCCACCTTCGACGAATTCTCGGCCGGTTGCGGCTTAGGCGGTTGCAACGTGATCTCGGGCGCGGTCTCCGACGGGATCGACCTGGGAGGCGACGGCGCCGGCAAGCCGGCCGCGACCGGGCCGACCCTGATCTACGGCAACGTGATCGGGGCCACGTCGAGCGGAGAAGCGGCCGAGCCCGACGGAGACGTCGGCATCGCGGTGGGCAGCGCCGGCGAAGTCACGATCGGCGGGCCCAACTCGGCGGGCGAAGGCAACGAGTTCTCCGGCGGTCGCTGGGCGGTCACCGCGGGCCCGGAAGAGCACGCGCTGATCATCGAAGGCAACTCCGTCGGGGTGACCACGGAGGAAGACGCGGACCACGTCGAGGCACCGAGCGAAGGCGCGTTCTCCGTCGACACCCTGAACCGGGCGGAGGAGAACACCCTTCCCGAGGTCGTCGGCAACAGGCTCTGGATGAGCGGAGGGATCGGGGTGCTCGACACCGACATGGGCGCGTGGATCGCCGAAAATCGGATCATCGAAGCCGACGCCGCGATCCGCGTCGACGGCGAACGGATGTGGTGGGGCGCCTACGTCGAAGACAACCTGATCGAGTCCGCCCGCGAATACGGCGTGGTCCTCGACAACTGGAGCAACGAAGTGACCGGCAACCGCATCTTCAGCGCGACCAAGGCTGGGATCCTGGTCGAATCGCCAGGGTGGACCGGCGGCACCGACGACGTGATCGGCGGCGTGCCCGGTGAAATCCCGAATGAAGAATGGTCGGAAGAACACTGGCGGCGCTACGAACTGGAAGCCGTCGAACACGAAGAAGCCGAAAACGAGATCTCCTACAGCGGCGGCCCGGCGATCGAAGTGGTCGGTGAACACACCGCCTTCGTCGACGTCTTGCGCAACTACGGCAAAGGCAACGGGGGCCCGTTCGTCGACCTCGGCGGCGACGGACCCGGCAACCAGCCCGACGGGCCCAACAAGGGCATCCAGGCGCCGACGATCGTCTCCGCCACGCAGGCCGAAGTCAGTGGCGTCGGCGCGGCCCCCGGCGGGACCAGGGTGATGGTGTTCCTCAAGGCGACCTCATCGCCGGGGGAGATCGAGGAATTTCTCGGGGCGGCGTCGGTCGAGGAAGACGGCCACTGGTCGCTGGCCCTGCCGGAAGGGCTGCCGGTGGGCACCCCGATCGCGGTCAGCCAGTTCTCCGGCGAAGGGGGCTCCTCGGAGCTGGCGTTCGCCACGCTCGCCGCCGGGCCGAAAGTAGCCCCGCCGCTGGCCACCACCGGCGAAGAATCCTCCGAAGGCGAAGCCGAAAAAAAATCGAGTCCTGGCGGCGGCGAAACGGCGACCGGGCCGCGGACGCACGTGGCGAAAGGGCCGACGGGCTCGACCGGCGCGCCTGCCGCCACCCCTCAGCCGTCGCCTGCACCGGCGCCGAGCACTCGCCTCCTCGCGCGCCCGTCCGGCTCCTCGTCGCAGACCCGCGCGAGCTTCAAGTTCTCCTCCCCCGAGGCGGGCGCGAAGTTCGAATGCAAGCTCGACGGCGCCAAGTGGGCGAAGTGCAGCCCGCCGAAGACCTACAAGCGGCTGAGGGCGGGCAAGCACACCTTCCGCGTGCGGGCGATCGCGAGCGGCCTCAGGGGTCCCGTGACGAAGTACCAGTTCACCGTCAAGGGCTGACGCTCCCGGGTTCGTAGAATCGGAGGAGAGGCCGGATCGACCGATCCGGCCGTCCTGCATGCCCCGGCTTCTCCCCGATCCTTATGAGCCTTCGTCCACTCCTTGACCTAGCCGCCGAGAACGAGCGCATCCACGCGCTCGCGAGTCGCGTGCTCGCCGCCGCCGACGGGGGCGAGGGCGTCACCCTGCGCGCCTCGGCGACGCTGCGGCCGCTGCTGCTCGCGGCGCTGCTCGAGGACGACCGCGGGCTCGCCGGACGCCCGGCCCTCCTGGTCGCCGCCGACGACCGCGCCGCCCGCGACCTCGCCGCCGACCTGCGCGCCTTCCTCGCGCCCCGACGGGTCCGCTTCTACCCCTCGCGCGGCACCGGCTACGCCTCGAGCGTCACCCCGCCGCCGCACCTCGTCGGCCTCCGCATCGACGCCCTCGACGCGCTCCAGCGCGAAGCCGACGCGATCGTCGTCGCCTCCGCCGTCGCCCTCGCCGAGGCGGTGCCCGACGCCTCGCTGCGCCCGGCCGGCTCCGAAATCGCCAAGGGCGACGAGATCGACCTCGGCGCCGTCGCCGAGGACCTCGTCGCGGCCGGCTACGAACGCGCCGAGCAGGTCGAGGAACGCGGCCAGTTCGCCGTCCGCGGCGGCATCCTCGACGTCTACCCGGCGACCGAGGACCGCGCCGTGCGGATCGAGCTCTTCGGCGACGAGGTCGAGTCGATGCGCTGGTTCTCGACCTTCACCCAGCGCAGCCTCGGCGAGGCCGAGGTGGTCGAGCTGGCGCCCGCCGCCGAGCTCGACGCCGACCACCGCGAGCTCGCCGCGCTCGCCGCCCGCGAGGCGGCTGAAAGCGCCAAAGGTGAGGGCACCGCCACCGACCTGGGAGAGCTCCTGCCGCTCGACCAGTTCCGCGCGCCGCTCGACCTCGTTCCCGACAACGCCGCCGTCGTCCTCGCCGCGGTCGAGGAGGTCGAGCCCGCCCTGCGCGACGTCTGGGAGGACGCGATCACCTCGATGAAGGACGAGGACGCGCGCCGCCTCTACGTCGACGTCGCCGGGCCGCTGAACGCGCGTGCCGCTCTCTCGCTGACCGCGGTCAGCGACGACGACGAGGGCGAGACCTTCCGCGCCGCCCGCGCCGAGAGCCCCGCCCGCTCGATCAAGGAGGCCGAGTCGGAGCTGGAGAAACTGGTCCGCTCCGGCTACCGCACCGTCGTCGCCTTCGACAGCATGGGGGAGGCCGAGCGCGCCCGCTACGGGCTCGACCGGATCGAGGTCCGCATCCTCGAAGGCGGCCGCCTCACCCCCGACCCGGCGCTCACCTTCGCCGAGGCGCGCCTGCGCGAGGGCTTTATCGCCCCCGAGCTGAAACTCGCCGTCTATCCCTTCCGCCGCCTCGTCCACCGGCGCCGCCGCGCCGAGGAGACCCCCGCGACCGGCGCCGGCAGCCGCGGCCGCCTCGCCTTCTCCGAGCTGCGCGTCGGCGACTACGTCGTCCACGAGGACCACGGCGTCGCCCGCTTCGCCGGCTTCGAGACGCGCGAGATCGGCGGCGTCACCCGCGACTACCTCTACCTCGAATACAAAGGCGAGGACCGCGTCTACGTCCCCACCGAACAGCTGGCGAAACTGAGTCGCTACGTCGGCGCGGGCGGCGAACCGACGCTGTCGGCCCTCGGCGGCAAACGCTGGCAGAACCTCAAGGCGCGGGCGCGCAAAGCGGCCGGCGCGCTGGCGGGCGAATTGCTCAACCTCTACGCCGAGCGCAAATCGCGCAAAGGCCACGCCTTCGCGCCCGACGGCGAGTGGCAGATCGACCTCGAGTCGAGCTTCCCCTACCGCGAGACCGCCGACCAGATCGAGGCGATCGAAGCGGTCAAGGGTGACATGGAATCGGAGCGGCCGATGGACCGGCTGGTCTGCGGCGACGTCGGCTTCGGCAAGACCGAGGTGGCGCTGCGGGCCGCGGTCAAGGCCGCCGCCGACGGCCTCCAGGTGATGATGCTGGTGCCGACGACGATCCTCGCCCAGCAGCACTGGGGCACCTTCCGCGAGCGCATGGCCGACCTCCCCTTCCGGGTCGAGGGCATCTCCCGGCTGCGCTCCGCCGCCGAGACCAAAGCCGTCCTCAAAGACTTCGAGGAGGGCAAGGTCGACGTCCTGATCGGCACCCACCGACTGCTCTCCCGCGACGTGCGGGCGAAGAACCTCGGCCTCGTGATCGTCGACGAGGAGCAGCGCTTCGGGGTCAAACAGAAGGAGCTGCTGCGCCAGATCAAACTGAAAGTCGACGTGCTGGCGATGTCGGCGACGCCGATCCCGCGCACCCTGCAGATGAGCCTCGCCGGCCTCCGCGACATCTCCGTCATCGAGACGCCGCCGGAGGGACGCCGCCCGGTCCGCACCTACGTCGGCCCTTATGACGAGGCGCTGGTCAAAAAAGCACTCTCGCGGGAGATCGAGCGTGGCGGCCAGGCCTTCGTCCTCCACAACCGGATCGACTCGCTGTTCGAGGTCGCCGAGCGCCTGCGCGGGCTCGTCCCCGGCGCCCGCTTCCTCGAAGCGCACGGGCAGATGGACGAGCACACGCTCGAGGAGACGATGCTCTCCTTCCTGCGCGGCGACGCCGACGTGCTGGTGACGACGACGATCATCGAGTCCGGCCTCGACATCCCGACCGCGAACACGCTGATCGTCGAGCGCGCCGACCAACTCGGGCTGAGCCAGGCCTACCAGATCAGGGGACGGGTGGGGCGCTCGAAGGAGTCCTCCTACGCCTACATGCTCTATCCGAGCGCCGAGGCGCTGACCGAGGACGCGGCGGCGCGCCTCTCGACCCTCGCCGACCACACCGAGCTCGGCTCCGGCTTCCGCATCGCGATGCGCGACCTCGACATCCGCGGCGCCGGCAACCTGCTCGGCGACGAGCAGTCGGGCCACGTCGCCGCGGTCGGCTTTGAGCTCTACTGCCAGATGATCGACGAGGCGGTGGCCGAGGCCGGGGGAGACGACGGTCAATACGAGGAGGCGCCGGAGCCGGTCCGCCTCGACGTCCCGGTCGACGCCTATCTGCCGGCGACGTTCGTGCCCTTCGAGGCGGCGAAGATCGACATCCACCGCCGGATCGTCGCGGCGCGCGAGCCGGGCCAGCTGCGGCAGATCCGCGACGAGCTCGACGACCGCTTCGGCCAGCTGCCGGCGCAGGCCGAGAACCTGCTCAAACTGCAGCAGGCGCGGATCGAGCTCGGGCTGGCGGGCGCGCGCAGCGTCGAGTTCCGCGGCGGAAAACTGACCGTGACCGGGGTCGAGCTCGACTCGGTCGGTTCGGGCGTGCTCTCCGAGCAGGTCGAGGGAGCGCTCTACGAATGGCGCGAGCAGGCCGCCTCGCTGCGGGTCCCGGGCGACCCGGACGAACGCCTGGCGGCTGTCCTGGCGCTCGCCATCGGGCTTCGCGACGCGAAACGCGCCGCCGAGCCCGCCGCCGCGTGACCCTTCAGGCTTCTTTGAGTTAGTTCCACTATGCTGCCGCGCGGTGGGAGCCAAATCGGGGCGAAATAAACGTGGCGGGGGCGCCAAAAAATCGGCAGCCCAGAAAACCGGCGGCAAAGGTCGCGGCGGCTCGAAAGGGGCGCAGCGATTCGGGCTCGTCTTCTTCGGCGTGGTCTTCATCGCCCTGTTCGTCGTCTTCGCGGTAGCGCAGGGTCTCGGCAAGAAGGGTGTCCCCTCCGGCGACATCGCCCTGGTGACCAACGTCCCCAGCGAGATCGGCCACATCTCCGAAGCGGCCTACAAGACTTCCCTGGCCCAGCAGGAGGCTCAGTCGGGCGCGAAAAAAGCCCCCAAGCCGACCTCCAAAAAAGGCGAAGAACTTCACACCGCGGCGATCGGCGAACTCCTCAACAAGGCCTGGATCTTTGGTGAGGCGGAAGAACTCGGGATCGAACTGACGAAGAAAGAAGTCGAAACCGAACTCGCCAAAGTCAAAAAAGAAAGCTTCAAAACCGAAA
Organism: Solirubrobacterales bacterium; assembly: GCA_036787695.1. Taxonomy (GTDB): domain Bacteria; phylum Actinomycetota; class Thermoleophilia; order Solirubrobacterales; family 70-9; genus VAYN01. Next base: position 564 of record DAIQOT010000141.1, on the reverse strand, counting down.
AAGCCTTCCAGGAATTCCTGAAAGAAGACCACTTCACCGAAGAAGAAGTGACGGAACGGATCGAACTTCAGCTGATCTCGACCAAAATTCAGGAAAAAATCACGAAACAGGCGCCGCCGCCGAGCGAAGAAGCAGTCAAGGAATATTACGAAAAAGAAAAGGCGACGCAGTACACGAAAAAACCAACGCGTGACGTTCGCGTCGTCGTGAACGAAAACAAAAAAGAAGTCGAAGAAGCGCAGAAAGCGCTTGAAGCCGACAACTCGGCCGCGAGCTGGAAAAAAGTCACGAAAAAGTACTCGCCGACCACCGCCACGAACGGCGGCCTCCAGAAAGAAATCGCCGAAGAATTCCTCACGGAACCGCTGAAAAAAGACATTTTCGGCGCCGCCACCGGAGAACTCATCGGGCCGGTCAAGCAGGAAAAAAATTACCTGCTGCTGGAAGTCGTGACGAGCGCACTTAACTTCCTGTCGCTTGGCCTGTCATGGCAGTACTGGTTCCAGGGCGGGTTTGTGCTGCTTGCGGCCGTCGTGCCGATGGTCGCGAGGTATCGACGGGGCA
>DAIQOT010000331.1:0-2859 GCA_036787695.1 Solirubrobacterales bacterium | reverse complement strand
GAGGCGCTCCTTGGTCGCCTCGCCGCCGACGATGCGGATCGCCAGGCCCGGCCCCGGGAAGGGCTGGCGCCAGACCATCCGCTCGGGCAGCCCGAGCTCGGCGCCGACCGCGCGCACCTCGTCCTTGAACAGCATCCGCAGCGGCTCGACCAGGTCGAAGTCGAAGTCCTCGGGCAGGCCGCCGACGTTGTGATGGGACTTGATCGTCGCCGCGTGGTCGGTGCCGCCCGACTCGATCACGTCCGAGTAGAGCGTTCCCTGGACCAGGTAGCCGACGTCGTCGAGCTTCGACGCCTCCTCCTCGAAGACGCGGATGAACTCCTCGCCGATGATCTTGCGCTTGCGCTCCGGCTCGTCGACCCCGGCGAGCTTGGCGAGGAAGCGCTCTTCGGCGTCGACCGCGATCAGCGGGATGCCGAACTGGGCGAAGGTCGCGACCACCTGCTCGGTCTCGTTCAGCCGCATCATCCCGTGGTCGACGTAGATGCAGGTCAACCGCTCCCCCACCGCTTTGTGGACGAGCAGCGCGGCGACCGAGGAGTCGACCCCGCCGGAGAGACCGCAGATGACCCGGCCGTCGCCGACCTGGGCGCGGACCTTCTCGACCTGTTCCTCGATCACCGAGGCGGCGCTCCACTGCTCGGTGCAGCCGGCGACGTCGCGGAGGAAGCGGGTGAGGATCTCGGTCCCGTAGGGCGTGTGGACGACCTCGGGGTGGAACTGGATGCCGTAGAGGCCGCGCTCGGAATGCTCGTAGGCGGCGACCGGGGAGCTCGGCGAGGACGCCAGCGGGGTGAAGCCCTCGGGCGCCGCGCGGACGATGTCGCGGTGGCTCATCCAGCAGTTCTGCTCCTCGGGCAGGCCGCCCAGCAACCGGCCGCCGTCCTCGCGCAGGGTCAGCTCGGTGCGGCCGAACTCGCCCGCCTCGGCGCCTTCGACCGTCCCGCCAAGCGCCAGGGCCATCGCCTGCATGCCGTAACAGATGCCCAGCAGCGGGATGTCGAGATCGAGCAGCTGGGTCGGGAACGGCGGCGCCCCGTCTTCGTAGACCGAGGCCGGGCCGCCCGACAGCACCAGGGCTTTCGGTTCGCGCGCCTTGATCCGCTCGACGTCGGCGTTCGCCGGCAGCAGCTCGGCGAACACCCCGCATTCGCGGATCCGCCTGGCGATCAGCTGCGAGTACTGCCCACCGAAGTCGAGGACCAGGACCTCCTCGGTCGCCGGCACCTCGCTCGCCGGGATCTGATCGGCAGGGACGACCGCCGACTTGCCGTCGATGGAATCGACAACGGGCTCCGTCATCCCTGCCTCTCGATCACTCGTGTTCCTAGTCGTCCGAGACGGCGACGCCGGCGGCGACCGCCGCGCGACCGTTCGAACCCATGCCGACGTGCTGCTCGTTCTGCAGCTTCTTGCCCTCCGACATAAGCGCCGGAGCGACCATCACCTCGGCCCGCTGGAAGGAACGGATGTCCTCGTAGCCACAGGTGGCCATCGAGGTTTTCAGCGCTCCCATCAGGTTGAAGGTGCCGTCGTTCTCCTGGGCCGGGCCGAGGAGGATCTCCTCCATCGTCCCGTCCTGCTTGGTCGAGACGCGCGTGCCGCGCGGCAGCGAGGGATGGAACGTCGCCATCCCCCAGTGGAAGCCGCGACCGGGTGCCTCTTTGGCGCGGGCGAGCGGCGAGCCGATCATCACCGCGTCGGCACCCATCGCGATCGCCTTGGAGACGTCGCCGCCGGTGCGCATGCCGCCGTCGGCGATCACGTTCACGTATTCGCCGGTCTCCAGCATGTGCTGGGCACGGGCGGCCGCCACGTCGGCGATCGCCGTCGCCTGCGGGACGCCGATCCCGAGCACGCCGCGGGTGGTGCAGGCAGCGCCCGGACCGACCCCGACGAGGACGCCCACCGCGCCGGTCCGCATCAGATGCAGGCCGGTCGAGTACGAGGCGCAGCCGCCAACGATCGTCGGCACCGACACTTCGGCGATGAACTCCTTCAGGTTCAGCGGCTCGACCGTGGTCGAGACGTGCTCGGCCGAGATCACCGTGCCCTGGACGACGAGGATGTCGAGGCCCGCCTCGATCGCTGCCTCGTAGTAGTCGCGCACTTTCTGCGGCGTGAGCGAACCACTGACGACGGCGCCCGTCGCCTTGATTTCCTCGATCCGCTGGGCGATCAGCTCCGGCTTGACCGGCTCGGCGTAGACCTCCTGCATGATCCGCGTCGCTTCGTGCTTCGGCGCGGCGGAGATTTCCTCGAGCCGCTCCTCGGCGTTCTCGAAGCGACTCCAGATTCCCTCAAGGTTGAGGACGCCGAGACCGCCGAGCTGGTTCGTCAGGGCAGCGGTCTGGGGAGAGACCACGCCGTCCATGGCGGAGGCGAGCAAGGGCAGGTCGAAACGGTAGGGACCAAGGGTCCAGGTGATATCGATGTCATCAGGGTCCCGCGTGCGGCGCGAAGGAACGATCGCTACGTCGTCGAATCCGTAAGCGCGCCGCCCTTTCTTACCGCGGCCAATTTCGATTTCCAAGGGTGACCTCCAGGGCTGGCGTTGAACCAGTCAGCCTACACTTCGGCCGGGACCTCCAAATCGAGCACGGAGACGCCCCCCAGCAGTCGCTCGACCTGATTGCGGTCGACGGTCCCCGCGCCGAAGTGCTGGGTCGACTCGGCGCCGCAGGCGACACCGTAGGCGAGGCACTCCTCCTCGCTCCGTCCTTCGTAGCGGGCGGCGACGTATCCGGCGACGAAAGCGTCCCCCGAGCCGACCGTCGAGACCGGCTCCAGCGGCTCGGTGTGGATCTCCAGCAGGCGCCGCTCGGAGCCCGAGCCGACCGCCGCGACGCAGCCCTGCGG
>DAIQOT010000140.1:0-9811 GCA_036787695.1 Solirubrobacterales bacterium | reverse complement strand
AGGAGTTCGGCCACATCGAGCTCGTCTCGACCGCGATCAACACGATGCTGACCGGTGCCGCCAAAGCGAAACCGAAAAAAGGCGCGCTGAAAGGCGTCAAAGACGCGCCGAACACCCAGCAGTTCCTCGCCGGCGGTGCCTCGGCGCTCGTCCAGGACTCGATGGGCAAGCCGTGGAATGGCGACTACGTCAACGCCACCGGTGACCTGATCGGCGACCTGACCTGGAACTTCTTCCTCGAGACCGGCGCCCGCAACAACAAGCTGAAGGTCTACGAGATGGTCGACCACCCGGTCGCCCGCGCGCTGACCGGGTACCTGCTCGTCCGCGGCGGCGTCCACCAGGTCGCCTACGCCCGCGCGCTGGAGAACCTGACCGGGGCCGACATGATGAAACTGTTCCCCTCGCCGCGGATCCCGACCGACAAAATCCCCGAGTGCCAGCCGCACATCAAACGCGGCGAACACCTGAAGCTCTACCGCTGGTCGCCGGACGACTTCAAACAGCTCGCCGCGGTCTTCAACGGCCCGCACCCGGAAACCGGCGAGGAGCTGGAAGTCGCCGAGGAGCTCCACCCCGAGGGCTCGGTCGCCCACGACCTCCCGGCCCAGCCGGCGGTCTTCTCCCCCGGTCCGGAACCGGGCGAAGTCGAGGAAATCTCCGCACGGCTCCGCAAAGAAGCGGGGATTTAACAGCGTCGGTTGCCCTCCACTCCGCTACTGTCGGACGTGGAGGGCATCACTGATGTCGGCGCGCTAGTCGGCAGCAAGACGTGACTTCTGGACCTGTAGGCCAGTCCGAGGAGTCCACGATGCCGCCTTCCGTATCCGTTCACTCTCCGTCGCCTTCGGAGGTGGCTGCATGAGCCTTCGGCCCGAGACGGGCAAAGGCGGCGGACCGAGCGGACGTGCTCCCACGCAAGGCCGTCCGGAGGCGCTCGATGTGATCGCATGCGACGGCTGCGGGCGCCATTTCGCCACCACCGACGGGCCGGGGATGATCGCCGCGATCAAAGGCCCCTGCCCGGACTGCGGCGGCCGGTTCGAGCTGATCCCTCCGCAACGGCCCTAGCCAGGCGCTCGATCCCGTCGGCGATCCGACGCTCTTCGAGGTTCGAGTAGCCGAAGATGAGCCCCCCGCGCGGCGCCGGTGAGAGCCGGTAGGGCGAGACGCCGGCGACGGCGACCCCCTCGCGGGCGGCGGCCGCGATCACCTCGGCCTCGTCGAGATCGTCGGGCAGCCACGCGACCAGGTGCAGCCCGGCGGCGATCCCGGCCGGCTCCAGCTCGGGCAGATGCTCGGCCAGCGCCGCGAGGAGCGCGTCGCGGCGGGAGCGGTAGACGGGGCGCATGCGCCGCAGGTGGCGGTCGAACTCGCCGCGCGAGAGGAAGTCGGCGAAGGTGAGCTGGTCGAGGATCGGCGAGCCGCGGTCGGCGAGCAGCTTGGCCTCGGCGAAGGGCTCGACCAGCAGCGGCGGCAGGACGATCCAGCCGAGCCGGAAGCCGGGCGCGAGCGTCTTGCTCGCGGTCCCGGCGCAGGCGACGCGGTCGGGGTCGAGGCCCTGGATCGCGCCGATCGGCGCGCGGTCGTAGCGGTACTCGGCGTCGTAGTCGTCCTCGACCACCAGCGCGCCGGTTCGCTGCGACCAGGCCAGCACCTCGGCGCGCGCCGCCGGCGAGAGCACGCCGCCCGTCGGCCACTGGTGCGAGGGGGTGAGGACCAGGGCGTCGGCGTCGAGGCCCGCCAGCGCGTCGACCCGCACGCCGTCGTCGCCGACCGGCACGCCGACCACCTTCATGCCGAGCGCATCGGCGATCGGGCGGGCGTCGTCGGAGGCCGACGGATCCTCGACCGCCACCGTCGTCGCGCCCCCGGCGGCGAGCACCCCGAGCAGCAGCGAGACCGCCTGGGCGTACCCGTTGGTGATGACGATCGTCTCGGCGGTGGCGTTGGTGCCCCGCACCCGGTTGAGGTAGGCGGCGAGCTCCGTCCGCAGCTCGACCGCGCCGCGGCCGTCGAGGTAGCCGAGGCGTTCGTCGGGCGTCTCGGTGAGGACCCGGCGCACCGAACGGAGCCAGGCGGCGCGCGGGAAGGCGGCGAGGTTCGCGCGGCCGTAGCCGAAGTCGACGATCGGCTCCGCCGCGCGCGGGCGGGCCGGCGGGAGTGACGGCGCGATCCTCGACGACGCTGCCGTCGCCGACGGCAGCGCGGATGACGGCGGTGCGGCCGTCGGCGCCGCGGCCGTCGAGGGTGCCACGCTCGCCGCGGCCGACACCTGGGTGTAGCCCCCGCCGCGGCTGGTCAGGTACCCCTCGGCGACGAGCTGCGCGTAGGCCTCGACGACGACCCCTCGGGTGACGCCGAGCTCGGCGGCGAGAGCGCGGGTCGGCGGCAGCGCGATGCCGGCGGGTAGCGCGCCGGAGCGGATCCGCTCGCGGATCGACACCTCGATCTGGCGGTGCAGCGCATCGTCGGCGCCGCGGTCCAGCTCGATCGCGAGCTCCGAGACCGGCGACAAATTGGTCCGCGAACGTGGCATGAAATTGGACCTTACAACGGGGACCAGTTGGTGGAAAGCTCGCTGCATGACGACCACGGCGCAGCACCCCACCAGCCTCCCCAACTTCGACGGCCTCGTCCTCACCCCCGGCGACAGCGGCTACGACGCCGCCCGGTCGGTCTGGAACGGGATGATCGACCACCGCCCCGCGCTGATCGCGCGGCCCGCCTCGGTCGACGACGTCGTCACGGCGATCCGCGTCGCCCGCGAGCGCGACCTCGAGATCGGCGTCCGCTGTGGCGGCCACAACATCGCCGGGCTCTCCGTCCCCGACGGCGGGCTGATGATCGACCTCACCGGTCTCGATGCCGTCACCGTCGACCCGGTCAGGCGACGGGCGGAAGTGCAGGGCGGCGCGATGCTCGGAGCCCTCGACCGCGCGGCCCAACGTTTCGGCCTGGCGACGACGGCCGGCAACGTCTCCCACACCGGCGTCGGCGGCCTGACGCTCGGTGGCGGGATGGGATGGCTGGCCCGGCGACACGGCCTCACCTGCGACAACGTCGAGTCCTTCACCGTCGTCACCGCCGCCGGCGAGATCGTGCGCGCGTCCGCCGACGAGCACCCCGACCTCTTCTGGGGCCTGCGCGGCGGGGGCGGCAACTTCGGGATCGTCGTCGAGTTCGAATTCCGGCTGCACGCCGTCGGCACCCGCGCCCTGGTCGCCGACCTGACCTTCCCGCTGGCTCGCGCCGCCGGCCCGATGCGCGGCTGGCGCGACCTCGCCGCGGCGGCGCCCCGCCAGGCGACCCTCACCGCCGAGCTCTCGGGCGACACCGTCACCCTCGGCTACGTGTGGGTCGGCGACCCGGAGGCGGGCCGCGTGCTGCTGCCGGCGCTGCGCTCGATCGGCGAGCCCGACGCCGAGGCGGTCGGCGAGCTCTCCTACCTGGCGCTGCAGACCCGCGACGACAACACCGAGGGCCACTCCTACCGGCGCTACTGGAAGGGCCACTACCTGCCCGAGCTGAGCGACGGCGCGATCGGCGCGCTACTCGACCGCGACCCGACCGACCCGACGGTGCCCGCCGCCAGTCTCCAGGCCTACGGCGGCGCGATCGCCGACGTCGACGAGGGCGCCACCGCATTCAGCCACCGCCGCACGCGCTTCGAGTACGTCGCCGCGGCGAGGTGGACCGATCCCGACGAGGACGACGCGCGGATGAGCGCCGCGCGGGCGACGGCCGCCAAGCTCGAGCCGTTCGCCGCCGGCGCCTACGTCAACGCGCTCGGCGACGAGGGCGCGGCGGGCGTGCGCCGCGCCTACTCGGCCCCTCAGCGCGCCCGCCTGACCGCCGTCAAGGACGCCTACGATCCCGACAACGTCTTTCACCTCAACCACAACATCGCGCCGAGCGGGCGCTGAGAGGGAGCGACCGATGCTGACCGAGGTGGCCGACGGAGTCTGGGTCCGGCAGAGCGAGTGGATGTGGACCAACTCGATCGTCGTGCGCGGGGACGACGGGTTGGTCGTCGTCGATCCCGGCATCCACGGCTCCGAGCTGGAGGAACTGGCCGATGACCTCGACCACCTCGACGCCCCGGTGGTCGCCGGGTTCTCCACCCACCCCCACTTCGACCACCTGCTCTGGCACGCCCGGCTCGGCGACGTCCCCCGCTACGCCACCGCCGCCTGCGCCCGCCGTGCCGACGAAGCCCGCGACCGAGGCCAGGCGATGGCGGCGGAGCAGGCGTCGGGCGTCCCGCTCGAGCTCGTCGCCCTCGTCACCCCGCTGCCCGCCGACGGCGGCCCGGTGCCCGGCGAGCTCATCGAGCACCACGCGCACGCCGTCGGCCACGCCGCGGTCCTCCTCGCCGACCGTCGCGTCCTGCTCGCCGCCGACATGCTCTCCGACGTCCTGATCCCGATCTTCGATCCGAGCCAGACCGATCAGATGAGCGCCTACGAAGCGGCGCACGACCTACTCGCCGAGGCCGTCACCCACGTCGACGTCGTGATCCCCGGCCACGGCGCCGTCGCCGAAGGCCCCGAGATCATCGCCCGCCTGGCCGCCGACCGCGCCTACATCGACGCGCTGCGTCGAGGCGAGGAGCCGGACGACCCGCGCCTGGGCCCGGGCTTCGAGTGGCAGGCAAGCGGGCCCCACCGGTCGAACGTCGAGCAGACCCGAGTGCGGTAAGCCGCGGACCGGGAGGACAAGGCGCCGCCGGCGGTGAGCGCCGCCGCGGCGAGGGCTAGCGGTGGCGGGCGGCGATCCGGATGGTGTCTGCGGCGCGGTCGTTGCCAGGCGCGGCGTCGGCGCCGGCCCCGTCGACGGTGCCGGTCAAGGTGAGGCGGCCGAGGGCCTTGGGGAGCACGGTGATCTCGACCTCGACCTTCTTCCCGGGGGCGAGCGAGCCCAGCTTGCAGGTCACGGCGCGGTCGCCCTTGCAGGCGGGTCCTTTGGCCTTCTTGATCTCGGCTCGAGCCCCGCCGAGGCGGACGTTCAGCTCGACCGCTCCGGCCGCCAGGTCGCCGTCGTTGGCGACCGCGATCTTGTAGGTCAGCTCCTTGCCGACGAGGCCCCGCTTCGGCGCGCTCAGCTTCACGCTCAGGTCGGCCTCGGGCGACGGCGAGGCCGGCGAGGACGGCGGCGGGCTCGATTGCGAGCCGGCCGGCGGGCTCGGCGGCGGGGACGGCGCGATCACGTTCGAGCTCGGCCCGCAGGCGCCGGTGACCGAGTCGTTGAAGTCGTCGCCGGAGTAGGTGGCGCGCCAGGCGTAGGCGCCGGCGGCGATCGGGGTGAAGGCGCCCGAGGAGGCGCTCCCGTCGGCCCCGAGCGGGACCGTGGCGGTGAACACCGGCGAGCCGGTGCAGGTGGCGTCGTCGGGAGCGAAGAGATCGAAGGTCACCGTCCCGGTCGGCCCGTGCCCGCCGCCGACGCTCGCCGTCGCGGCGATCTGCCCGCCGAGCCCGACTTCGGCGGTCGCGGTGGTGCCGAGCGTCGGCGTCGCCTTGGCGACGACCGAGGTCTCGCCTTCGTCCCCGCAGGTCCCCGCCGCCGGTTCGTTTTCGGCGTCGCCGGAGTATTCGGCGACCCAGCGGTAGGCGCCCGGCACGACGGCGGTGAACGGCGTCGACTGGACGCTGCCGTTCCCTTGGACCGTCGCCGAGTCGGTGGCGAGCGGCGTGCCGGAGCAGGTCGCGTCATCGGGCCCATAGAGCGCGAAGGAGACCGTGCCGGTCGGGGCGTGGCCGCCGGAGAGGATCGCCGTGTCGGAGATTTCCCCGCCGATCGTCACCCGTTCGACCGCCCTCGTCTCGAAGCCCGGCGTCGCCTTGCCCGCCGTGACCGACTCGTTCGCGTCACCGCAATTGCCGGCGACGCGGTTGTTGTCGACGTCGCCGCCGTAGGTCGCGACCCAGTGGTATTCGCCGATTTTCCCCGGCGCGAAATCGGGGGAGGTGGCGGTGCCGTCGGCGCCGAGTTCGGCGGTCGCCGTGAACACCGGGCCGCCTTCGCAGGTCGGGTCGAGCGGGCCGTAGAGCGCGAAGCCGACCGTCCCCGACTCTTCGTAGCCGCCGGACACGGTCGCGACGTCGAAGACCAGTCCTTCGGGCACCCGCACGTCGGGCGAGGCGTGGGTGGCGATGGTCGGAGTGGCCTTGCCGATCGAGACCGCCTGGTTCGCCGAGTTGCAGGTGCCCGGCACCGCTTCGTTGTCCGCGTCGCCGGAGTAGGACGCGATCCAGCGGTACCGGCCCGCCCGCGTCGGCGCGAAGGTGGCCGAGGTCGCCACGTCGGGTTCGAGCGGATCATTTTCGCCGAGCCCGCTCGAATCGGTGAAGACCGGGGTCCCGGTGCAGTTGACGTCGCCGGGGGCGTAGAGCGCGAAGTCGATCGTCCCGGTCGGGTGGGCGCCGCCGGTCACTTCCGCTTTGTCGGAGACCTGGCCGCCGATGACCACCCCGGGGGAGGCGACACCGGGGACCGTCGGCAAGGCCTTGATGACTTCGGTCGACTCTTCGGCGTCACCGCAGTTGCCGAGCGCCGGCGGGTCGCCCGAGCCGTCGACGTAGTTCGTGGTCCAGCGGTAGGTGCCGAGTTCGGTCGGCGTGTAGGCGGGCGAGGTGAATTCGCCGTCGCCGTTTACCGGCACCGTCGTGCTTTCCAGCGCGGGGGCCTGGCAGGTGGTGTCGTCGGGACCGTAGACGCGGAATTCGACCGCGCCGCCGCTCTGCCCCTGCCCTTCGGTGAGGATCAGCGTGTCGGTGATCGAGCCGCCGAGCCGGGTCGGCCCGGAGGCGCGGGTGACGAGGGCCGGCAAGGTCACGGTCACCGCCGCTCGCGCCTGCGGGCCGCCGTCCTCCGTGACCTGATGGCCGCTGGTGATCAGTTCGGTCGAGACGCCGTAGGAGGAGACCTCGGTGACCGACGCTTCGAACGGCCCCGCCGACCGGTAGGTGTGTTCGGTGGTCGGCACCGTCGTGGTTTCTTCGGAGCCGTCGCCGAAGTTCCACTTGTATTCGGCGATTTCGCTGCATTGCTGCGCGTCGCAGGTGATCGTCGATTCGGAGGCGTCGAACTTGGTCGACTGGTTCAACCCCGCGGGGTGCACAGTGAGCTTGGCGTCGGGCGCCTGCGCGGGCGTCAGCACGATCCCGCCGACCGGCCCTTCCCCGACCGGGATTTCCGTTTCCCCGTTGACGGTCAGCGCCGCGATCGACGAGCGGTCGTGGAACCCGACGTAGATGCTTCCTTCGTCGGGGACGGTGGCCAACGCGATCGGGTCGTTGAGGTCGAATTCGCGGAAGAAGGACGAGTACGGTGGCCCGGTGTCGGTTTCGAAGACCTCCGCCGCTTCGCCCTTGATCAACGTCCCCGGGTCCTGCGCGACCCAGAGGTAATTTTCGTCGGGCATCTGGAGGACCTGCCCTCCCTCGGTCAGGTCGACGTTTTGGCTCTGTTGGGTGTTCGGGTTGGGGTCGGGTCCGAGTTCGAAGGTCGTGAGGTCGCTCGTGCAGAGCTGGTGTATGGCGCAGAGGCTGCTCGAGATGAAGGCTTTGCGGCCGTTCCCGCTGACCGCGATCGATTTGCCTTCCGAGATCGCGACGAAGGTCGGTTCGGTCACCTGCACCGCGGAGGCGCCGCCGACTTCGTAGGTGACGAGCTTGTCGATGTACGTTTCGAGGATCTCTTCCGGCGCCGCCCTGATCGTCTTTTCGGTGTAGAGCACGTAGAGCGTGTTGCCGTCCGGCGACAGGGCGACGTCGTTGACGTAGTCGATCACCTGCTCGCCGACGCACCCGCTCGGGCATGAGGCCGGCGGGACGATCGCCCTGCCGACCGATCCGTCGGCCGAGTCGACCGGGACGGCCTCGTCGCCGATCACCGCCCACACCGTTTCGCCGCTGTCGCCGACGTCGGCCTTCGACGACATCGCGATCTTCTTGATGCAGCTTTCCGAGGCGAGCTCGATCCGGCCCAGGATGTTCCCTTCGAGCGACACGTGGAGCAACGTGCCACCGTTGTTTTCCAGCGCGTCGCAGGATTCGGTGGCGAAGAAGCTCGACCCGTCGGCGGGCATCACGATCGACGCCGGCTCCCCGATTTCGTCTCCGACCGTTTCGACCCCTTCGTTCGTCGTCGTGTCGAATTTCGTCAGCGACGGGGATTCTTCGTTGGTGACGTAGCCGGAGAGGAAGTCTTCGGCGGCGGCCGGGGAGGCGGAGGCGAGAGCGGCGACCAGCCCGATCGCCGAGATGAGCGCGACGATGACTTTTCTCGTTCCCCGGCCGGACATCGGCGGCGACTCTACAAACGGGTTTTTCGACCTCCGGCGGAAAGTTGTTAAAACGGACGAGGGTTCGATAACTGACTAGGCCATTCGTCCAGTATCTGGGCGAGTGTCCCGTTCATCAGATTCCCTGCGAGCCCGTGACGCAGCCGGACGAAGCGAGCGCGGTAAGTGCCGAGGGCCGATTTCGGCGCGCGCTCATCGACGATCTGGACGGGCCGCTTCCGGCTCTGCTCCTGGCTTTGACGGTGCTCGCGGGGATCGTCGACGCGACCAGCATCCTCCGGCTGGGGCACGTCTTCTGCGCCACCGTGACCGGCAACCTGGTGTTCCTGGGGCTCGCCGGCGCCGGCGTGACCGGCTTCGACGTGGCGACGCCCGCCGTCGCCCTCGGTGGCTTCGTGATCGGCGCGCTGCTCGGCGGCCACGCCTGTCGAATCGCCGGGTCGCATCGCGGGCTGGCCGTCCGCAACGTGTTGGCGATCAAGACGGTGCTGGCGACCGCGGTGACGATCGCGGCGTTCGTCACCGGCGGCCACTTCGCGCTCGGGGTCCAGGACGCGCTACTGGTGCTGCTGGCGATCTCGATGGGGACGCAGCTCGCGCTGATCCGCTTCCTGAAGGTCCCGGACCTGGTCACCGTCTCGCTCACCTTCACGATCACCGGGGCCCTGATCGAACGGGAGAAAGGCTGGGACGATCCCGCCGTCGTCCGGCGCGGACTGGCGATCGTCGCGTTCACGGTGGGCGCGATGGTCGGGGCGCTACTCATCCGCCTGCTGACGATGGGCGCCGCGACGTCGCTCTCGCTGGCGATCATCGTCACCGCTGGGATCGCCGCGCACAGGGTCTCCAAAGACTCCGGTGCCTGGTCCTTACCGCGGTAGCCGCCCGCTCACGAGTACGGGACGATGCCCGCCGCGACCGCCGCCTCCCGATAGGTCGTGGCGAGGACCGGCAACGGAGCGTGGGCGTTTCGCCCGCTCGGGTTCGGGACGATCCAGAGCTGACGTCCCGCGATCGTCTCCGGTTGGCGGCCGAGCGCCGCGCGCGGTCGGGCGAAGGCGACGCGATACGCCGTCACCCCGAGGATCGCGGTGACGGCCGGCTGTAGCTGAGCGACCTTGACCTCGAGCGCCGCGGCCCCGGCGACCAGTTCCTCGTCCTCCAGTTCGTCGGCCCTCGCGGTGGCGCCCGCGACGAGGCTGGTGATCCCGACGCCCCGGCCGAGGAGGTGCTCCCGATCGGCGTCGTCGAGACCGGCCGAGGCGTCGATCAGGCGGTCGACGATGCCGGCCCGAAACAGCGCCGGGTAGAAGCGGTTCCCGCGGAAGGCGAACTGCGCCTGCATCGCGACGGTCCGCAGCCCTGGGTTGACGCCGACGAAGAGCAGCTTGAGGCCGGGGCCGATCAGATCGGGCAGCGTCGCTCCCCGGAACGCCTCCAGCTCGGCGCGGCTGATGCTCATCCGACGAGCCTGACAGGCGGGTCCCTTCTCTCGACCTCGGCTCC
>DAIQOT010000330.1:0-2894 GCA_036787695.1 Solirubrobacterales bacterium | reverse complement strand
GCGGGCGGCGCGCAGGAGCCGCAGCGGGTCCTCCTCGAAGCTGCGCGGGCCGACTGCGCGCAGCACCCCGCGTTCGAGATCGACGAGCCCGTCGAAAGGGTCGATCGCCTCCCCCGCCGCGAGCGGCACGGCGACGGCGCCGACGGTGAAGTCCCGCGCCGCCAGGTCCGCCTCGATCGAATCGCCGCGCAGCACCGTCACGTCGACCTGCCAGCCGCGCGAAGGAGCGACGACGCGCCAGGTGCCGAACTCGGCGGAAAGCTCGAAAGCGTGCTCCTTCAGCGCCCGGCCGAGCGCCTTGGCGACGGTGCCGGGGTCGCCGGCGACGGCGAGGTCGAGGTCGGTGACCGGGCGGCCGAGCGCCGCGTCGCGGACGGCCCCACCGGCGACCCAGATGCCCTCTCCCCCGTCCAGCGCGGCGATCGCCGCCGCCGGGAGCGGCGCGGCGCGGAGGTCGTCGGCGAGGCTCAAGCGGCGTCCTCCGCAGCGTGGCGCGGGCCGGCGGGGGGCGCGGCGCTCACCGGCTCTCCCCGGGGACGCGGGGCACGCGGGCGGTGATCCCGCAGGTGACCTCGTAGTTGATCGTCGCGAGGCGGGCGGCGATCTCCTCGGCGCGGATCTCCTCCTCGCCCTGGCGGCCGATCAGCACCGCCTCCGCCCCTGGCTCTACCTCCGTCTCCGAGCCGAGGTCGATCGTCAGGTTGTCCATCGAGATCGTGCCGACCAGCGGGTACCGGCGGCCGCCGACGAGGACGTCGCAGTCGCCGGACAGCGCCCGCCGCACGCCGTCTCCGTAGCCGAGCGGGACGACGCCGACCCAGGTGTCCTCGGCTGCGCGCCAGCGGCGGCCGTAGCCGGCGCTCTGCCCGGCAGAGAAGCGCTTCACCGCGGCGACGTAGGAGCGCAGCGAAAGCGCCGGCTCGAGGCCGCGCGAGCGCGGGTCGTCCTGGAACGGGTCGAGGCCGTAGATCGCGACGCCGCAGCGGGCCATGTCGAAGTGCGAGCGCTCCGAGCGGAAGACGGCGGCGCTGTTGGCGGCGTGGACGGTGACGCCGGGGTGCTCGGCGCGGACCGCGGCGGCGACCGGCTCGAAGCGGTCGAGCTGCTCGAAGAAGTACCCCTCGTCGTCGTCGGGTTCGTCGGCGGTGGCGAAGTGGGTCCAGACCCCGGCCAGCTTGAGGTGCGGGTCGGCGTCGCAGGCGCGCGCCAGGGCGAGCACCTCGCCGGGGTCGAAGGTGCCGAGCCGGCCCATGCCGCTGTCGAACTTGAGGTGGACTCGGGCGGGCCGCCCGCTCGCCCGGGCCCGGTCGGCGAGGACCGCCAGGAAGTCCTCGCCCCAGACCGCGACCTCGGAGCCGGCGGCGAGCACCGTGTCGAGCTCCTCGACCCCGAGCGCCCCCATCGTCAGCAGCGGCACGTGCTGGAAGCGGCGGCCGATCAGCTTCGCCTCGCCGGCGGTCGCGACGGCGAAGGACGAGGCGCCGCCGGCCAGCGCGGCCTCGGCGATCTGGTCGGCGCCGTGGCCGTAGCCGTCGGCCTTCACCACCGCGCAGAGCCGCGCCTCCCCCAGCTCGGACCGCAGCCGTTCACAGTTGGCGCGCACGGCGCCGAGGTCGATCCGGGCGATCGCCCGCTCCACGGTCCCCTACTCGCCGTCGAGGTCGTCGACGACCGCGGCGAGCGCGTCGGCGCGGGTGACCATGCCCGCCAGCCGTCCGTCCTCGTCGACCACCGGCAGGTGGTTGTGATGGTGGTCGGCGATTTTCTTCGCCACCCGGTCGGCCGCCTCGTAGGTGCGGACGACGATCGGGTCGGCGGTCATCAGCTCGGAGACTTTCGTCGCGAACGCTTTTTCGAGCCGCTTCTCGAAGCCCTTCATCGAGCCGATGAAGACGATCCCACCCATGATGTTGAGGTAGTGCGGCAGGTGCAGGTCGGACTGCTCGTCGGCGAGGATCAGGTCGGACTCGCTGACGATGCCGACGACCTTGCGGTCCGCGTCGACCACGGCCACGGCGCCCTGGTCGGTCTTCGAGAGCAGGTCGATCGCCGCCCGCGCGTCGTCGTCGGGAGTGACGCTGGCGGCGTCGCGATCCATGATCTCGGCGGCGGTCTTCACAGGCGAACGAGGTTATTCGACCCGATCGGCGGGCCGCAGTCCCGCCGGGATCGCGGCGATCACGTCGCCGGCGATCACCGACTCGACCAGGCCGACGCGGCGCGCCGCCTCCTGGCCGGCGCGGGCGTGGGCGAACACCGCGGCGCAGGCCGCCGCGAAGGGCTCGAGCCCGCGGGCGAGGAGCGCCGCGGTCATCCCCGAGAGGACGTCGCCGCTGCCCGCCGTCGCCAGCCCCGGCGCCGAGACCGCGTTGACGGCGACCCGCTCGCCGTCGGTGACGATCGTGTCGTCGCCCTTCAGCACGACGACTGCGCCGCTCCAGGCGGCGGCTTCCTTGGCGGCGGCGATGCGGTGGTCGCCAATCTCCGACGACTCGCGCTGGAGCAGGCGGCCGAGCTCCCCCGCGTGCGGGGTGAGGACGGTCGGTTCCTTGCGGGCGGCGAGCCGGTCGAGCTGGCCGGCGAAGGCGTTCAGGCCGTCGGCGTCGATCACCAGCGGCGCCTCGATCCGCGGGGCCACCTCGCGGACGAGCGCCAGCGAGTCCTCGTCGCGGCCGAGTCCGGGGCCGAGCACCCCGGCCGCGGCTTTCTCGAAGGCGGCCAGGACTTCCTCGGCCGCCGACGCGCCGAGCCGCCCGGGCGTGTCGCCGACGCCTTTCGACATCACCCCCGCAGGCCGCAAGACCCTCGGCCTCGACGGCAACCCGCACCTGGTCCAGATCCGCTAATCATGCCCCCACGCAAACCCAAAGCCGTCGCAGTCATGCCCAAACCGC